>NZ_JBBCBW010000001.1:0-497974 GCF_037204085.1 Variovorax sp. CCNWLW235 | reverse complement strand
CCCTCCGCGAATGTCCCCCGGGGCTGCGCCCCTCCTCCTTTATTTCGCTGCGTGGAGCACCCGATGCCCTGTGCACCGGGGCACGCTGCTGATGTACCGCTGATCAACCACCGCTCTGTGCAACGCACCCGCTGGCGGGGTGCCTTGCGCAGCGAAATAAAGGAGGAGGCCGAAGGCCGGGGGACATTCGCGGAGAAAGGTACCCCGTCGGCGGGCGCGCCGCCCTGAACAGCGGCGGCAAAAGCGCTACGGCAGAACAGGCCAGGCCCGCTGCGACTCCCGAATCAGCTCGAAAGCACGCGACACGCGCAGCACGCCGAGATCGTCGAAACGCTTCCCGGCAATCTGCAGCCCGATCGGCAGCCCGCTCGCCGAGTACCCACAGTTCACTGAAGACGCCGGCTGCTCCGACATGTTGAACGGGACAGTGAACCCGATGTGCTCCAGCGGCCGCAGCGGATCGTTGGTCGGCGAGGGCGCTTCCGCGGCTGCGGGCATGTTGGGCGACACTGGCGAGATCACGTAGTCGAACCGTGCGCAGGCCTGCACCGCCGCCACGCGCGTTGCGTGGAACTGGCTGAAGCTGCGGAACACATGTTCGCCGCTGAACTCGGCCGCGCTCTCGGCCCACTCGCGAATGTAGGGCAGCACCTTGGCGCGCTGGTCGGCGCGCAGGGTCTTCATGTCCACCAGCGAGCGCATGCGCCACAAATGGTCCATGCCGTCGAGCATGGCTTGCGACATGAAAGGCTGCATGGTTTCGACGATCGCACCAGCCTTTTCGAACAGGCGCGCCGCATTCTCCACGGCCGCTTCGATCTCGGGCTCCACCGCCAGGCCGCAGCCCGCGTCGAGCAGCAGGCCGATGCGCAGCCCACGCAAATGGTCGGGCGTGACATCGAAGCTCGCCCAATCGATGTCTTGCGGCGGCAGGCTCATGCTGTCGCGCGCATCGGGCTTGGAGAGCACCTGCATCATCAGCGCAGCATCGGCCACGCTGCGGGTCATGGGGCCCGCGGCGCGACCCATGTAGGGCGGATCGATGGGAATGCGGCCCAGGCTCGGCTTGAGCGTGAAGATGCCGCACCAGCTTGCGGGCAACCGTAGCGAGCCGCCGATGTCGGTGCCGATGTGCAGCGGGCCGTAGCCCGCGGCAGCCGCCGCGCCGGCTCCGGCGCTGGAGCCGCCGGGAGTTTTGCTCAGGTCCCACGGATTGCGCGCCAGCTTGTGAAAGCTCGAAAGCCCCGAAGACAGCATGCCGTAGTCCGGCATCGTGGTCTTGCTCACGATGACCGCGCCGGCTTCCTTCAGGCGCGCGGCCGGCGGGGCATCGGCGGCTGCCGGCTTCAGGTCGACGGCGGCTGTGCCGGCCGGCATCGGGTCGCCGCGCGTGGCGATGTTTTCCTTGATGGTGGCGGGCACGCCGTCGAGCGGGCCCAGCGCTTCGCCGCGCTGCCAGCGCGCTTCCGAAGCCCGCGCCTGTTCGAGCGCGGCTTCGGGCCTGAAGAGCCAGGTGGCCTGCAGCTTCGGTTCCCAGCGTTCGATGTGCGCGATGACGGCCTGAGTGACCTCGACCGGCGACAGCCGCTTGTCGCGGTAGGCGGTGGAGAGCTCCTGGGCGGAAAGGTCGTTCAATGCAGAGGAGAGGGAAGACACGTCCGTGCTCATCCCCAAGACAGCGCCGACAGGTCGTTCACGAAGATCGGGTTTTCCTTCCAGAGGCCCTTCACGTTCTTCTTTGCGATGGTCGGGAACTGCGGCTGGTAGAGGAAGCCGTTGGCTGCATCGGCGGCCAGCATCTTCTGCGCGTCGCCGAGCAGCTTGGCGCGTTCGGCCGCATTGCCCGTGGACTTGATCTTGTCGAACAGCGTGTTGAAGGCCTTCGACTGGTAGCCCCAGTAGTAGTCGGCCTTGGCGTAGTTGCCGAGGTCGAAGGGCTCCACGTGCGACACGATCGACAGGTCGTAGTCCTTGTTGCCGTAGGTGCCGCTGAGCCACTGGGCCCACTCGACGTTCTGCACCTTCACCGTGATGCCGATTTTGGCCAACTGGGCCACGATCACTTCGCCGCCCTGGCGTGCATAGGGCGGCGGCGGCAGGGTCATGGTGAGTTCGAGCGGCGTCTTCACGCCGGCTTCGGCGAGCAGCTTCTTGGCCTTTTCAATGTCGAACGGATTGGCGGCAGTCGTGTCGACATAGCCCGCCGCGCCCGGCACGTAGTGGCTGCCGATCGGCACGCCGAAGCCGTCCGCCGCACCTTCGATCACGGCCTTGCGGTCGATGGCCGAGAGGATGGCGCGCCGCACGCGCACGTCGTCCAGCGGCTTCTTCTTGTTGTTGATCGAAAGAATGGTCTTGGCGCGCGAGCCGGCCAGGATGGTCTGGAACTGCGGGTTGTTCTTGAACTGCGGCACCACGCGCGTGCCGATGCGAGTGAACACGTCGACGTCGCCGGCCAGCAGCGACGCGGCCTGCGCGGCGGCGTCGGCAATGAAGCGGAACGTGACCTTGTTGATCTTCGCGGTGCCGGGGCTGCGAAAGCCGTCCCACTTGCTCAGCGTGATCGACGAGCCCTTGGCCCAGTTGTCGAGCTTGTAGGGGCCCGTGCCCACCGGCTTGGTGGCGTTGGTGTCGGCGCTCTTGGGCTCGACGATCGACGCCGTGGCCTGGCCCAGCACAAAGGGCAGGTCGGGGTCGATTTCCTTGTTGATGATGACCACGGTGTAGTCGTCGACCACCTGCGTGCTCAGGTTAGCGAAGGTGCGCTTGTCCTTGTTGGTGCTCTTCTCGCCGCCCGCGCGATCGAAGGCGAACTTCACGGTGTTGGCGTTGAAGGGTTCGCCGTTCTGGTATTTGACGCCGCGCTTGAGCTTGAAGGTGTAGGTCTTCAGGTCGGGCGAAACCTCCCAGCTTTCGGCCAGAAGAGGCGTGACGTTGCCGTCGGCGTTGATCTTGGTGAGCGTCTCGAGGATGTTGTAGTGCACCACTTCCCCAATCGCGGCCGCGGCACCCGCAGTGGGGTCGAGCCCCGGCGGCTCGAGCGCCATGCCGATCACGATGGCGTCCTTCCGCCCCTGTGCCATGCCGGCGACAGGAGTGGCCAGGGCAACGGTGGCGCCGGCGGTGGCAAGGAGGGTGCGACGATTCAGCATACGGTGTGATCTCCGGAAAAACTGGGTGTGCGATTTGGCTGCTTCAACGCGCACGGCGCCCCGAATGGAGGCGCCGCGGCGCGGAGCAAGAGCACGCAGCACGAAAGATGCCACGCGCGCAGCCAAAGTCATTCTCTCGCAGCGGGCGCGTTGCTGCTTGCCTGCAGCGGCGCTTTTTCCTCGGGACGTACCCGGATGCGGATTTGCGCGGCGTTTACTCAGGCGGCCAGCAACGTGCCGCCTGCCGGCGTGCGCGGCACCGCATCGAGCAGGGTGCGCGTGTACGGATGCTGCGCATTGCTGAAAAGCTCGCCAGGCGGCCCTTGCTCGACGATCTTGCCCTTCCACACCACGCAGACTTCGTCGCACAGATGGTTCACCACCGCGAGGTCATGGCTGATGAGCAGGTAGCTGATGCCGAACTGCTGCTGCAGGTCTTGCATGAGGTTGAGCACCTGGGCCTGCACGGACACGTCGAGCGCGCTCACGGGTTCGTCGGCCACGATGAGCTTGGGGCGCGTGATGAGCGCGCGCGCAATCGCGATGCGCTGGCGCTGCCCGCCCGAAAATTCGTGCGGGTACTTGTCCATGTCGGTGGTGCGCAGGCCCACCGCGGCCAGCGCCTCCGAGGCGCGCTCGCGCTGCACGGCTCGGCTCGTTTCGGCCAACGCCTCGAGTGGCTCGGCCACGATGCGCGCCACCGTCTGGCGCGGATCGAGCGAGCCGTAGGGGTCCTGAAACACCATTTGAAAGTCGCGCCGCGCCGTGCGCAGTTCGCTTCGGGGCAACTGGTGCAGGTCGCGGCCCAGCATGCGCACGCTGCCCGAGGTGGGCGTGTCGAGCGCCATCACCAGGCGTGCGATGGTCGACTTGCCCGAGCCCGATTCGCCGACGATGCCCAGGCTGCGGCCGGCCTCGACCTTGAAGCTCACGCCGTTGAGCGCCTTGACGAGCGGCGGCGGGCCGAAGAGCTTTTCGCGCGGCAGGGCGTAGTGGCGCACGAGGTCGGTCACCTCGAGCAGGGGCTGGTTGCTGATCGATTGGCTCATGATGCGAGGGCGCCTTCCGAGGCAATCTCTTCGAGCCGGATGCATCGCACCGCGTGGTCGTGCGGCAGCATCGTGGGCGCAGGCTTGGTCGCATGGCAGGCGTCGACGGTGTACTTGCATCGGCCCGCAAAAGGGCAGCCTTTCGGCAGGTCGATCAGTTCGGGCACGCTGCCGCGGATGGTCGCCAGGCGAATGCCACGCGGCGCACCAAGCGCCGGCCGCGCCGCGAACAGCCCCTGCGTGTACGGATGCGCGCGCTCGGCGAATACGGTTTCGGTCGGGCCGCTCTCGACCACGCTGCCGCCGTACATCACCAGCATCTTGGAGACGCTCTGGGCAATGACGCCAAGGTCGTGCGAGATCAGGATCAACGCCATGCCGCGTTCCGCGACCAGGCCCTGGATGAGCTCGAGGATCTGCTTCTGGATGGTGACGTCGAGCGCGGTGGTGGGCTCGTCGGCAATGAGCAGGTCGGGCCCGCAGGCCAGCGCCATGGCAATGCCGATGCGCTGGCGTTGTCCGCCCGAAAACTGGTGCGGGTAGGCATCGAGCCGCGAAGCCGCATCGGGAATGCCCACGCGCTCCAGCAATGCGAGCACTTCCTTGCGCGCCTCGGCGCCTTTGAGCCCGCGGTGCAGGCGCAGCGGTTCGCCGACTTGGCGCGCAATGGTGTGAACCGGGTTCAGTGCCGTCATCGGCTCCTGGAAGATCATGCCGATGCGGTTGCCGCGAATCTGGCACATGGCTTTTTCGCCCAGGCCCACGAGCTCGGTGCCGTCGAAGCGGATGCTGCCGCTGACCTTTGCGGTGGCGGGCAACAGGCCCATGAGCGATTGCACCGTGATCGATTTGCCGCAGCCCGATTCGCCCACGATGCCCAGTGTTTCGCCGCGCTCTAGCGTGAAGCCGATGCCGCGCACGGCCTCGGCGGGGCCGCGCTGCGTTTGCAGCTCGACGTGCAGGTCCTTGACTTCGAGAAGAGGCATGGCTTAACGCGCCCTCGCCAGGCGCGGGTCGAGCAAATCGCGCAGGCCGTCGCCCAGCAGGTTGAGTCCCAGCACTGCCAAGGCGATGGCCATGCCCGGAAACACCGCGAGCAGGGGCGACTGGAACATCATGGTCTGCGCCTCGTTGAGCATGCGGCCCCAGGAGGCCTGCGGCGGCTGCGTGCCCAAGCCGAGGTAGGAGAGGGCGGCCTCGGCCAGGATGGCAATCGCGAAGCGGATGGTGATCTGCACGATCAGCACAGCCGAGATGTTGGGCAGCACATGCTGCATGGTGATGGCGAACGAGCCCTTGCCGCATGCGCGCGCGGCCGCCACGTATTCGCGCGACCAGATGGCGTTGGCCGATGCGCGCGTGATGCGCGCGAAGGTCGGGATGTTGTAGATGCCGATTGCGATGATCGCATTGACGATGCCGGCGCCGAACACGGCCGTCATCATGATGGCCGACAGGATGGCCGGGAAGGCGAGCGAGAAGTCGGTGAGCCGCATGATGGCTTCTTCGACCCAGCCGCGCCGCGCCGCGGCCAAGAGGCCCAGCGCCGTGCCGACGACAAGGCCGATGCCCACGGCAATCATGCCCACCAGGATGGACGCCCGCGCGCCCACCAGCAGCAGCGAGGCCACGTCACGCCCGTAGGTGTCGGTGCCCAGCCAGTGCGCGCCAGAAGGCGGCTTGAGCTTGTTGGGCATGTCCATCTCGTAGGGCGACCACGGCGTCCACACCAGCGAGACGACCGCAGCCAGCAGCAGGAGCAGCGTGAGCACGCCGCCGAGCACGAAGCTGCGGTGCCGCAGCGCGCGGCGCCAGAAGCCGGGAACCTTGAGCGCCGCCGCGCTCGGAATGGGTACAGCGCTCATATGTCGCTCGCCTTGATGCGCGGGTCGATCACGGCGTAGAGCACGTCGACCACAAAGTTCACGATGACCACCAGGGCCGCGAGCAGCATCACGCAGTTGCGCACCACGATCAGGTCGCGGTTGCCGATGGCCTCGAAGATCAGCCGGCCCAGGCCAGGAAGGTAGAACACTTTTTCGATCACGATGGTGCCGGCCAGCAGTTCGGAAAACTGCATGCCCATGACCGTGACCACCGGAATCATCGCGTTGCGCAGCACGTGGGTCCAGAGCACCGCGCGCTGCGAAACGCCCTTGGCGCGCGCCGTGCGAACGAAGTCTTCGCGCATCACTTCGAGCACCGCCGAACGCGTGATGCGCGCGAGGATGGCCGCCTGCACCACCGCCAGCGAGAGGGCCGGCAGCAGCAGCGACTTGATGCCGGCGAAGACACCCTCGCCCCAGCCCTCGAAGCCGCCGGCCGAGAACCATTGCAGCTGAACGGAGAACACCAAAATGAGCAGGATCGCGAACCAGAAATTGGGAATGGCGATGCCCACCTGCGTGAGGCCCATCAGGCCCACGTCGCCGAGCTTGTTGTGGCGCGCTGCGGCGGTAACGCCCACAAGCAGCGCAAGCACCGTCGTCAGCGCCATCGCGAGCAGCGCCAAAGGCACGGTGAGCGCGAGCCGTTCCAGGATGAGGTCGAGCACCGGGGTGCTGTAGGCGTAGCTGTCGCCGAGGTTGCCGGTCAGGAGGCCCGCAATCCACTGCCAGTAGCGCGTCCAGGCGGGCTGGTCGAGGCCGAGCTTGGCGGCCAGCGCGGCCACTGCTTCCGGCGCGGCATCGGGGCCCATGAGCAACTGCGCGGCGTTGCCGGGCAGGATCTCCAGGACAAGAAACACTATGACCGAGGCGCCGATCAGCGTGGCGATCAGCGTGGCGAGGCGCTTGAGAATGAACAGGCTCATGGGGCGGGGCGCAGCATAACCCGACTCGTGCAACAAGCGTGCCTTGTTCGCGATAATCGGGTATGGCCCTCATGATCACCGACGAATGCATCAACTGCGATGTCTGCGAGCCCGAGTGCCCGAACGATGCGATCTACATGGGCGCCGAGTTCTACGAGATCGACCCGCGCAAGTGCACCGAATGCGTGGGCCATTTCGACGAGCCGCAGTGTGTGCAGGTGTGCCCGGTTGCGTGCATCCCCATCAATCCGGAACACGTGGAAAGCCGCGAGACGCTGTGGCAGAAGTTCGAGCGGCTTGCCGCGGCCAAGGCAGCAGCCGCGGCTGTGGAGCCGCGGCCGCCAGCGCCGTCAGCCGGCGTCTGAGCCGGACGACGGCTTTCGCTTTTTCTTGCCGCCTCCGGCGCCGTCCGGCGACGAAGCTGGTTTCCCTCCGGTTGCCCCGCTGAAACGCGTGCTCGACTTGTGCGGCTCGGAGGCGAGTTTTCGGGCGCGTGCCTGCGCGAGTTGCTCGGAAGACGCGAGCTTTCGCTCGGCGACCGCTGCCTGCCTGGCCTCGTGGGCGGAGCGGCGATCGCGCTCGTAGGCTTCTTTTTCCTGGGACAGGCGAACGCGCTCGAGTTGGTCGGCGCGAACCTCGGCCTTGTGGGTGGCGGTCTCCGAGGCGCGGCGGTCTGCCTCGGTACGCACGTCGTCGACCTTCACCGGTTTTCCGCCCTCGCAGGGCCGGTCGGTATAAGTGTTGCCGCAGCGGTAGGTTTCGGACCTTCCCTGTGCCGCGGCGGGTAGCCAGAGAACACTTGATGCTATTAAAACTATAGCTGCGCCGGTTTTCCCGACCTGGGTGGCTCTTCTGCTTCTTCTCATTTTTATTTCTCTCCCTTTTCTCTCTCCCGCGCTCTCGTTGCCGGCTGACTAGGTGGCGGCGGGCGTGCCTCCGTCGCCGGGCTCTCGCCGCGGCGGTTTGGGCCGGGGCGGTTTGCTCGTGTGAATGATCAAGGTAGCCTTTTCCATCTCGCCCGCCACCAGGGCAGGGGCCGCATGCAGCGTGCGGACGATGGCGTCTTCGATGGCTTCGCGCTGTTCCTTCAGCGGCTTCTTGAGCACCCAGTTGATCACCTCCGACTTCACGCCGGGATGGCCTATGCCCAGGCGCAGGCGCCAGTAGTCGCCGGTGCCCAGCTGCGCATGGATGTCGCGCAGGCCGTTGTGGCCCGCATGGCTGCCGCCGAACTTGAGCTTGGCCTGGCCGGGCACCACGTCGAGCTCGTCGTGCGCCACGAGAATTTCTTCGGGCGCAATCTTGAAGAAGCGCGCGAGCGCGCCGACCGATTTGCCCGACAGGTTCATGAAGGTTTGCGGCTCGAGCAGCCACACGCTCTGCCCGCCGATGTTCGCGCGCGCCGCAAGGCCGTGATAGCTGCGCTCGGGCACCAGATTGAGCTTCCAGTCGCGTGCGAGTGCGTCGATCCACCAGAAGCCCGCGTTGTGCCGTGTGGCTTCGTATTCAGGCCCGGGATTACCGAGGCCGACAAACAGCTTGATCATGAGGGAATTATCTCGCCGCCCCAAAAGCAAAAGGCCCGCACGAAGCGGGCCTTTTGCAGGGTGCGGGAAGAATTACTTCTTCGCAGCGGGCTTTGCCGTCTTGGCGGCAGGCTTGCCACCGGCAGCTGCAGCGCCTTCGGCAGGTGCTGCGCCTTCAGCGGCAGGTGCCGGCTCTTCGGCGACCAGCGGAGGCACGGCCGACACGATGACGGGGTTCAGCTTGCCGTGGCTCACGAACTTCACGCCCTTGGGCAGCTTGATGTCGCTCACGTGCAGCGTGGCGTTTTTCTTCAGGCTGGAGAGGTCGACCTCGATGAACTCGGGCAGGTCGCTCGGCAGGCAGCTCACTTCGAGCTCGTTCATCACGTGCGTGACCAGGTTGTGGTCGAGCTTGACGGCGTCGGACTCTTCTTCACCCTTGAAGTGAAGCGGCACCTTCATGTGCAGGCGGGTCTTTGCATCGACGCGCTGGAAGTCGATGTGCTGCACCAGCTGGCGGAACGGGTGGTACTGCACGTCGCGCAGCAGCACTTTGCTGGTGGCGCCGCCGAGTTCCATTTCGAGGATCGAGGCGTGGAAGGCTTCCTTCTTGAGGGCGTGCCACAACGCGTTGTGATCGAGCTCGATCAGCTGGGGCTTGCCTTCACCACCATAGACGATACCGGGCGTCTTGCCCGAGATGCGGAGACGGCGGCTCGCACCCGTGCCCTGCTTGGCGCGCTCAAAAGCGACGAATTTCATAATAACTCCTGTGAGAGTCCACCGCGACCAGTGCGACTCCGGTTCAACAAGGGCGCCGTTCCGGAAAAAGGAAGTGGCGCCCGCTTTTTGCTCAGAACAGGTTGTCCTGGTCCGAGAACAAACTCATGACCGACTCGCCCTTGGCAATGCGCTGGATCGTTTCGGCGATCAGCGGTGCCACGGAAAGTTGGCGGATCTTTCCGCACGCCAGAGCGCCGTCGGAAAGAGGAATGGTGTTGGTCACGACCACTTCGTCGAGGGCGGAGTGGGTGATGCGTTCGATGGCCGGGCCCGAGAAGATCGGGTGCGTGCAATAGGCGTAGACGCTTTTTGCGCCGCGTTCCTTGAGCACTTCGGCCGCTTTGACCAGCGTGCCGGCCGTGTCGATCATGTCGTCCATGATCACGCAGTTGCGGCCGTCGATTTCGCCGATCACGTTCATGACCTCGCTCACGTTGGCCTTCGGGCGGCGCTTGTCGATGATGGCGAGGTCGCAGTTCAGCTGCTTGGCCAGCGCGCGTGCGCGCACCACACCGCCCACGTCGGGCGACACGACGATCAGGTCTTCGTAGTTTCTCTGGCGCAGGTCGCCCAGCAGCACCGGCGACGCATAGATGTTGTCGACCGGAATATCGAAGAAGCCCTGGATCTGGTCGGCGTGCAGGTCCATGGTGAGCACGCGCTCAACACCCACGGTTTCCAGCAGGTTGGCCACCACCTTGGCCGAGATCGGCACCCGGCTGGAGCGCGGGCGGCGGTCCTGGCGGGCATAGCCGTAGTAGGGAATCACGGCGCTGATCCGCTCGGCCGAGGCGCGCTTGAGCGCGTCGACCATGATGAGCAGTTCCATCAGGTTTTCGTTGGTCGGTGCGCAGGTGGACTGCACCACGAACACATCGCGCGCCCGGACGTTCTGGTTGATCTCGACGGTGACTTCGCCGTCGGAGAAGCGACCCACGCGCGCGGCACCCAGCGAGGTACCGAGGTTTTGCGCGATTTCTGCGGCCAGGCCAGGATTGGCGTTGCCGGTGAAAACCATGAAATCAGGGTGATTAGCCTGCATGAGCGCGTCCCGGCAGTCGAATGGCTTTTAGGAAGCCGCCAAAGAGTTTGAGTCGTGGTGGCGGCCCGGAGGCCGCCGATTATTGCAGCGGGTAGGCTGCAAAAGAAGCACTGCGGCCCGTGGGCCGCAGTCTGAAAGCGCTGCGGCGGTGAGACCGCAGCCTGAAGAGATTTGGCAGGGGAGAAAGGATTCGAACCTTTGCATGCTGGAATCAAAATCCAGTGCCTTAACCAACTTGGCGACTCCCCTACACGGGTCGATGGTTTTCACCACAAACCGATATATGTCGCATCGGACCCATCACGATCCGATTATCTTCAGGTCGCCCATCCCCAAAGTGGATGAACGGCCAGGTTGCTGCATTGACGAACCTGCCAGCCCGCGGGGGCTTCGGCCAGTTTCGCTTCTTGCGGCCCTTGCGGCAATTTCGCGAATACCGAACTTCCGGAGCCGGTCATCCGGGCCTTCAATCCTTGGGCGCCGAGCCATTCGATGGCTTCGGTGACTGCGGGGCAAAGCCGTTGGGCAACCGGCTGCAGGTCGTTGTGGCCGAAGTCGAAAACCTTGAAAGCACTGCTTTCCTGGTTTGGAGCTTCAAGCTGTTCGCTATCTGCAGCAAAGCCCGAGATTATAGCAACAGGAGTGGCGCGTTGAAGGTCTGGCGCAGAAAAAATTAAGCGCGTGTCGAGTCCCTCGGGTGGCTTGGCCACAACGAAACGTGCCGCAGGCACATTCACGGGGGTGATTTTCTCGCCGATTCCCTCGACCCAGGCATTGCGGCCCCCGAGGAAAAACGGAACATCGGCACCCAGTTTCACGCCGATTTCAGCCAGGCGCGACAGCGGCAGGTTCAGGTTCCACAAGCGGTTGAGCGCCAGCAGACACGTTGCGGCGTCCGAAGAGCCTCCGCCCATGCCGGCCTGCGCCGGAACCTGCTTGGCAACGCCGATATGGGCCCCCTGGCCGGGGCTGGCATGCACCTGAAGCGCCCGGGCCGCGCGCAGCACCAGGTCGTCGGGCGGCAATTCGGTCGTCAGATCTTCACGGCTGAGCTGCCCGTCGCGCCGCAGTTCGACGTGCAGCGTGTCGCACCAGTCGATCAGCATGAAGACCGACTGCAGCAGGTGGTAGCCGTCTTCGCGCCGGCCGGTGATGTGCAGGAAGAGGTTGAGCTTGGCCGGTGCGGGAAGGTCGTAGATCGCCTTCATGACCGTTCGAACACGATGCGCAGGTCGGCCGTAGGTCCCGGGTTCTCACGCGTGGCCTGCAGGCGGCCGTTCGAAATCTGCGCCAAGTCGGGGCGCCAGCCGGGAACGCGGTCGTCGCGTCCGGCGAGCCAGCCGAAGAGCGCGCCGACGGGTATTGCGGCACCGGTGGCGGCTTCGATCAGCGCATCGACCGACTCGTAGCGCCGGACTTCGCTGCCGTTCTTGAGCAGGGCCTCGCCGGGCGACCAGTGCAGTTGGGCCAGGGTGCTGCCGATGGGGCTCGTGAGCGACAGCTCGCCCGCTTCCGGAGAACCGCGCAATTCGAACAAGGCGGAGAAGGTCTGCACCGGCTGGCTGTCGATGCGCAGCGACATGCGGCCGCTCCAGGTGTCGGTGCCCTGAGGCCGCACGCCGCCGGAGAGCTGCGCGCAACCGGCCGTTACCAGGAGCGCCGCAACGCCCGCCGCCAGCAAGCCCCTGCGGCCGCCCTGTAAGTCCGGGGCGAGCATTGCCGTCACGGCTTCACCCGCAGGCGCTTGAGCGTCTCCTGCAGGGTTTCGTTTTCGGCGTCGCTCAGCAACGCCTCTTTCCAGATCGTGACGGCGCGATCTTTCTGGCCGACCGTCCAGAGCACTTCACCAAAGTGCGCGCCGATCTCCGGATCGGGCCGCGTCTTGTAGGCCGCCTCGAGGATGCGAATGGCCTCGGTCGTGTTGCCCAGCCGGAATTCGACCCAGCCCAGGCTGTCTGCAATGAACGGGTCTTGCGGCGCCAGCTGCACCGCTTTCTGGATCAGGGTGCGCGCCTCGTCGAGCCGGATCTTGCGATCGGCGAACGAGTAGCCGAGCGCGTTGTAGGCGTTCTGGTTTTCGGGCTTGAGTTCGATCAGCCGGCGCAGGAGCCGTTCCATTTCGTCAAGCCGGTTCAGCTTCTCGGCCACCATGGCCTGGTCGTAGATCAGGTCGGTGTCGTTCGGCGCGGCCACGGAAGCCTGCGCCAGCATGTCGTAGGCGGCCTGGTATTGCTTGGCGTCGCGCAGCAACTGCACTTCGGCGAGGAACTTCTGCTTCTTGTCCTCCGGCGTGCGCTCGGGCAGGCCGCGCAGCACTTCGCGCGCTTGCGGCAGCTTGCCCTGGCGTGCCAGCAGGCCTGCGCGGCGGGTCTGCGCCACGACCAGGTCGTCGGTGCTGTCGACGCGTGCGAGCCAGCGCTCCGCGCCCGTGAAGTCCTTGCGGCGCTCCGAGAGTTGCGAGAGAAGCAGGTATGCCTGCGTGGTGCCGCGCTGGCGGTCGTCCGCATCCTTCTGGTCTTTTTGGGACGCGGCGAGTTCGACATAACGCTTGAGCGATGTTTCGGCAGCCCCGTCCTGGCGGGCCTGCGCCTGCAGGCTGCCGAGCAGCAGCCAGGGTTCGGCCAGTTCCGGCCGCGCCGCAGTCAGCGCCTGCAGTTGGGCGGTGGAATCGGCAAAGCGGCGGTTCTCGACCAGCACGCGTGCGTAGGCAACACGCAGGTCCGGCGAGGCCTTGGGGTTGCTGGCAAGGTAGCGCGTGACGATCGGCTCGGCCAGCGGTTGGCTGGGGTCGATCATTTCGAGCGCCAGCGCCGGCGGCGCGTCGGAGGCGGGATCGATTTCCTGGCCCTTGAATGCAGCGTCGAGCGCACCGGAGGTATCGCCCGCATTCAGGCGCATCCGGCCCACCGTCGCCCAGGCCAGCCCACCGGTGGTGGGTTTCCTGAGTTCGTCGGCCAGTGCCTGCTCGACCACCGAGGCGGCCAGTTTCTTGTCGGTGGAGCGCGAGTAGTTGCGCACGATCACCGCCATGAGCATGGGGCGTTCGACTTGCGAGGTGGCGGCGACTTCGGCGCGCAGCAGCTCGGCCGTTTCGCCGATGCGATTGAGCGCAATCAGGATCTGGAGTTCGATGCGGCGTGCGTCGCGCGAGTTGGGCAGCGTTTCCTGCCAGGCGCGGGCCGCTGCAAGCGCTGCATCGCCCGAGCGCGACTGCAATGCAATTTCGACCGCGCGCTGAAACAGCTTGCCGTCACGCAGCCGCCGCGCCGCGTCGAGCACCAGCGCGTAGCCCGCTCCGGGGTCGCCGGAGCGCGTGGTCATCTCGCCCATCAGGATTTCGTAGAACAGCTCGGCCGTGAGCGCCGAGGGCTGTGCGACGGTTTCGCTCGCCGGTTTGGCGGCGACCGGCGCTGCAGCCGGCGGCCTTGCGCCCGGCCGGGACGGAGTCGGCCGCTCGATGATGGGCGCCGGGCTGTTGGGCGCAGCGGGATCGGAGGTTTGCGCGTGAACCGCGCAAGCAAGCAGCACGAGAGACGCGGCCGCCGCAAGGCGGTGTCGGCGGGGCGATGGAATCATCGAACCATAATAATCCAAGCTTTTGAGCGAGCACCGCGTGGGGCTTCATCGCAGCCCGGAGTTTTTATTCTTATGCCAGAGCTTCCCGAAGTTGAAGTGACGCGGCGCGGTTTTGCCGAACGCATTGCCGGTGCACGCATCGATGCGGTGCGCATCGGCAAGCCTTTGCGGTGGGCGTTGATGGTCGCGCCCGACGCCTTGGTCGGCCGGCAGGTGCTGCAAGTGCGCCGGCGCGGCAAGTACCTGCTGATCGACCTGGATCGCGGCTTGTTGCTGCTGCACCTGGGCATGTCGGGCAGCCTGCGCTTCGATGCGGCGCTGCCGCCGCCCGGCGTTCACGATCACTTCGATCTCGTGACCGACCGGGGTACCCTGCGGCTCAACGATCCGCGCCGCTTCGGCGCCGTGGTGTATGTCGAGGACGAGGCGGCGCCATGGGCCATCAAGTTGCTCGGCGGACTGGGCATGGAGCCGCTGGGCGACGGGTTCGATTTCGACGCGTTCCACGCCGGCCTTCGAAAGCGCCGCACCGCGGTGAAGCAGGTGCTGCTCGCGGGCGATGTGGTGGTGGGCGTCGGCAACATCTATGCGTCAGAGGCGCTGTTCCAGGCGGGCATTCGACCGACGCTGTCCGCCGCACGCATCAGCCGGCCGCGGGCGTTGAAGCTTCACGCGGCGGTGCGGGAGATTCTGGCCAGGGCGGTGGAGAAGGGCGGCAGCACGCTGCGCGATTTCTCTAATGTGGACGGGCAGAACGGTTATTTCCAGCTCGAGGCCACGGTCTATGGCCGGGCCGGGGAACCCTGTCGGGTCTGCGCAACGCCGATACGGCAGCTACGCCAAGGCCAGCGTTCCACTTACTATTGCCCAAATTGTCAAAAATAGTGTTTCGGCGTCCGCGTTCGAATATCCTGCAAACGGTTGCTCCACAGCTTGCGATGCTATATTTGTAAGTTGTTTCTTACATATTTCCTTTGAGCCGCTCTTTCAACCAACAACTCGATCAGCACGGCGCCTGGCGAAGCAATTTTGCTCACCGCCTCCAGTGGCTGTCCCGCTGGCTGACCGAGAACGAGCTGCTCGACCAAGCCGTGGCCGAGCGCCTGCGCGGCCTCGAGCTGCAGATTCGCAACAGCAAGGTCATGGTCGCGTTCGTGGCCGAGTTCTCGCGCGGCAAGTCGGAGTTGATCAACGCGATCTTCTTCGCCGGCTACGGGCGGCGCATCATGCCGGCCAGCGCCGGACGCACGACGATGTGCCCGACCGAACTGGGCTACGACGCCGCGGTATCGCCCAAGCTGCGGCTGCTGCCGATCGAAACCCGGCTGGAACCCCATTCGCTCACGCACTGGCGCGAGAAGCCCACGCGCTGGACTGAGATTGCAATCGACGTCGAGAACGCCGAACAACTGGCCCAAGCCATGGGCAAGGTGGCCGAAGTGCGCTGGGTCAGCAAGGACGAGGCGAACGCGCTGGGTTTCTGGAACGAAGAAACCCCCGACGACAACCCGGTGCAGGACGCCGAAGGCCGAGTCGAAATTCCGCGCTGGCGCCACGCCATCCTGAACATGCCGCACCCCTTGCTGGAGCAGGGGCTGGTCATTCTGGACACCCCGGGCCTGAACGCGATTGGCGCCGAGCCCGAACTCACGGTCAGCCTCATTCCGCAGGCGCATGCGGTCGTCTTCATCCTGGGTGCCGAAACCGGGGTGACGCGGTCCGACCTGTCCATCTGGCGCGAGCACCTGGTCACCGAAAACGAAGGCAGCGACACGCGCTTCGTGGTGCTCAACAAGATCGACACCATGTGGGACACGCTCAGCACGCCCGCGCAGATCGAAATGCAGATCGAGCGCCAGCGTGAAGTGGCGGCCAAGTTTCTCGAGGTTCCGCTCGTGCAGGTGCTGCCGGTGTCGGCGCAAAAGGGCCTGCAGGCAAAAATCCAGCGCGACGGGCGGCTGCTCGAAGCCAGCCGTTTGCTGGCGCTCGAAACGCTGCTCGCCGAAGGCGTGCTCGGCAAGCGCGAAACCATGTTGCGGCTTGCCGTTGATGCAGGCATGGTGGCATTGCGCGTAGAAGCCGAGCGCATCCTGAAAGTGCGCCAACGCGATCTGTCGGAGCAGGCGCTCGAACTGCAGGGCCTGCGGGGCAAGAACGTTTCGGTGATCCGCCACATGCGCGCCCGCATCGACCAGGAGCAGAACGAGTTCGAGGGCAGCAACACGCGCATCCTCGCGCTGCGTTCCGTGCAGGGCAAGCTGCTGCGCGAGGTGTATGCCGTGCTCGGCCGCACCGCGCTCAAGGAGGATATGGTGCGGCTTTCGACCGCGCTCAAGCGCCCGGGCATCAAGCTCAACGTGCGCAAGGTGTATGGCGAGACCTTCGATTCATTGCGCAACAACCTGCGCGAAGTGCAGGCCACCACGGCCGAGATCCAGTCGATGCTGCACGCCACGTTCCGCCAGCTCAATGCGGAGCAGGGCTTCAACCTGCAGGCGCCGGCCGAGCCCGACCTGACGAGCTTCGAACAGGAGCTGAGCCAGATCGAGCGCAGCCACATCCACTACCTGAGCGTCGGCAATCTGCTGAGGCTCGCGCAGGCGGACTTTTGCGACAAGCTGGTGCGTGCGCTCGCCAGCCGGCTGCGGCTGGTCAACGAAGCGGCCATGACCGAGGTCGAGCGCTGGAGCAAGGGTGCCAGCGCACAGATCGACGCACAGCTGAAGGAGCGCCGCCGCACTTTCAGCAAGCGCATCGAGGCGATCGAGCGCATCCAAAATGCGGCCGGCAACCTCGACGAACGCCTGCTGGAGCTTGCCGCGCAAGAGAGCAGCCTGGCCGAACTGCATCTTCGGCTGCAGGAATTCACTTCGATGATCGCGCAACAGGGAAGGCCGGCCGCTGCGGCCGCCATCGGCGAACTGCGTGCAGCCTGATTGCCCGCCGACCGGCGGCGCGACGCAGGAGTTGCACGTGCCGCTCGATTTTGCGCAGCGCATCGTGGCCTGGCAGCGCAGCCACGGGCGCAGCGAGCTGCCGTGGCAGAACACGCGCGATCCGTACCGCGTGTGGCTGTCGGAGGTCATGCTCCAGCAGACCCAGGTTTCGACGGTGCTCGGTTACTTTGCGCGCTTTCTCGAACGTTTTCCGACCGTGCGGGCTTTGGCCGATGGCACCGAAGACGAGGTGTTCGGACTCTGGAGTGGCCTGGGCTACTACAGCCGCGCGCGCAACATGCACCGCTGCGCCCAAGAGGTGGTTGCGCGCTTCGGCGGAGAGTTTCCGCGGACCGCGGCAGAGCTCACCACGCTGCCTGGCATCGGCCGCTCCACCGCATCGGCGATCGCGGCCTTCTGCTTCGGCGAGCGCGTAGCGATTCTCGACGGCAACGTGAAGCGCGTGCTGACACGCGTGCTCGGCTTCGGCGGAGACATGTCTTCGTCGGCGCAGGAGCGCGCGCTGTGGGACCGGGCCACGCAGCTGCTGCCGCCTGACGGGCAGAAGGAAGCGATTGCGGGCTACACGCAGGGCGTGATGGATCTGGGCGCCACGGTTTGCCTGCCGCGCAAGCCGAGCTGCATGATCTGCCCGGTGAACAGCATCTGCACTGGCTTGCGCGAGGGCCAGCCGGAGCGCTATCCCGTCAAGACCCGCAAGCTCAAGCGCAGTGCCCAGTCGCTCTGGACGCTGCTGGCGCGCGATGCGCAAGGCCGCGTCTGGCTTGAAAAGCGTCCCGCCAAGGGGATCTGGGCCGGCCTCTATTGCCTGCCGGTGTTCGAGAGCCGCGAAGACTTGCTGGCCGCACTGCCGCCGGCCGCGCAGCGCAAGGCCCAAGACCTGCAGCCCTTCGTGCACGTGCTGACCCACAAGGACTTGCATCTTCACCCGGTGATGCTTCAGGGCGGCCAGCCGCAAAGCGAGACCGCGCGCTGGGTGGAGGCAGAGGAGTGGGGGCGGCTCGGGTTGCCGGCGCCGATGCGCAAGCTGCTGGAAAGCAGCGCAGGCTAGCTTCGAGAGCTGCCGGCTGTGGGCGAGTTCAGATCGCGTCCAGCTCGCGGTGCCGCTTGAGGGCACCCCAACGCGCGCCAAAGGCACGTGCCAGCTGTTCGACCAGGAACACCGAGCGGTGTTGGCCGCCGGTGCAGCCGATGGCCACCGTCACGTAGCTGCGATGGTCTCGCGCCAGCGCATCCAGCCAGCGCGAAAGAAACTGCTCGATGTCGTCGTACATGCGTGCCACGTCTTCATGCTCGCGCAGCCATTCGACCACTGGCGCGTCGCGGCCGGTGAGCGGCCGCAAGGTGGGCACGTAATGCGGATTGGGGAGCATGCGCACGTCGAACACGTAGTCGGCGTCCAGCGGCACGCCGCGCTTGAAAGCGAACGATTCGAACACCAGCGTCAGCGCGCTTTGCGGCGCGGAAATCAGCGCCTTGATGTAGCTCTGGAGCTGCGCCGGCCGTATCAGGCTGGTGTCGATCACGTCGGCGCCATCGCGCAGGTCGGCCAGCAGCTCGCGCTCCAGTTCGATGGCCTGTATCAGCGCGCGCTCCTGCTCGGGCGCGTCGGTGCGGCCCTCCTGGCGCGACAGCGGATGCCGCCGACGGGTTTCCGAATAGCGCCGCAGCAGGGCATCGGTGGTGGCGTCGAGAAACAGCGAACGCAGCGAAACACCGTCGTGCCGCAACGCTTCGAGCTGCTGCGGAACGATCGGCAGCGACACGCCGCTGCGCACGTCCATGGCAATGGCAACGCGCTTGGCTTCCTGCTCGTGCTGCAGCGCGATGAAGGGTGTCAGCAACTCGGGCGGCAGGTTGTCGACGCAGTAGTAGCCCGCGTCTTCCAGTGCATGCAATGCGACGGATTTGCCTGAACCCGACATGCCGGTGATGAGCACCAGATCGAGGTTCATCACAGCGTCGCCGAAGTCTTGTGGCCCAGCATTTCGCGGGCATGCGCCAGCGAAGTGTGCGAAACCTTCTCGCCGCCGAGCATGCGGGCGATTTCCCGCGCGCGGTTCTCGTCGTCCAGGCGCGAAACGCCGCTTTCTGTGCGCGGGCCGTCCTGGCCGGCCGCGGCCGTCTGGCGCTTGGCCACCACCAGGTGGTGATCGGCGCACGCAGCCACCTGCGGCAGATGCGTAACGGCCAGGACCTGGCGGTCGCGCCCGAGTTGCTTCATGAGGCGCCCCACGGTCTCGGCGACAGCCCCGCCCACGCCGGCATCGACCTCGTCGAAGATCAGCGTCTGCGCGGCGCCAAGCTGGCTTGTGGTGACCGCAATGGCCAAGGCAATGCGGGAAAGCTCACCGCCCGAAGCCACCTTGCCGATGGGACGGGGCGTGCTGCCCGGATGGCCGCTCACCAGAAAGGCGACGTCTTCGAGCCCCGCGCGGCCCGGCTGCGCCAGCGGCTGCAGTTCGACTTCGAACCGGCCGCCCTGCATGCCCAGCCCCTGCATGGCTTGCGTGACCGCTTCGGACAGGCGCGGCGCGGCCTGCTTGCGCGACTTGGCGAGCGCCTTGGCCTCCTTCATGTAGGCCTGCTGTGCAGCCTGTTCGGCGCGCTCCAGGCCTTCGAGATCGCTTTGTGCGTCCAACGCCTTCAACTCGGCTTGCCATCCCGCCAGCAGCGCGGGCAGGTCGTCGGGCGTGCGCTTGTAGCGGCGCGCCAGCGACATCCACAACCCCATGCGTTCGTCCAGTTCGGCAAGGCGCTGCGGATCGGCTTCGGCGTCGCGCAGGTAGCCGTGCAGCGAATGCGCGGCGTCGGAGGCCTGCGCCACGCTGGAGGCCAGCACTTCGCCGAGCGCACGGAATTCGGGCTCGATGTGCTCGCAGTTCTGCAGCAGCGTCACCGCGCGCGCGAGCGCCGCAAGGGCGCCGTTGTCGTCGTCTTCGAGCGCCTGGCTTGCGCCTTGCGCCGCGTCGATCAAAGCCTGCGCGTTCGAAATGCGCGCGTGGTTGGTCGAGAGCTCTTCCCACTCGCCTTCGGCGGGCGCCAGCTTCATCACTTCGGCAATCTGCCATTGCAGCCGTTCGCGCTCGCGCTGCAGCGAATCTTGTGCAGAGCGCGCGTTGTCGAGTGCGGAGATTGCCTGCCGCCAGCCGTGCCAGGCCGCGTCGAGCGCATCGGTGCGCACGCCGGCATAGGCGTCGAGCAGGCCGCGCACGGCCTCGGGGCGCGTCAGGCTTTGCCACGCATGCTGGCCGTGAATGTCGAGCAGGCGGTCGCCGAGCTCCCGCAACTGCGTGGCCGTGGCCGGGCTGCCGTTGATCCAGCCGCGGCTGCGGCCTTGCAGGTCGACAGTGCGGCGCAGCAGCAGGGCGTCGCCGGATTCGAATCCGCCTTCGTCGAGCCAAGCCGCAAAGGCCGGGTCGGCGTCGAACTCGGCGCTCACGTCCAGGCGTTCGGCGCCCTCGCGCACCGCGCCTGCATCGGCGCGGTTGCCGAGCGCCAGCTGAAGCGCGTCGATCAATATGGATTTGCCCGCGCCGGTTTCGCCGGTGAGCACCGTAAAACCGGCGGACAAGTCGAGTTCGAGTGATCGCACGATCACGAAGTCGCGCAGTGCGATGCGTCGCAGCGCCATCTCAGGAGCCCCCTTCGTTCCAATGAAGTTTCTTGCGCAGCGTGTCGAAATAGCTCCAGCCCCGCGGGTGCAGAAAGCGCACCCGGAAGTCGGAGCGCCGCACCACTACCCGATCGCCGATGGCGAGCGAGGCCAGGGACTGCATGTCGAAATTGGCGCTGGCGCCGCGCCCCGACACCAGCTCGATCACGATCTCGTCCGCGTCGGGCAGCAGCACCGGGCGGTTTGACAAGGTGTGCGGTGCAATGGGCACCAGCACCCACCCCGGTACCGCCGGATGCAGCAGCGGCCCGCCGGCCGACAGCGCGTACGCCGTCGAGCCTGTGGGAGATGCAATGATCAGCCCGTCGGCGCGCTGGTTGGCCACGAAGTGCCGGCCCACCGACACCCGCAACTCGACCATGCCCGAGGTGGAGTCGCGGTTGACCACCACATCGTTCATTGCCAGCGCATCGAACACCGACACACCGTCGCGCATGACCTGCGCATGCATGAGGCTGCGGTGGTCTTCCTCGTACTCGCCGGCCAGCATGGGAATCAGCGTGGCCTGGTAGTTGTCGAGCGGAATGTCGGTAATGAAGCCGAGCCGGCCGCGGTTGATGCCGATCAGCGGAATGCCGTAGGACGCCAATTGCCGGCCAATGCCCAGCATGGTGCCGTCGCCCCCGACCACCAGGCCAAGGTCGCAGCGCTGCCCGATTTCTTCCACGCTCAGCGGCTGGTAGCGGCCGCCCACGCTCGCATCCGCGTCGGCCTCCTCAGCGGCGGATTTTTCGACGAAAACCGTGCACCCTTGCGATTCCAGGAAGGCGCCAATATCTTCCATGACGCCGTCGCGCGCGTCCGCTTGCGCCCGGGCGCCTGAAGCCTGGTATTTGCCGATCAGGGCGACGTTGCGGAAGCGGGAAGTCATGTACAAATTACAACACTAAAATCTTGCAATGCTGGACGACCGTGCCAAGTTGCTCCTCAAGACATTGGTGGAGCGTTACATCGCCGAAGGCCAACCGGTCGGGTCGCGGACTTTGTCGCGCGCGCCGGGGCTGGACCTTTCGCCCGCGACCATCCGCAACGTCATGTCCGACCTCGAGGCGCTGGGGCTGATTGCCAGCCCGCACACCTCCGCCGGCCGCATTCCCACAGCACGTGGCTACCGGCTTTTCGTCGACACCATGCTCACTGCCGAGCGCGAGCAGATGAGCGCGCCAAGCCTTGCGCCCGACCAACCGCAGAAGGTGATAGCCAACGCGGCCAGCCTGTTGTCCAACCTGTCGCAGTTCGTCGGCGTCGTCATGGCGCCTCGGCGGGCATCAGTGTTCAAGCAGATCGAGTTCCTGAAGCTTTCCGAGCGGCGGCTGCTGGTGATCATCGTCTCGCCGGACGGCGACGTGCAAAACCGGGTGATCTTTCCCGAGGCCGACTATTCGCAGTCGCAACTCGTCGAGGCGTCGAACTACATCAACGCCCACTATGCGGGGCTGACCATCGAGCAGGTGCGCGACCGGCTCCAGTCCGAGGTCGAAAAGCTGCGCGGCGAGATCGCCGCTTTGATGCAGGCCGCCGTCAAGGTCAGCTCCGAGGTGCTCACCGAAGCGCAGGAAGACGACGTTGTGATCTCCGGCGAGCGCAACCTGCTCTCGGTGACCGACTTTTCGAGCGACATGGGCCAGCTGCGCCGTGCCTTCGAACTGTTCGAACAAAAGGCGCAGCTCATGCGGCTGCTCGATGTGTCGAGCAAGGCGGAGGGCGTGCGCATCTTCATCGGCGGCGAGAGCCAGGTGGTGCCCATCGAAGAGCTTTCCATCGTCAGCGCCAACTACGAAGTCGACGGGCAGGTCGTGGGTACCCTCGGCGTCATCGGCCCGACCCGCATGCCTTACGAGCGCATGATCCAAATCGTCGACATCACCTCGCGCCTGGTCAGCAACGCGCTGAGCCACCGTAAGTAAGGCGCACGGCGAATAGAATCGGGGTCTCTCGTGGGCCGTTAGCTCAGTTGGTTAGAGCAGCGGACTCATAATCCGTTGGTCGATGGTTCAAGCCCATCACGGCCTACCACTTGCATTCATTTCCAACCTGATCCGGTTTGGGCCAAAAATGGATGCTATAATCGATAGCTGTGCGGCTGTAGCTCAGTTGGATAGAGTACTTGGCTACGAACCAAGGGGTCGTGGGTTCAATTCCTGCCAGCCGCACCACTCTCTTAAAGGGTTAGGACATTAACGTGTCCTAACCCTTTTTCTTTTGCCTATCGGCATGCCAAAGAGGGGCCTCCAGGCAAACTGGTCACGTCGATGGGATCTCTGCCGATGCTCGTGGCAAACCACCGAAAGGTGTTCGTCCGGTTGTCGCCGCGGCCCGTGGTTCGCACGAACAGATAGCCCGACGTCGCATTGCCCAAGCCGTCGACCGGAATGCCCGCGGCCCGAAGCGCCGCGACTTCGGCGCTGGCGCTCATGCCGAAGGGCAACTGCAACGTGATGGTCGCGTTATGAATGACCTGAGTGACCATTGCTTCCCACCAGAGTCCATAGAGCTCAGAGCTTCCCTCCCGCTCAACTCATCAGTAGCAAGCCTCGGGAATTAAGAATGTGACTTATTTCACGTGAAGACCAAAATGTTAACGTTTATTGATGTCGTAACAATTAGTCCGTAAGACATAGGTCGAACCCTGCCGGCCGGGGAAACGGCTTAGAGTGAATCATGGGTACTCACGCAAAAAGACTCGCATTTCCGCTCCTTTTCTTGCTGTTTTCGGCCACAGGTTCGACTTGGGCAGGAAAGATCACCTGCATTCCGGGCGCGAACAGCGGAACCGCCTCGTCCCTCAATTCGATCCGCAGGATTTCAATCGACGAGCACTCTCGTACCGTCAACATGGACGTCGTTCGCTCCAGGACGAAAGATACGGAAACCATGGGCAAGCTCAGGGCGGACCTGGTGAACATAGAAGAAAGCCAGTCCGGCGAGCCCGTCTATGTCTTCAACTCCATCCCGACGGTCGGGGTCGAAACCACGAGCCTCTTCAAGCTGTTCAAGACCACGGAGTGGCGCCTGATGAGCGCTGGCGTGACTTTCGTGAACAAGGTGCCCGCGCTGCGCGCCGTCGAGCAAAGCGTGGTTTTCGACTGCAAGCGCTCCGACCTGGGGTGAAGCAAGCCGGCCGGTACCCAGGAATCGTGCCCATGGATAGGGGCACAATATGTTGAACGGGCGACTCAGGAGTTCGCCGCACTTCATCATGAAGGCCTGCAATGAAAGTTGCGGGCCTTTTTAAATTCGGAGGTTTTGCCTTGAGCAAAGCATTCACCAAGGAAACAGACGCCGACGAAGACGACGACGGCGGCGAAAGCGCCGGCCCGGCGCTGCCCAGCGGAAGCAAGAACTACATCACGCCAGCGGGATATGCCCGGCTGCGCGATGAATTGCTGCAATTGATGGACGAAGAGCGCCCCAAGGTTGTCGAGGCGGTGCATTGGGCGGCCAAGAATGGCGACCGCTCGGAAAACGGCGATTACCTCTACGGCAAAAAGCGCCTGAGAGAAATCGATCGACGCATTCGCTTTCTGACCAAGCGGCTAGAAATTGCCGAGGTGACCGACCCCTCGGTGCACCACGGCAGCGATCAGGTTTTCTTTGGCGCCACGGTGCGCTATGCCGATGAAACGGGCGACGAGCGCAGTGTGACCATCCTGGGCATCGACGAGGCGGACAGCGCCCAGTCGCAGGTCAGCTGGATCTCGCCCATCGCGCGGGCCTTGCTCAAGTCACGCGAGGGCGACGTGGTGAAGCTTGTGACGCCGGGCGGCACGCACGAGGTCGAGTTGCTGTCTGTGAGCTATCCCGCGCAGGGTTCAGGCACCGCGGCCTGAGACCGCCGCCCGGGGCGAAATTTCAGGGCGCGGGAACCGTCCGCGCGGCCGTCAGCACCGATGCAGTGCGCCGCGCCGCACGCAACACCGCGTCGAGGTGGCTCCGATCACGCACGGCAATCACAAAGCGCAGGTCGGTTGAATCTTGCGGCGTTTCATCGGCCATTTCGACGTGCGTGATGTCGGCTTCGGCGTCCGCCAGCGTGGCGGCCACCCGTGCGAGCACGCCCTTGTCGTTGCGCACGGTAATTACTACGCCGGTTTCGAAAGCACGGGTGGGCTCGTCGGCCCATTCGACCGCGAAAAAGCGCTCGCTGTCTTTGTGCCGCAAGCGTTGGCCGACGCCGCAGCTTTCGGTGTGCACCACCAAGCCTTCGCCGTGCCCCAAGTAGCCGACGATTTCGTCGCCCGGAATCGGGCGGCAGCACAGGGCAAAGCGAACGGAAGAGTTTTCGCTTCCGTCCAGCGTCACGGCGCCCTGCGAAATGGTTTCGTGCGAAATGAAGCGCTCGCGGCTCAGCAGTAGCGCATCCGGCCGCTCGCCCAGTTCGGAGAGCATGGCCACGAGCCGCTTGGCCACGATGCTGGCAATTCGCTTGCCCAGGCCTATGTCGGTCAGCAGCTCGGCGCGGGTGCGGTTGCCGGTAAAGCGCAGCAGCTTTTCCCACAGCGCCTGGTGCTCGGTATCGTCCGCCGGCAGTTTGCTGAGGCCTTCGGCACGCAGCGCCTGCGCCAGCAGTTTTTCGCCCAGCCCTTCGGATTCCGCGTGCGCCAGCGTCTTCAAATAATGGCGGATCTTGGATCGCGCGCGCCCGGTTCGAACAAAGCCGAGCCAGGCCGGATTGGGCGTTGATACGGGAGCGGTAATCACCTCGACCACGTCGCCGTTCTTAAGTTCGGTGCGCAGCGGCACCTGGTCGCCGTTGATGCGCGCGGCGGAGGTGTGGTCGCCAATGTTGCTGTGAATGGCGTAGGCAAAGTCGACCACGGTGGCGCCGCGCGGCAGCGCCAGAATCTGGCTCTTGGGCGTGAACACGTAGACCGCATCGGGAAACAGGTCGACCTTGACGTGGTCCCAGAACTCGGCCGCGTCGCGGGTTTCGTCCTGAATGTCGAGTAGCGACTGCAGCCACTTGGTGCCCAGCCGGTCATTGCTTGCCGCATTGGGCTCGGCGGCCTTGTACAGCCAATGCGCCGCCACGCCCGATTCGGCCACCACGTGCATGGCCTCGGTGCGCAGCTGAAACTCCACGTTCACACCCGCCGGGCCCACCAGGGTGGTGTGCAGCGACTGGTAGCCGTTGAGCTTTGCAATCGCGATGTGGTCCTTGAACTTGCCCGGCAGCGGCTTGTACATCTGGTGCAGGATGCCCAGGCCCGTGTAGCAGGCGATCACGTTCGGCACGATCAGCCGAAAACCGTAGATGTCGGTCACCTGGGCAAAGCTCAGGTGCTTTTCTTCCATCTTGCGGTAGATGGAATAGAGCGTTTTTTCGCGGCCCGCGATCCGCAGCGTCATGCCGGCAGCGGAGAAGGCGGACTCGACCTCTTTCTGCACCTTCTGGATCAAATCGCGCCGGCGCCCTCGCGCCTTGGCCACGGCCTTGGACAACGTGGCGTAGCGCCAGGGCTTCAGGTGACGAAACGAGAGCTCCTGCAGTTCGCGGTAAGTCTGGTTCAGCCCCAGCCGGTGCGCGATGGGCGCGTAGATCTCGAGCGTTTCGCGCGAGATGCGAGCCCATTTTTCGCGCGGCGCATCGTCCAGCGTGCGCATGTTGTGTGTGCGGTCGGCCAGCTTCACCAGAATGACGCGCACGTCGCGCGCCATGGCCAGCAGCATCTTGCGGAACGATTCGGCCTGGTTTTCTTCGCGCGTGTTGAACTGCAGCTTGTCCAGCTTGGTCAGCCCGTCGACCAGCTCGGCAACCGGGGCGCCAAAGCGTTCGATCAGCTCGGGCTTGGTAACGCCGCAATCTTCGATGGCGTCGTGCAGCAGGGCGGCCATCAGGGCCTGCGCGTCAAGCTTCCATTCGGCACATTGCGCCGCCACGGCAATCGGGTGCGTAATGTAGGGCTCGCCGCTGTTGCGCAACTGGCCCAGGTGGGCCTCATCGGCAAAGCGGTAGGCGCGGCGGACCAGCTCGGTGTCTTCGGGGCTCAGGTAATCGAGCCTGGCCGTCAGCGCGGCAAAGCTTGCGGCGGCCGCATTCAGCGCCGCCGGGCTCGGCTTTGGCATGCCCGAAGGGGCATGGGACTGATGTTTGGCAACCGCACTCATGGCTACCACTTTAGCGTGACCGCTGTATGGACGCGTCCAGACGTAAAAAAAGCACCGCTTTGCGGTGCCTTTTCGTTGCAGGGGTGCGTCAGATCAGCCCGGCACCTTCTTGAGCATTTCGATGCCGATCTTGCCTTCGGCGATTTCGCGCAGGGCGGTGACGGCGGGCTTGTTCTTGCTCTCGATCTTGGGCGCGTGGCCCTGGCTCAGCATGCGCGCACGGTACGTGGCGGCCAGAACCAGCTGGAAACGGTTGGGGATCTGAAGCAGACAATCTTCGACGGTGATGCGGGCCATGATCAGAATCTTTCGGTCGGTGAGCAGGAAATCAGGGGATGTTCAGTGCGGCGAATGTGTCGGCACGTGCGCGGCGCTGTGCAGAATACCGAAGCCGCTGAGCGTGGACGATCGCCTTGAGATCGAAAAGCGCGCGCTCAAATAACTCGTTGATTATAACGAAGTCGAATTCCCCCGCCCGGGCCATCTCTTCGGCGGCATTCTTGAGCCGCAGCTCGATGACGGCGGCGCTGTCTTCGCCGCGCCGCTCCAGCCGGGAGCGCAGTTCTTCCCAGCTTGGCGGCAGGATGAAAATCATGACCGCGTTGGCAAAAGTCTTGCGAATCTGGATTGCGCCCTGAAAGTCGATTTCCAGAATGACGTCCGCCCCCTGGGCAATCCGCTCTTCAATGGCCTTTTTAGAGGTGCCGTACCGGTGCCCGTGCACATGGGCCCATTCCACAAAGCCGTCCGCGGCAATCATGGCGTCGAACTCCGACGGCGAGGTGAAAAAGTACTCCCGGCCGTGCTTTTCCTGACCGCGCGGTGGCCGCGTGGTGTGCGAAACCGAGGGCTGAACGGCCGTGTCCAGCTCCATGAGCGCTTTGACCAGGCTCGATTTGCCGGCCCCGCTGGGTGCCGCCACCACAAAAATGTTGCCCGGATAGTCCATTCGCTCGCTCATTCGATGTTTTGTACCTGTTCGCGCATCTGCTCGATCAGCACCTTCATGTCCACGCCAATGCGGGTGAGCTCCAGTGCTGCGGACTTGGAGCCCAGTGTATTGGCCTCGCGGTGCAGCTCCTGAATCAAAAAGTCCAGCCGCTTGCCGATTTCGCCGCCCTTCTTGAGCAGCCGCTCGATCTCGTCCAGATGGGAATTGAGGCGCGTGAGCTCTTCCGCCACGTCGATGCGAATTGCAAAAGCCGTCGCCTCGTTCAGCGCCCGGTCTTGCGCGGCCTCGGGCAGGGTGCCGCCCGTCAGGCCCATGGCCTCTTGCCAGCGCTCCAGGAAGCGCGCGCGCTGCTGCTCGACCAGTTGAGGAATCAGCGGGCCGGCCTGTTCGACCAGCGTACGCAGCTGGGCCAGGTGGGCTTCCAGCATCTTGGCGAGCCGCGCGCCTTCGCGCTGGCGGGCGGACATCAGCGCGTCCAGCGCCTTGCCGGCCACGTCGAGCAGGTCGCTGCCCCAGTCGCCGCGGGTGGTGCCGTCGCCGCCGGCCAGCCGCAATACGTCGGCCACGCTCAGTTCGCGGGCGCCGGGCAGCCAGGCCTTGATGCCGTCTTGCACGCCGTTCAGCCGCTGCAGCAGCTTGACCGAGGGTTCGGCAATGCCGCCCTGGGCCGTGTTTTCGATGGCAGCCCGCACTTCGACTTTGCCGCGCTTCAGCTTGCCCGTGAGCAGCTCGCGCAGCGCGGTTTCATGCTGGCGAAGTTCCTCCGGCAATTTGAAGGTGAGGTCGAGAAAGCGGCTGTTGACCGAGCGTATTTCGACCCCGAGTCGGCCTGCGGCGGTAGGCCGTGCTTCGGCTTCGGAGTGGCTGCCAACGGGGCCGTTCTGGCCACTGGCATAGCCGGTCATGCTGTAAACTGGCATTGCGCCTCACTGTGGTTTTTGCTGTATGCACCGAGGCGTCGGCATGGCGTTCGCTTGCCGCACCATCGCCTTCGGGCGAAACTCCCGGATTATGTCAAAGGTCAAGCCTTCGCCCCTGCTGCCCGATACGGTCATTGGCGGTTACCGCATCGTTCGCCGGCTTTCAGCAGGCGGGTTTGGCGTCGTCTATCTTGCCATCGACCCCAGCGGACAGCAGGTTGCCATCAAGGAATACCTGCCGTCCTCCCTTGCAACTCGCGGGCCCGGCGAGCTCACGCCCGAAGTCGCGCCCGAAAAGCTCTCCCTCTACCGGCTCGGCCTGAAGAGCTTTTTCGAAGAAGGCCGCTCGCTCGCGCAAATTTCGCATGCCTCGGTGGTCAGCGTTCTCAACTTCTTTCGCGAGAACGAAACCGTCTACATGGTCATGAACTACCTGGAGGGCGCCACCCTGCAGGACTTTGTGGTGACCGCGCGCGACCTGAAACGGCCCAAGGTCTTCCGCGAATCGACCATCCGCTCGCTTTTCGATGAAATTCTGCGCGGCCTTCGCATCGTGCACCAGTACAAGATGCTCCACCTGGACATCAAGCCCGCCAACATCTTTGTTACCGACGAAGACCGCGCCGTGCTGATCGACTTTGGTGCCGCACGGGAAGTGCTCAGCAAAGAGGGCATCTTCATCCGCCCCATGTACACCCCCGGCTTTGCCGCCCCCGAGATGTACCGGCGCGACTCGTCCATGGGCCCCTGGACCGACATCTACGCCATTGGCGCCTGCATCTACGCCTGCATGCAGGGCTACCCGCCCAACGACGCGCCGCGCCGCATCGAGAAAGACCGCCTCAGCCTGTCGCTGTCGCGCCTGCGCGGCGTGTACTCCGACAACCTCATCGAAGTGGTTGAATGGTGCATGTCGCTCGACCCGCTTTCCCGCCCGCAATCGGTCTTTGCGCTGCAAAAAGAACTCAGCCGTGAAGGCGAGCGGCGCTACACCAAGCTCACCGTGGGCGAGAAGGTGCGGCTTTCATTCGACAACATCCGCTCCTTCGACAAGAAGGCCCTGCCCAGGGCGGCGGCACCTACCACCCGTCCGGCATGAAATTCTCGGTATTCCAGGTCAGCCGCAAAGGCGGCCGCCTCAAGAACGAAGACCGCATGGGCTATTGCTACACGCGGGAGTCCGGCCTTTTTGTGCTGGCCGACGGCATGGGCGGCCACCCCGAGGGCGAGGTTGCGGCCCAGCTCGCATTGCAGACCATTGCGGCCCTTTACCAGCGCGAAGCCCGCCCAACCGTAAAAGACGCGAAGGCTTTCCTGGCTGAATCGGCCATGGCGGCGCACCAGCAGATCATGCGGTACGCCAGCAACAAGGCCATGCTCGACACGCCCCGCACCACCGTGGTGGCAGCTTTGTTGCAGGGCACCACCGCCACCTGGATGCATTGCGGCGACTCGCGCCTTTACGTGGTGCGCGACGGCCGCCTGCTCACCCGCACGCGCGACCATTCGCATGCCGAGCGCCCGCGCCCCCACGGCGCCGACATGCCCGTCAACCGCAACTTGCTGCTCACCTGCCTGGGTTCGCCGACCACGCCGCTGTTCGATATTTCTGCCCCGCTGCAACTGCAGCGCGGCGACCGCATCATGCTGTGCTCTGACGGCGTGTGGGGCGTGCTCGACGACGCCGTCATCGTGCACACCCTGTCTTCCGACAAGCCCGTGTCCGATGCTGCGCCAGACTTGGCTGAAATGGCGCTTCGCAAGGGCGGCGCCCACAGCGACAACGTCACGCTCATTGCGCTCGAATGGGAAATGTCCGATTCAAAGCGCGAAGACCGCGGCGTTTCTACCGAAACCATCGACGACGGCGTGTTTGCCTCCACCATCCAAGCCGGCATGCCCTCCGACGGCGAGATCGACGACATGGACGAAGACGCCATCGAGCGCTCCATTGCCGAAATCAACGAAGCCATTCGCCGTTCTGCTGCCAAGAAAATCTGATTCCACGGCTGCTTCGGCTTGCGGAGCTGCCTCCGCTTTTGTTTCTTACATACCTCTAAAAAAATGACTGCTTTCACACGAAGCGGCGGCCGTGCCGCCGACCAGCTGCGCCCCGTTCGCATGACCCGCGGCTTCACCATTCACGCTGAAGGCTCGGTGCTCATCGAATTCGGCCAAACCCGCGTGCTGTGCACCGCCTCCGTTGAAGAGCGCGTGCCCCCGCACAAAAAGGGCAGCGGCGAAGGCTGGGTTACCGCCGAATACGGCATGCTGCCGCGCGCCACCCACACCCGCAGCAGCCGCGAAGCCGCCAAGGGCAAGCAGACCGGCCGCACGCAAGAAATCCAGCGCCTTATCGGCCGCTCGATGCGCGCCGTGTTCGACCTGGCCGCATTGGGCGAGCGCACCATTCACCTCGACTGCGACGTGCTGCAGGCCGACGGCGGCACCCGCACCGCCGCCATTACCGGCGCCTTTGTTGCCGCGCAAGACGCCGTCAACAAGCTGCTGGCCGCCGGCACCATTCCCGCAACGCCCATCCGGGGCCACGTGGCCGCCATTTCTGTCGGCATCGTCGGCGGCACGCCGCTGCTCGACCTGGAATACACCGAAGACTCCGCCTGCGACACCGACATGAACGTGGTGATGACCGGCGCCGGCCATTTTGTTGAAGTGCAGGGCACCGCCGAAGGCGCGGCGTTTTCGCGCGACGAGATGAACATCCTGCTCGGCCTGGCCGAAAAGGGCATTGGCGAACTCATCGTCATGCAGCAGCAGGTTTTGCTCGCTAAATAAGCAATGGCGGCAATGCAACTGGTCTTGGCATCAAACAACGCCGGCAAGCTGGCCGAGCTGCAGCAGCTGTTTGCGGAGCTGTCGGTCACGCTTGTGCCGCAATCGGCACTGGGCGTGGGCGAGGCCGAAGAGCCATTTCGCACCTTTGTAGAAAACGCCCTGGCCAAGGCGCGCCATGCCAGCGCCGCCACCGGCCTGCCTGCCATTGCAGACGACGCCGGCCTGTGCGTCGATGCATTCGGCGGCCTGCCCGGCGTCGACACCGCGTTTTATGCAACCCAGTTCGGCTATGCCAAGGGCGATGCCAACAACGTGAAGGCCTTGCTCGAGCAACTGAACGGCGTAGCCAACCGCCGCGCCGCGCTCGTCAGCACCCTGGTTGCGCTGCGCGGCCACGACGACCCCGAGCCCCTCATCGCCGTAGGGCGCGTGGTCGGCGAAATTACCCAGGCCCCCATTGGCGACAACGGCTTCGGGTTCGACCCCGTCATGTACCTGCCCAGCTTTGGCAAAACCTTTGCCCAATTACCGCCCGAGGTAAAAAACGCCAACAGCCACCGCGGCCAGGCGGCAAAGGCCATGCTCGCGCTGATGCGCGAACGCTGGTTTTGACCGGCTGACTGACTGACTGAACCCAATGGCCACCGTGTTTCCCATTCAGCCGGCGCAGGCCGCGGGCGCCCCGCAGGCCAACGACGTGCTGCACTGGATGCGCCCCGGCCCGCTGCAACTGGCCGCGCTGCCGCCCCTGTCGCTCTACATTCATTTGCCGTGGTGCCTGCGCAAGTGCCCTTACTGCGACTTCAACTCGCACGAGTGGCGCGCCACCAGCGAGGCCGAGGCTGAAGGCATTCCTGAAACGGCGTACCTCGATGCGCTCATTGCCGACCTGGACGCCGCGCTGCCCCTTATTTGGGGCCGCACAGTCCACACCATTTTTATCGGCGGCGGAACGCCCAGCCTCTTTTCGCCCCAGGCTATAGACCGCCTGCTGGGCGACGTGCGCGCCCGCCTCAAGCTTGCGCCCGAGTGCGAAATAACGCTTGAAGCCAACCCCGGCACCTTCGAGCGCAACCGCTTTCGCGCCTACCGCAGCGCCGGCGTAACCCGCCTTTCAGTGGGCGTGCAAAGCTTTAACGACGAGCACCTGAAAGCGCTTGGCCGCGTGCACGACCGCGCCCAGGCCATTGCCGCCGTGGAAGAGGCCGCCAGCGCGTTCGACACCTTCAACCTCGACCTGATGTACGCCCTGCCGGGCCAGACCATCGAGGGCCTGGACGCCGACCTGAGCCAAGCGCTGGCGCTGGCGCCGCCGCACATATCGGTGTACCACCTCACCATCGAGCCCAACACCTGGTTCGCCAAGTTTCCGCCCGCGCTGCCTGAAGATGATTTGGCCTACGCCATGCTCGACCGCATCACCGAGCGAACCGCCGCCAGTGGCATGGCGCGCTACGAGGTTTCTGCCTATGCGCGCAGCGGCCACGCCTGCGCGCACAACCTCAACTACTGGCAGTTTGGCGACTACCTTGGCATTGGCGCCGGCGCGCACAGCAAGCTGAGCTTTGCGCACCGCATCGTGCGCCAGGTGCGTTACCGCGAGCCGCGCCTGTACATGCAAAACGCCAGTGCCGGCATGGCCGTGTCGCAAAGCGACGAGGTTGCGCTGGCCGACCTGCCGTTCGAGTTCATGCTCAACGCGCTGCGCCTGAAAGAAGGCTTTACGCTGCCCCAGTTCAGCGAGCGCACCGGCCTTGCCATGACCAGCATTCAAAAAGGCCTGGAAGAAGCCGAGCGCAAGGGCCTCATCGCGCGCGACCTGCACCGCGTGTGGCCCACCGAACGCGGGCTGGATTTCTTGAGTGACCTGCAGACGCTTTTCTTGCCCGAGGATTGAAGGGCCAGCGTCAGCATAAAATCGATGGTTCCGGAGAGTTGGGTGAGTGGTTTAAACCAGCAGTCTTGAAAACTGCCGACGTGAAAGCGTCCGTGAGTTCGAATCTCACACTCTCCGCCAGAATCGATCCTTGGCAGTTTTTAAAAGTCCCGCGCAGTCCATGCGACGGGACTTTTTCATTGGGGAAGATGTCCTTTTGAATCTGACAAGGTCTGCCGCAGACCCGCAAGCCAACTTTCGAACATGGCATCAATCGTCGTACTTTTTATCGCGAAGCGCCGCGGCGAGGGGCACAGCACCCGGAACAGCCGCATCTTCGGCGACTACCTGGCGGAGAGAGGGCGAAGCTGCTTTCGCGGCGCGAACTGTCCGAACGGCAGGTGCTGCGCATCATCAAAGCGCCCGGAAAGTGACTAGGTGGGTTGCGAGGCCGCGCTCATCGCCCCGGCACAGATCGTCGAGAATGCGGCGATGTCGTCTGCTCCAATCCCTGCTCCGGCGTCTGCGCCGCTTGGTATGCCGTTCACAAGGCTCTATCTGCAGCCTGCGGCTCCGTTGTCAGACAGTGCTCCGTTCCGGATTCGGCTCGGGTCATACGCGCAAGAGCATCTCAAGGCCGAGCACGGAGACCTCGCCACGTTCTTAAGGGTCGAAGGGGGATTGAAGCTTTCCCATACCGGCTATTGGAGATATGACCAATTCTTCGAGACGGCGGCGCTTCCAGACATCTTGAATGCCATTACCTTTGTGTACAGGTATCTGATGGGCAAACACGCGACGCGCCTCCGCTTTGTCAATGTGTCGCCATTCGAAGACATGGCTGTCGCATGGAGGCAGTTTGTCCATCGAGTGCTCTCGGAACAGAGCATCGGGTACATCGTAGATGCATTGTGCGGAGTTCACTTCCAAGTTGATGCCGAGTTTCAGCGAAATCAAGCCTCGGTCCTGCGGGGGCTTGGCCACCCTAGATACGCAGCGGTCAAGGCTGCGCTTGAAAACGCGCTTGGTCATCTAGATGCGCAACCCGTTGACTCCAAGAGTGCGGTCCGATCGGCGTTCGAAGCAATGGAAATTCTGGCTCGACTCATGGTGCCCCAAGCCCAGAATTTGAATAGGCGGATGATTGACACGCATTTGAAACCGCAGATGGTGGCGGGCGTCATCGAGCCAACTGATCTGGCGATGATGGGAAAGATGCTGGATGGCTTCGCGGATTTCGTTGACAGTATTCATCACTACAGACACGGTCAAGGTGTTCAGCAGCCAATCGCTCCTTCGATGGATGTTGCGGTCTATGTGCTGTCTTCTGCGGCATCTGCGGTTCGATGGCTCGTGTCTGTGGACGCGAAGGCAAACGGAATCACTTAGCTAGGCGAGGTTGCGAACTCCGTGACGTCAACCACCCCAGCGGCCGCCGTCGACCAGACATCAGTCAAGTCTCTTCCGCATCGAGATGCGGACCCGGTCCTTACGTTTCATGTTCACTACTTCTCCGCAGCTGACCTCATGCGTACCAGCTACGAAAAGTTGGATGCGAAGTGGAAGCGAAATGGCCGATTGAGTCAGAACGAGCGGCTGAACTATTCCATCTACTTCTGCACTTGGCTCGGCTATTTGGGCGTCGCATGCGAGAGCTTCAGGGATCTGAACCTACGACTCCTGCTGCAAAAATTTCGCCCGGCAGAGTTCTGCGAGCTTGTTCCTGTCGTGGACGCAATAGGTAGCAAGATCAAGAAGCACTGTGATTCGCTCAGGAAGTTCAGGAACAGCGTATTTCATCTTCGGAGCGATGCCGTAGATATGAATTCCTTTCTCTCGCAGACAGAACGTCTCGAATGGGCGAAGGAGTTGCACGAAGACTTTAAAGGCTTTTTTTCCAGCTATCGGGTTATGTGTTTCGTTCACTATGTGACGAACGAGCGTTTGGATGAGACGGCCGGCTGGCTAGACAAGCGAAAGAAGGCTGCCGCCCGCAGCGATAAACCATGACATTCGCGGCTGCCCAGCAAGCGAATGCGTGAGACTACTTTCGCTCTCAGCCGAGCTTGGCAGCTCAAACTTGATTCCGATTGCGCGCCATGCTTTTCTAACTGCTGTGCGGCTTGATTTGCGAAAAGGCAATGGGTCCAACAGATTGTCGAGAATTCCGTGGTACTTATTGCAATCGTTTGGCCGACGGCGAAGTCCCTTACTTGCTCGACAGCTTGGATGCCAAGTTCAGTCTCGCTTTTTGTCGTGTAGGGCAACGGCCCAGGCCTACATAGGCGATCACGCTTGAAACCCAGCGCGTTTGCCCTCGATGAGGAAGGTGCCCCCAAAAAATCATATACCCCGCTTCTACCTGTAAGCTTCCCGCAGGAGGCGAATATGGACTGGGATTTTTTCCGAGCAGCATTGGCAGGTGGTGGAGTCACGGCGGTTCTGCTCTCAATCGCAGGTGTTCTAGGTCGAAGTCAGCTCTCTCATTGGCTTAACAAGGACATTGAACGCATCAAGGCGCAGTTTCAGCGCGATATTCAGATCGATAAAGCCGCTTTCGAGCGGGAGTTGGAGGCGTATAAAGTCTCGCTCATCGCCGAAGCGGAACGGGCGAAAGCCATTCAATCGATTAAGACTGCCGGCGCCTTGAGGATGATCGACCGCAAGTACGAAGTGCTGAACGAGGTGTGCAAAGCTGTCCGCGAATACGCATCGACCGGTGTCGCGTTTTGCACCCTTGTCTTCGCCTCCGGTGATGCATTCGTACGGAGGCAAAGTTGGGTGAGCGAGTACCTGCAGGCAGGTGGTGACGCCATCGAAGCCGTGGCGCCGTTCATTACTCACGATGAGTATGGGCAACTGCTCGATCTACATGTAAAGGTCACCGCCGCAATCAACGATAGAAACAGTTTCGACGTCGCATTGCCGCAGCCGAGACTCGATGCGTTTAGAGCAGAAATTGTTCAGTTGCAAGCTGATGTGAACAACCTCCTGCAGGACAAGATAACCGCCATGATGGAAATGGCGTGAGTGCAGCGCGGCGGAGAGCGCCATCAGCGTGGTTGGCGGATCTCCGCGATTTGCCCTATCGAGTCAGCCCATCGAACCAACAGAAGAGGGCGGAGATTGCTCTCCGCCCCCTCTATCAAAGCAGCGTGATCAGGATCGCAGCGACCGCAGTGACCGGGAACTGCAGCGTCAGCGTGAACATGGCTTGCACCTGTTAGTTCTCGCCGGCGGCCCGCCGACTTCATGAGGGTCGGCATTTTTATCGTGCCTTGCCGGGCACTAGCTTTCCGCCTACCTAGGATGGCTTTCAGCGTTCGGCTTGCGTTTTCCGGCTTGTCCCGGCGCTCCGCCAGGGGCTTTCAAACAGCGCACCTTCTGCCGCCTGATTTAGCGGCAGCGGGCGCCCTGGGACGATTTGGGCCGCCACATGACGGATCGCCTTGGCGCCAGTTTACGGCGCTGAGGAGGATTCGAAGTATCGAAAACCCAGAGTGACCACACCCGCGCACCCGTTCCCCTTTCTCGGGCTCGGCGCGGATCTCTGGCCCCAGCGGCAGGATGGGTAAACCCTCCGCCCCGTGTGCGCGCCCGACTGCACATCCTGAGTTTCCACAGGGATGCCGGGCGCGTGTCCGGCTCCCGCTATGCTCCGCCTCAGGAGGTGGAGCATGGAGGATTGGGGACAGTTTATTTGGACCGTTGCTGCGAGTAGTGCGGGCACGACTGCGTTGCTGGCTGCAGCGGCATGGCTTTTCAAGGGACAGATCAGTCATTGGCTGAACAAGGACCTAGAGGCGGCAAAAGCGCAGCACCAGAGAGATTTGGAAGCCTACAAGGTATCGCTGATCGCGGCGACTGAGCGAAGCAAAGCCGAGCAAGAGCTGAAAAAAACTGGCGCGCTTCGAGTGATCGATATGAAGTTCAGCGCGTACACGGCGCTCTACAAGGCGACCTTGGGTCTTTACGCCGATGTCATGTCAGAGGCGGAGAGCGCGTCCTCTGAGAAGACCCTTGATGAATGCACCCGCCTACGTGCGCGGGCTGAGACGTTGAAGGAGGCAGTGTTTGGTGCGAGCGTATTCTTGGACGCTGACCAGTACCGCTTGCTCGGTAATTACCGCAGTCTCGTAGCGAAGGCGATCCTTCACTGCTTGCCAGGAAAAGAACCGCCGGACGACGATTACGCGCTCGATATTGAGTTCCGAGACGCCGAGATCAAGGTCGACGACATGATTCGCGAACTCGTCGAAAATATGCAATCGCTGGACTGAAGCCTGCCGCTTCAAACTTGATACCCGAACCCGCCTCGTGCGGCTTTTTTTCATTTTTGAGGTCACCTATGGGACATCCCTCCAAACTCGCACGGGAATACGGAGTTTCGAGATCCGCTATTTCTGGCCGAGTTTCGAAACGAGCAGAAACGGTCAATTCCGTCGCGAATCAGATCGTTGCCGCTGACCTCGCGCTGAAAGACCTGTCACGCGGTTGTCGACGAGCTCGACGTGATGAAGATGAACAAGGCCGACCTGGCCTGGTGGAAGATCATCGCGCGGATGCGCTACAGCGTCGACGGCCTGAAAAACGGCGTGGACGTGACGACGACCTCCGAGGGCTTCAAATTCGCCTATCAGCGGTTCGTGAAGCTCGTGCGTGACAAGCCGCACCTCAAGCACCTGTACGGACTGATCCATGCGAGCACGTATGAGAACGCCAGGAACCTGCCGGTTGACTACACATCCCGTCGCTGCTGGCCAGCTACCCGCCGCAGCTGATCGAGGCCTACATCCGCGGCCAGTTCACCAACCTGACCAGTGGCAGCGTCTATCCGAACTTCGACCGGAAGGTCAACTACACGGACGAGCGCATCGCCGAAGACGAAACGCTGCACATCGGGATGGACTTCAACGTGCTAAACATGACGGCGGCCGTGAGCGTTAACCCTAGAGCTCTCGAACTGGAACTGCGCGCTCGCGCAAAAGGTCGATGAAGTTACCGGGACCGACGAGATGCATCGCCCCGACGGCAAGCACCGTATTTGAAGCGGGCTTTCCGGCCTTCACGACGGACTCAACCCACGCCCGATTTCTGGAGAGCAAGAGCGAGTCCCTGATGACCTGATTGCCGAACATTGGTGTAAGTTCGACATGCGCCTGGAGCCCTGCGGCATCGCGTGCAGCCCATCGGTCGTACATGCCCTCGAATTGCTCCTGAGAACGACCGAGCTTCGGCAGCGCTTGCCGAATCACTTCAACGACATCCGGCAACGGCACTGAATCGAACAGTGCCGCAACGTCTCCAGCTCGCTCGATGTAGCCGAAGGTCTGTCCCTTTTTCTCTAAACTTGCCCCGAGCACGGTCTCCGCGCCAGGACCAAACCGCAGCCGTGCGACACCGAGCATGATCAGCGCGGCCCAGGGTCGATGCTTTTGCAACACAGCAGGAATCTTCGGTTCCTTTTCCCAGGCGGCCTTCACAGCAGTCCACAGATCCGGCGGAAGAAGATCCTCCAATCGCGCACCGTCGTTGAGGCGCATAAGTGGCGCAAACTCTTGTGGGTTGTGTTCCATGCACCCCGCATCAGCCCACTGCGCGGCATCGGTCACGAACGCCGGAAGTGATCTGTCAACCGGAGAGAGATGGTAGGTGCCAAGGATTCGTAAGCGGCTGCCACTAACTTCGTAATACATGTTGTGGGCTCATGGCTGTTGGATGCCCCCAATGTGCCACGGCTCAGTCGCGTCATTGCGAATTGCTTCGCTTCCGCTGTTGCTTGCGCCGCCGTTGTGGCCTCGTTCGTGCGGAGGTCTCCCGTTCGCCGTGCAAACCACATGGTCTTGTCGATGTTCCTGACCTTTTCTGCGGACTGATGTACGCCGAAGTGATTGGATTTACTATGTGAAAAATCTTGGATACACTATATGTAGCGTGAAGTGCATGCCGACACGCTATATATAGTGTTTTGGGTCGAGCCAGCTCCAAACAGCCAGCGAGGTGCGCGCCATGGATAAATCTGCAATCGAGAATGAAGTGAGGCGACTCCAATACGAGATTTGGACGCGGCGGCACGTTCGCTACCCACTCGGGGTGCCCGACTTGCCTACCTTGTTTGATCCACGGAACGTAGCCGAGCACTGCGATCTCTACTACGACACTCGAAGCCGGCTGGAAACCGACTACCGCGGCGGCGGTGAAGCGGCGGGGCTGTGGCAGCGCGACCGATCGACCATCCTCGTATCGTCAAGATTCCCGTATGAGGTGCAACGCTTCACTGCGGCCCACGAGATCGGCCACTTCATCCTGCATCCACATGTTGGTGATCGGACGTTGCACCGAGAGTTACCTGTGGGAAGTGGTGGCTGGCAGCGCTCCCCACTCGAAAAGGAGGCTGATTACTTTGCTGCGTGCTTACTCATGCCGCGCCGGGCTGTCGTCGACGAGTTCACCGCGCGCTTTGGCAAGCACCCGCTTGCACTGACGGAGACGGTCGCCTATCACCTGAAGGCGGACGCAGGTGGCCTCTTTGCTGCACCCAGGGGTTCAATTCTTTTCGCGAAGGCGGTTGCTCGCGCCGAGCAGTTTGACCGAGTGAGATTCAGTTCCCTTGCCCAGTATTTCGGGGTTTCGGCTCACGCCATGGCTCTGCGGCTGGACGAGTTGAATCTTGTCGCGCCTTACTTATAGGCCGGCCGGTTGATGTCTCGCCGGAGTCGATACGATCAAATTTCAAAGGGACCCGCTTGGTATTAGCGCCTAGCGCTTACGCGTCGAACCCACCGCCTCGTCCAAGTCCCTAAAAAACTCAGACGGCCGAACCCCCAGCCCATCAATGATCTTGAGGATGTTGATGAGCGCCAGGTTGTGTTCCCCGCGCTCAATCCCTCCCATGTAGCTGCGGTCGATCCCGCAGAAATCGCCAAACGCTTCCTGCGAGTAGCCAAGCTCCTTCCTCCGACGGCGAACGGCTTCACCGAAGGCTACGAGTTCGGGGGCCTTCTGCTTGTCGGGGTTACCTGTCTTGACCATCTAACGATGTTCAAGTTGTCCCGCATAAACCTCCACGGGATAAGGTTTCACGGTATATAGTTACCTCAGAACTCGAAGGCGAGATTGGCACCTTTAGGTGCCAGCCCCATTCGAGCCGCGAGCTGGGAGGCCGCCCTTGGAACTCATCACCCCCGAGTTGCGCCAGCTATTGCTCGCCAACGGCAAGGCATCGCGAGGCAACCCTCGCTTCGATCCGCATCCGGTGGTCAAGTGGCTCAACCCGCGCGGCGCTGCCAGGTGGCTCATCACTGAACTGAACCCTGACGACGCAGACACGGCCTATGGCTTGTGCGACCTTGGCATGGGCGCGCCCGCGCCGGGCCATGTGTCCGCGCGCGAACTGATGTCGATCCGGCTGCTGGGCGGCACGCTGGGCATCGAGCGCGACCTGTACTGGAAGGCGAACAAGCCGTTGAGCGAATACGCGCGGCTGGCGCGGCGCGCCGGGCGCATCGTCGATTGACTGAGCCTTTGTGCCCTCCACATGTGGCGCCGCGCGGCCACTGGGCTTGCTCAAATCTTGAAAGGTGACAGCGGTCGGCATCGAGGCGTTTTTTCCCTGAGCGGATCTTTGTTCCCTTGCCTCTACCAGCGCCGGCCGCTGTCGGAAGGCAGTGTGCGTGCTGCGGGCGAAGTCAAGGTGAAGTGCGTGCGAGAGTTCTGTGAAGCGATACCCGCCGTCTTGCCATGGGCCACTTCGGGTCCATCCAGAGTACGCGTACTGTTGCGGGGTGCGCAGGGCGCCTGGCCGCGCAGAGGCTTTTCCACCGTCTTATCCACCGCAATGGTGGAGAACGCCCCCTCTGTGAAGGGCGGTCTGGACGATGGAGTGGCGCAAAGTTGTACACATTTGGTATTACATATCGCTCATAACTAACGGTGCAATAAGACTCCCCATGAAGCTCGACTCCACCACCGTCCAACTCGTTCTTTGCATTGCCGAGGAAGGCAGCATCTCGCGGGCCGCCGACAGGCTGAGCCTGGCGGTGGCCGCTGCGTCCAAGCGGGTGACGGACCTGGAGGCGCAATTGGGCGCCAGGCTGTTCAAGCGGGTGCCCCACGGCGTGTTGATTACCGAGGCCGGCAGCCGGCTGATGGCGCACATCCGGCAGATCGACAACCTCATTGGCCGGCTCGAGGGCGATGCCCAGGTGCTGAGCCATGGCCAGGACGGGCGCATTCTCATCGGCGCGCCCAAGGCGGCCATCATTCAGTTTCTTGCGAAGGACATCGCCCGCCTGCGCGACGCCTATCCGCAGATCACGCTGAAGATCATGGAAGAGAACAGCAAGATCGTGCAGCAGCTGCTGCGCGACAAGGTGATCGACGTCGGCATCTATGAGAAGAAGAGCGGGTTCCTCGACCTGCCGAAGTTCGACTATCGGCAAGACAGGCTGGTGCTGGTGTACAGCCGCCGGCATTTCCAGTTTGCGGCACAAGGGCCCGTGGGCATCGACGACTTTCTGGACTTGCCGATCGTGAGCCTTGGCAAGGGCTCGGCAATCTTGTCGGCCTTGCAGGGGGCCTACCGCAGCCGCGGCCGGTCGTTTCCCAACAACTTTTCGACCAGCGGGTTCGACACCATGCTCGCGTTGGTGCGCCATGGCTTGGGTGTGGGCCTGATGCCGCCCGAAGTGCTGCGCAGCTTTCACCCCGAAGACGACCTTGGCTCCGCCGAAATCCAGGGCGACTGGCACCACCGCGCCTATGTGCTGTCTTGCGTGGAAGGCCATGCGCAGGAGCAGACGCTGCGCAACGTGGTGGCACAGTTGATCGGCAACAAAGCCTAGAAAGAAAGCGGCGCTCCTGCGGCTGCGGCTTCGCGGATTGCGAAACCAGGCATGCTTTTCACATTCTTGCGACGTCCTCTGCGCTACGGGAGAGTAGCGGCACTACTACGACAGAGACAAAGGACGCACGACATGATGAAACGCCGAGACTTCATTGCGGCCAGCGCCGGCGCGCTGGCGGCGCCCTGGGCCCTTGCGGCCACAGAGCTGCCCAAGGGCATCGTCAAGATCTACGTCGGCTGGGCGCCCGGCGGCGGCACCGATGTGTTCGCCCGCATCGTGGGGCAAAAGCTCTCGGAGCTGTGGGGCCGCTCGGTGGTGGTCGAAAACAAGCCCGGCGCCACCGGCGCACTGGCGGCGGACTTTTTTGCGCGCACCCGCTTTACCGAAGGCGTGAACCTGCTGATGGCCCATGTCAACACGCATGCCATTTCGCCGCACATCTTCAAGAGCATTACCTACGACCCGCTGAAAGACTTCGCGCCCATTGCCATGGTCGGCGCCACGCCGCACATCCTGGTAACCAGCGCGAAGAATTCCACCGGCTCGGTGAAGGAGGTGGTCGAGCAGTGCAAAAAGAGCCCGGGCAAGATCAGCTTCGGCTCCTCCGGCACGGGATCGGTGCAGCACCTGGCGGCCGCAATGTTCAACATGGCTGCCGACGTCAAGAGCATCCACGTGCCCTACAAGGGGTCGGGCCCGATGCAGACGGACCTGATCGGCGGGCAGATCGACTACAGCTTCGACACCATGACGGCGGCCACGGCCCAGGTCAAGGCCAAGCGCATGACGGGCATCGTCCAGACGCGGCTGCAGCGGGCCAAGGGCTTTCCGGAAATGCCGACCATGGACGAGCAGGGCTTCAAGGGCTTTGACGTCTCCAGCTGGTATGGCGTGGTCGGCCCCAAGGACATGTCCAGGGACCTGGCCCTGCAGATCAATGCCGACATCAACAAGGTGCTGGCGCAGCCGGACGTGGTTGCGCGCTTCGATGGCTACGGCGTGGAGGACGGCGGTGGCCCGGTCGACAAGTTTGCGGCTTTCATGGCTGCCGAGTTCAAGAAATGGGGCGACGTGGTGCGCACCGCCAAGGTCACCGAGGAGGGCTGAAAAAATGAACCACGCGCGACAACTGCCGCTGCAGGGCATTCGGGTGCTGGACGTGAGCCAGGTCATGGCCGGGCCGTTCGCCTGCATGCTGCTGGCCGACCTGGGCGCCGACGTGATCAAGGTCGAGCCGCCGGGCGGCGACCAGACCCGCGGCGCCATGGGCTTCAAGATGAAGGGGCCGGACAGCATGGGCTTCTTGAACATGAACCGCAACAAGCGCTCGCTGACGCTGGACCTCAAGAACGAGGAAGACCGCGCATCCTTCTACAAGCTGGCCCAAACCGCCGACGTGATCGTCGAAAACTACCGCCCCGGCGCGGTGCAGCGCCTGGGTATCGACTACGAGTCGATCAAGGAGATCCACCCGAAGATCGTGTACGTCAGCATCTCCGGCTTCGGCCAGAGCGGCCCGTGGGCCGAGCGGCCGGGCTTCGACCTGATGGCGCAGGCCATGTCCGGCGTGATGAGCGTGACCGGCTACCCCGGCGAAAAACCGGTGAAGGCCGGCGTGCCCGTGGCCGACATCGGCTGCGCGCTGTTTGCCACCTACGCGCTGCTCGCGGCCTACATCGGCGCGCAGAAGTCGGGCGTGGGCCAGCACATCGATGCTTCGCTGTTCGACGCGGCCATGGCCTTCTCGGTCTGGGACATGTCCGAGTACTGGGGCACGGGCAAGCAGCCGACACCGCTGGGCACCAGCAACAAGATGAGCGCGCCCTACCAGGCGGTGAAGGCGCGCGACGGCTACTTTGTGATGGGCGCGACCAACCAGAAGCTCTGGACCCGGCTGTGCGAACTGCTGGAGCGGCCAGACCTCGTCGGGCACGCGGACTACGCCAGCGTGTCGCTGCGCCTGAAGAACCGCGAGGCGCTGATCGAGGCGCTCGAACGGGAGTTCGGCCAGCGGGACAGCGCCGACTGGATCGACGCCATGCTGGCCGCCGGCATCCCGGCGGGGCCCATCCTGTCGTATCCGGAGGCGTTTGAGGGCGAGCACGGAACGCACCGCCGCATGTGCATGGAAATCGACCACCCGATCGAAGGCAAGGTCAAGAACATCGGCTTTCCCGTCAAGCTGCTGGGCACGCCGCAGCAGGTGCGCCGGCACCCGCCATTGCTGGGCGAACACAACGAAGAAATCCTGGCCGAGATCAACACACCTGCCAGCGCGGCGGAGGCCTTGTGAGTTCAGCTGAATGCGTGCGGCTGCGAGTCGATGTCTCGGGCGTGGCCGAGATCGCGATCCACCGCCCCGAGCGGCACAACGCGATGACGCTGCAGATGTACGAGGCGCTGCTGGAGCACATCGGCGCGTGCGTGCGCAACCCGGCGGTACGCAGCGTGCTGTTCAAGGGCGCGGGCGGCAAGTCCTTCATCTCGGGCACGGACATCGGCCATTTCAAGGACTTTCAGGGCGGCCGCGATGGCATTGCCTACGAGGCCTTTGTGGAGCGCGTCATCGATGCGGTAGAGCGCATTGCCGTACCCACGGTGGCAGTGGTCGACGGCTGGGCCGTGGGCGGCGGCCTGGCCTTGGCCACGGCCTGCGATTTCCGGGTTTGCAGCGACGCATCGCGCTTCGGCGCGCCGATTGCCAGGACGCTGTCGAACACCTTGTCGTCGCGCAACATCGCGCGGCTGCAGGCCGCCCTGGGCGTGCCGCGCGTCAAGCGCATGCTGCTGCTGGCCGACCACCTGACGGCGCAGGAAGCGCTGGCCTGCGGCTATGTGCATGCGGCCTGCACGCCGGGCGAACTGGACGCCGCGGCCCTTGCGCTGGCAGAGCGGCTCATGGCGCTGTCGCCGGTCACGCACAAGGCCGTGAAGGAGAGCATCCGCCGCATCGTCGTCGAGCAGCGGCTGGACGACGATGACCTGATCGAAGAGGTGTATGGCAGCCAGGCGTTTCGCGACGGAGTGGCGGCTTTCATCGGGCGTGCCTAGGTAGTGCAGGGCAGGCGTGCCCTGGTGCTTTCAGGGCTGCTCGAACCGTATCTCTGCCACCGTGGGCGCGTTGGGCTCCCTGGTGTTGGCATTCGCAAGGGCGCCGTCCTTCTCGTTCTTGAACCAGTAGCGGCAGCCGGTTCGGGCAACCATGGTCACGCACATGGCGCCGTCGGGGTTCAGAAACCACTTGCCCGAGGCGCGGCCCGGGCCGCTTCGGTTGACAAAGTCGACGCGGCCGTCGGCATAAAACTGCCAGCGCGAGATCATGCCGCTCGCCAGATTGCTCGAGACGATGGGTTTGCCGATCAAGGTGTTCTCGATTTCGGCCTTGCTCAGGTACACGCGGTCGTGCGGTGCAAGGGGCTCGTCTGAAATGGCGGGAACGGCAGCAACGCAAACAAGCGTGCGAATGGCGAAGCGCGCGATGGACATGGCATGCCCTTCTGACGTTGCCGGAAACGTCATTCGTTATTGGCGGTTTGATGCAGCAAATAGTATTCAATGGCGTTACAGCGCATTAACCATAAAGCGCTACTCGCCAGGGTCTCGCGCGCGGTGCGTGCGCGCGAAGAAGGCGTGCTTTTTCCACAGAGCGGCTCGGCGAAGGCGGTGCTCGTGGGCAGCAATGACACGACCTGTGCTCCGGTGGCGCCTCGGTAAACAGCCGAAGAGCGGTGGGGAATGGCCATTTGGTGCCGCCCGGCAAGGGCGCTGCAAACGGCGGAAAAGCACTATGCAGCCAACCGCAACGCCGCCTGTGTTGCCTTGTGTCGCTGGTATCGCGCTTGTAAATATAAGGCGGTAGGGGCTTTGGGGCCGGCAATCGTTTCAGGCGTTGTCGAAAACCGTCAGCTTCGATCAGGTTGGTTACCGGATATGTTCAGCCGCCCCGCGCGCCGGTTTCGCGATGTGGAGCAGGTGAACTTCGGGTTTCGCTGCTTCCGGGCCTCTTGCTTGCCCGCTCACTGGGCAGCCTGAGCGCGCGCGGCCGCTGCATGCCGCATGAGGTCTTTTGTTGTCAACCCGGCCAATGCCGCGAGCCTTGTAGGACCTTTTCGCGAGCGGACGAGCGGCAGCAATGTGAACTTCGCACATCTTGTTGCGCACCGAAGCAGTGGTAAATCGCCTTTCGCCGTACCTTCTTATTGCACTGCAGCATTGCGGACGCACCGGCCATCACGGGTCGGTCGGCTCCGTTGTGCTGCGGGCAAGTTCCTTTCATTCAATGGATGTTGCGCCGGTCTTCGGCGCACGCCTTCGCATCAAAGAGGTGGGGTATGCGTGTGTCGAAACTGCCTTCATTGGTTTTCTTGTCCAGCGGCCGGGGCCGGCAATCGGGCGCCTTTGTTCCCAAGCTGGCGGGCTATGTGCTGCTGGCTTTCGTGCTGTGGCTGATGGTCTCAACGCTGGTGCAGCCGCTCTTGTCGTCGCAGGCCACCCGGGCGGTGCTGCAGGCGCCGGTGGCGTTGATCACGTCGCCCATCAACGGCGTGGTCACGCAAATGGTGGTGCATTCGCGTGACATGGTGGAGCCCGGCACGGTGGTGGCCACGGTGCGCAACCCAACGGTCAACCAGGAGATCCTGACCACGCTGCGCTCGCAGCACCTGGCGCTGCAAAGCCAGTTGGCGCAACTGGGCAACCAGTTCAAGGCCGACAACCAGGAGATGAGGTCCGTCGGCCAGGAGGCCAACGTTCACCGCCAAGCCTCGGTGGCCCAGGCCTGGGAGGCCTGGCAGGTTGCGCGGCGCCAGCGGGATGCGGCGCACAGCATGGTCGAAGAGCAAGAAAACAAGGTCAAGACCAACCAGGCCTTGCTGGCGGAAGGCGCCATCAGCGAGCAGGTGATGAACGCATCGGTGGCGCAGCTGAACACGGCGCGTGCCACTGCGGCAGTGGCCGAGCAGGCGTTTGCCGGCCAGGCCCAAACGGTGGCAAGCGCGGGGCAGGGCGCCTTTGTGGGCACCAGCGGCAACAGCCTTTTCCAGACGCTGGCAAGCCGCCGCGAGGCGCTGCGCAACAGCGTGGGCCGCGCCCAGCAAGACGGCGCGGCCATTCTCCAGCAGCTCAAGCAAGTCATTCAGCTCGAAGACGAAGAGCGCCGCCGGGTCGAAAAGCTGTCTTCCTACGAAATCAAGGCCACGCAGGCGGGGCAGGTTCACTCGGTGTTGGCGCCTGAGGGCGCCTACGTAACGGCCGGTGCCTCGCTGGTGCGCGTAACCGACTGCAGCCGGCTTGGCGTGGTGGCGGTGTTTCCGGCGCGTGTGGCCAAGCGGCTGGGCATCGGCTCCATGCTCGACGTGAAGATCGGCGAAAACTCCAAGTCGATGCCGGCGCGGGTCGAGCAGTTGCTGCCCGTGGCTTCGGAAGAGCTGCAAAGCACCTACAGCGTGCCGTTTCCTTATGCGGAGCAGGGCTCCCTCTACGCCGTGGCGCGCATCGAAAGCAAGCAGCTGCCAGACGCCCCGGCAGACGGGGGCAGCAACATGTGCGCGCCCGGCAAGGTGGTAACGGCCACCCTTCAAAGATCTTGAGCGCAGGCAGAAATGCACCGCCCGGCACCTGGAACAAGCCTATGCAGGTTCTCTTCTCCATTCCGCGCACGTTGGTGCATTGCGCCGTCGCATCGATGGTGTCGATGTTGCTGATGCCCGTGGCCCATGCGCAAAAGCCTGGCGCCACGCAGCAGCAGCTCGCGCGCCAAAGCTGCGAGGGGCTGCGCCGCGCGGTGGCTGAAGACCAGAAGGGCGCAACCTCGGGGCCGCTGTTTCTGGCCAGCTACCGGCTTGCGGACAGCAAGCAGGGTCCGCCGCTGGAGCCCGCGCTGGCCGGCGCAGCCTTTACTTATGACAACGCACTGGCCGGCATTGCGCTGCTGGCCTGCGGCGACGCGGCTTCGGCCAAGCGCATTGGCGATGCCGTGGTACGCGCCATGGAGCGCGACCCGGGCATGCCCGACGGCCGCGTGCGCAACGCCTATCGCGCCGGCCCCATGACCGAGGACAAGGCGGCGCTACCGGGCCGTTGGGATGCGGGCAAGAAGCAATGGATTGCCGATGCCTACCAGGTGAGCACCGCCACCGGCAACGTGGCGTGGGCCGCCTTGCTGCTGCTGAACCTGTCGGAGGCGGAGCGGTCGCCGGCCTACCTGGCCAGCGCGCGCAAGCTGCTGGGCTGGATCGAGCAGCGCACCCGCGCCAAGAATGCGCCCGACGGCTACAACGGCGGCTGGTATGGCTGGGACAACGCGCAGCGCGCGCAGACCTGGAAGTCCACCGAGCACAACATCGACATTGCCATGGCGGCAGCCTGGGCCGCGCGCGCGGGCGGGCCCAACGAAGCCGAGCGCCAGCAAGCGCGCACCGCGCTCGAGTTCGTCAACCGCATGTGGAATGCGCAGGAGCAGCGCTTCAATATCGGCACAAAAGAAGACGGCGCCACCATCTCCACCGAAGCCTCGGGCCTCGATGCACAGCTGTGGCCCGTGCTGGCGGCGCCTGAAGGTTCATGCGCCTGGACCCGGGCGCTCGACTGGGTCGACAAGAACCACCGCTTCGCCGAAGGCTACGGCTTCTCGCGCAACCCCGACGGCATCTGGACCGAGGGCAGCGCGCAGGCGGCTGCCACGCTGGTGGCGCGCAAGGGCACGGCACCCGAGGCGCTGTGGCAGCTGCTTGCATCGCAACGCGCCGACAACGGCCTGTATTACGCAACCCCGAGCGCCCGCATTTCCACCGGCCTGGCCATAGGGCCGGACTCGACGGGCGCCGACTTCTACTACTACCGCTGGCCCCACTTGGGCGCTACCGCCTGGATTGCGCTTGCCGCAACCGGCTTCAACCCCTTCACCGGCAAGACCATTGCCGCAGGAGCTATCCCATCATGTCCAACCTGATCGCTACGCCGGAGTTCCAGCTCAACGCCCTTGTTGCGGGCCTCGCGCTTCTCCTCATGTCATTGGCGCGGGTCGATCGCACCAGCCATCGCATGGTGTTTGGCGCGCTCACCGCGCTGCTGCTGATGCGCTATGCCGTGTGGCGCGTGGTGGCCACCATGCCGCCTTCGGACCTGGGCTTTGAAACGCTGTTCGCGTGGGTGTTCTTGGCCTTCGAGCTCACGGCCATCGTCTACACGCTGATGTCCATTCACATGCTGGTGGGCCGGCGCGACAACACGCCGCTGGCCGACCTGGGCGAGGCCGAGTTGCGCCGCCGCGGCGACAAGGTGCCGGCGGTGGACGTGTTCATCTGCACCTACAACGAAGAACTGGCGGTGCTCGAAAAAACCATCATCGCCGCGCAGGCCATCGACTATCCGCGAGTGAACGTCTGGGTGCTGGACGACACCCGGCGCGACTGGCTGCGCGACTATTGCGAGCGCAAGGGTGTGCACTACGCGCGCCGGCCCGACAACAGCCATGCCAAGGCGGGCAACATGAACAACGGGCTGAAAATTTCAGCGGGCGTAACCAACGCGCCGTACATCCTGGTGCTCGACGCCGACTTTGCGCCGCAGCGGCAAATCATCTACCGCATGCTCGGCCTCTTTGCGGACCGCAAGGTCGGGCTGGTGCAAACGCCGCAGTTTTATTACAACGCCGACCCCATCCAGCACAACCTGCGCGCTACCGACAGCTGGGTCGACGAGCAGCGCGTGTTCTTCGACGTGCTGCAACCCGCAAAGGACGCGGCGGACTCGGCTTTTTGCGTGGGCACCTCGTTCATCGTGCGGCGCGACCTGATCACCGCTGCGGGCGGCTTTCCGGTGGGCAGCGTGTGCGAAGACATCCACACCACCTACCTGCTGCTGCGCAAGGGCCATGTCACGCGCTGGCTGGGCGAGCGCCTGTCGAACGGTTTGTCGGCCGAGAGCATCATCGACTACATCAACCAGCGCAGCCGCTGGTGCCTGGGTACGGTTCAGCTCGCCTTGCTGCCCCAGGGGCCGCTGCGCGGCAAGGGCTACAGCTTCTCGGCGCGGCTGCACTTCTTGCACGGGCTGCTGCATTGGCTGGGCAAGCCCTTCATGGCAATGATCATGCTGGCGCCTGCGCTTTACTGGTATGCGGGCGTGTCGGTGTTCCACGCAACGCCGCAAGCCTTTGCGTCATTCGGCCTGCCGCCGCTCATGATGTTCTGGGCCTACAGCTACTGGATCAGCCAGCGGCGTTGCCTGCCGGTGTTCAGCGAGGTGAGCCAGCTCGTGGCCGCCATGGCGGTAACGGGCACGCTCGCCAGCGCAATGCTGCGGCCCTTCGGGCGCCCATTCAAGGTAACGAACAAGGGGCTCGATCGTTCCAAGACGGTGGTGCACTGGAAGCTGGTGGCCGTGTTTGGCGGGCTGCTGGTGGCGCTGCAGCTGGGTGGCGCATCGGTGGCATTGAGCGGCGAGGAGCTCACGCCGGGCGACGAGCTCAACCTGGTGTGGACCGGCATTGCACTCGTTCTTTGCCTGGCGGCGCTCATCGCCTGCGTCGATCTGCCGCGGCCCGACCAGGAAGAGCGCTTTCCCTGGCGCGCGCGCACCCGGCTGCGAACGGCCGCCGGCGAAATCGACTCGCGCTTCGTCAACATTGCTGCGGATGGAGCGCTGCTCGAATCGCGCGCTCTCAAGCGCATGCGCGTGGGGCAGCCGCTGGAGGTGTACGTCGAGCCGGTCGGCTGGTTGCCTGCAAAGCTTGCCGGCAAAAGCTCGGCCGGTGCCGAACTGCGATTTGCTGGCACCGAGGCGCAGCGCGAACGTTTGGTAAGCCATGTGTTCAACGTGCCCCCGAGCCATGTCGCGGTTCAGGTGCGGCCATGGCGTGCGGCTTCGGCCCTGCTCGCCAGCGCAGGATTCGGCGCGCCCGAAGCGGGGTTCGTGCGCTTTTCTCTGCGACTCATCTTGATGGTGCTGGCGGTGTGCGTGGTGCTGGTGGTGAGCGGCTGCAACATGACGCCACCCATGAAGCAACCCGACCTGGCGTTGCCATCGCAATTCCCTGCGGGCACCGCGGCGCCCAATGCCGAGCCGGTCGAATGGCGCAACTTTGTTCAGGACGATGAACTGCGCGGGCTCATAGCCACCGCGCTCACCCAGAACCGCGACCTTCGCGCCTATGCCGCGAAGGCCCGCGAAGCGCGAGCCGTGTATGCAGGAAGCCGCGCCTCGCTGTTTCCGCAAATCGGGTTGTCGGGCCATGCGCAGCGCGCGCAAACCACGCCGCAGGGCTCGCTCAGCCCGGTCGGCAATGTGCCGTCCGACGGGCGCGTGTCGAACAGCTTCGACATCCAGGCCGGCGTCACGTCTTACGAGCTCGACTTCTTCGGCCGCCAGCAGAGCACGGCGCAGCAAGCCGGCGCGTTGGCCGAGGCGGGCGACAAGGACTTTGCCGCGGCCCGCATGAACCTGGTGGGCGAGGTGTCGAATGCCTATCTCACGCTGCGCGCCGACCGCGCACTGCTGGCGCTGGCAAATGCCAACGAAAGCGGCCTGGCCTCCAACGCCGACATGATCGGCCGTGCCAAGGCGGCCGGCGGTGCGGCGCAGCTCGACGTGTACCGCGCGCAGTCGCTGCTGCAGAACGCACGCGTGCGGCAAGAAGAGTTCCGCATGCGCGTTGCGCAAGACCTGCAATGGCTGAACGTGCTGGTCGGCCAACCGGTGCCGCCAGACACGGGCAGCGCGCGGCCCTGGCCACAGAGTTCGACGGCATCGGTTGCGGCGGGCCTGCCCTCGAGCCTGCTTCAGCGCCGGCCCGATCTTCTGGCGGCCTATTCACGGGTAGAGGCCGCCAACGCCGGCGTGGGTGCGGCCAAGGCCGCCATGCTGCCCACCATTTCGCTTACGGCACTGGCGGGCGGCATCAGCGGAGACTTGTCGACGCTGCTGAGCAGCGGCAACCGGAGCTGGGCCGGCGTGCTGGGCGTGTCGCTGCCTATCTTCGATTGGGGCCGCCGCTCGGCCAACATCACGGGCAACGAAGAGCGGCTGGCTGCTGCAATGGCATCGTATGAATACGCCGCGCAAGTGGCGTTCCGCGAGACCGCCAATGCGCTGATTGCCGACGACCACATGCGCCCGCAACTCGAGGCACAGCACGCCCGCGTTCAGGCGCTCGAAAAGGTGGCGAGCATTTCGCGCACGCGGTTCCGCGGCGGGCTGGAAGATTATTTTTCGAGCCAGGACGCGCAGCGCGAGCTCTATTCGGAGCAGCAGCAGCTCATCGAGATGCAGCTCAAGCAGGCTGTGAACATGGTCAACCTTTACAAAGCGCTCGGCGGCGGCTGGCGCGGCGCGTAGTGCCTCACGCATTGGCGGAGCCCGCCGCATAGGGCTCCGTCGATGCGCATCGCAACAGCGCGTGCAAGCGCGTCAAATTTCACGACTTGTCCGCATCGTCGAGTGCGCGCTGTCGTCTTTGCGCTGCTCCCTGCGTTCTTGATTGCAGACTGCGCTCGCGCCGGGCATCCGCCCCCGGGTTGCCAGTCGAAATCAGACTCTAGGGAGATTACAAATGAAGATTCAGTACTCGATGGCTCACGTTCTGGTGACCACCGCCATGGCCTTTGCAATTGCGCCGGCAATGGCGCAAGGCGTGGCACCAATGGCAAAGACCGACGCGCCTGCCATTTCAGGCAATGTGTACATGCCCGCCGGCCAACAAAACCAGACCGGCGGCCCCATGGGCGAAACCGGCACCACGCTGCAAGTTGCAACGCCTGCCGCGCCCGCACCTGTGCGTGTGGTTGCCCCGGCGCCCGCACCCGAGCCGGTGCGCATGGTGGCGGCGCCGGCGCCGGCACCCGTTGCCGCACCCATGCCCGCACCTGAACCGGCGCCCGCAGTGCCGGTGCGCCGCGCCCGCGCTGACCGCGGCTGATCGACGGCCCCCCGGCGCCTGAACGCGGCCGCCAATTTTGATTGGCGGCCGCGCTTCGAGCCGGGCTCTCGTGCCATGTTTTTCTGCTGCTCATGAAGAACTCCCTGCTCCTGTCCCTTGCGCTTGCATGCGGGGCCACTTTCATTCATGCGGCAACTGGTGCTGCCGAGACCTTCGCAGGCACCGAAGCATCGGTTGAAGTGCGGCAGCTGGCGCAGGCAGCCGCCAGCACGCAAGACAACCAAGGCCTTCCTTTCGCAATCGTCGACAAGAAGAAGGCGCGCGTTTTTATCTTTGGCGCCGACGGAATCCTGCAAGGCGCGTCGCCCGTGCTGCTGGGGCTCGCGCAAGGAGACGAATCGGTACCGGGCATCGGCGAGCGAAAGCTGTCCGACATACGCCCCGATGAACGCACCACGCCCGCGGGGCGTTTTGTTTCAGAGCCCGGCATCAACCTGCAGGGCGAAGACATTGTCTGGGTGGACTACGGCGCGGCCGTGTCCATGCATCGTGTTCGAACGAACAACAAGTCAGAGCGGCGGCTGGAGCGGCTTGCGTCGGCAAATGCGGAAGATCGCCGCGTTTCCTACGGATGCATCAATGTGCCCGCGGCGTTTTACGAAACCTATGTGAAGCCGGTGTTCGGCAGTGCGCGTGGCGTGGTCTACGTCTTGCCCGAGAAGCAGCCTGCGCGTGCGTATTTCAGCTTTTTGCCCGAAGGCGATGGTTGACCCTGCGCCGGGCCTTGTGCAGCGCGGTGCGCTGCACGTTGGCGCGCCGGCCCGAAGCGCATTCGAACCGGCGAATCGCCAACTTGCATCGGGGCTGGTGCCCCGATGGATCAGCCCACCTGGTTGATGGCGTCCTTCAGCGCCTTGCCGGCGGCGAACTTGGGGCTCTTGCTGGCCTTGATGGTGATCGCTTCGCCGGTCGACGGGTTGCGGCCCTGGCGCTCGGCGCGGCTTGCCACGGTAAAGGTGCCGAAGCCGATCAGCTGAACGGTTTCTCCGCGCACCAGGGCACGCGACAGGTGCTCGAGCGCCGAGTCGAAGGCGCGGCCTGCGTCGGCCTTGCTGAGGTTGGTGTCTTCTGCAATTGCGGCAATGAGTTCGGTCTTGTTCAAAACAGGAGTTCCTTTCAATAGAACGGTTGGAAAAAGTGAGGTACAGCCCCCGAGTTTGACTGAATGCGAATGCCGAATTTCCGCTCGGCGAGAACTTCGCGGCTGGGTATGTGGCGTACTGGACAGAGTTGTACCCTAGTTACGGTGTTACACGTAAACCAATCCCGAACGTGAAACATTTCCTGTGGGAAATTGGGCGCACCACGTATCTTCGTGGCCAAGCCAAAAGGGCAAGTCCTGATCTTGCGGCTTGCACACCCACAGCAATGAATAATTCGGAATCTTCGGTCCTGCGCATCCGCAACTGGCGCGGCACATTGATGGCTGCCCTCATCGGCCTTCTCATCGTCATGGCAATGATCATGAAGTGGCTCGTCGAATTTCAGGTAGACGCGGCCCAAGAACGCCGCTCGCTCGAGGCCCTTGCGCGCGAGGCCGAGGCGCGCTGCTTTGCGTTGGCCTCGTACCGCGCAACGGAGGCGTGCCGGGCGGCACACGCGGCACGCGCAAATCCGCAGAAATAGCGCGGCTCGCGTGGTCAGCGCGTCCGTGCCTTTGCAGCGGGTACCTGCGGTTTTTTTGTTGCGGCTGCCTCCAGCGGTGCGCAACCCGCAAACTCTTCTGACCCCACATTCAACAGCGGCAGCAATGCAGCGGCGGGAGCCAAGGCACCCAAGGCAATGGCGGCACCCAGCTTGAGCGCTACCGCGGCCTTGTCGACGCCGACATCGGGGTTCTTGAAAGTGCCTTTTACATAAAGCGGCGAGCGCAGCGAAAGCACGCGCAGCGCCTTGTTCCGCGGCTGGATCTCCAGTGCCAGCTGCTCGCTCGACAAATTGATCTGCCCTGTCACGTTGATGATCGATTCATCGGTGTCCAGCACAAACGAGCGCGTTTGCATCACGCCCTGCGTGACCTTGAAGTCGCTTGCCAGGCAGTTCAGTTGAACCTGCCTGTCGCCGAAAATCTGCGTTGCCACCACGTTGCCGATGTTCAGCCCCATGGCTTCGAGCAAGAACTTGCTCATGGTGCCCTTGCTGACCAGCGCTTTCACCTCGCCGTTGGACGTGCCCAGCAGGCTCGCAACCGAGTTGCCGGCCGCGGACAGCGCCGCATCGCCGCCGACTTCACCCAGGCTGGCCTGCATGGTGTTCAGCGTTGGAAAAAGCTCCTTGATCTTCAAGCGGCGCGCCGAAACCCGCAGGTCCGCGCGAATCGGGTTTTGCCTGCCGTCGAGCTTCACGGTGGCGGCCAGGGTACCGCCCGCCACGCCAAAGCTCAGCGGCGTAAGCGAAAGCACGCTGTCCTTCAGATGCAGGTCTGCCACCAGGCTGTCGATGGGCAGGTCCTTGGCGTGGATGATCTTGCGGCCGGCAAATTTCACGTCGGCGTCGATGCTGCCCCAGCTTGCCGTGTCGAACTTCTCCACCGGCAGCACCTTGTCCGTCGGTTGAACGGCGGCGGCGCCTCGCTTGGCCTTGTTGGCATTGGAGTCTGCGCCGATCAACGGCGCCAGGTCTTCGAGGCGCAGCTGGTTGGATTGCACCTGCCCGCGCAGCAGCGGCCGAGGCTGCTGCGAGATGTATTCGAGCGTGCCGCCGATGTCGCTTTCACCCACGCTGCCCTTGAAGTGTTCGTACAGCCAGCGCCCGCCGGCCTTGTCGAGCTTGCCGACCAAGTGGCCTTCGGTGCTGAACGGCGGCGTGTTGGGCAGCGTGATGCCGGTGATCGGGTACAGGTGCGCCATGCTCGCGCCCGAAAGCTTCAGCCGCAGGTCCAGCGCCGCGAGCGCATCGGGCTTGGTCAACGTGCCTGCGATGTCGATGCGCGTGGTGCCGATCTGCACGCCTGCCTGCAGCGGGTAGGGTTTCTTGTCCTGCTGCAGCGAAAGCACCGCGCCGGCCCGGCCGCTGCCGTGCAGCGGTACCTGCCGAAACGTGCCGCCGAGCTTCCAGCCGATGCCGTAGCCCTCCGCGGTTTCGCGCGGCAGGGTCTCGACGTCGATCTTGAGGTTGAGCTTTGCCTGCGCGTCGGCAAGCTTTACCGTGCCGTGGTTCAGCACCAGCCTCTGCAGGTCGAGCTTCCAGGCCGATGGCGCGGTGTTGTTGTCGGAAGCCAGCGTCCAGTTGTTCTTGCCGTCCGCGGTGCGTTCCAGCGAAAGAACGGGACCGGCGAGTTCGAGCGTGGGAATGCGGATCGTGTGATCCAGCAGCGAGAGCGGGTTCAGCGAGAACGTCAGCTGCTTGATTTCCGCGAGGTGCGGGCCGGTCTTGCTCCAGTCGGCATTGCCCAGGGTGATGTCGTGCGCGCTCAGCCTCGGCCAGGGCACCCAGCGGCGCCAGCCCGTTTCAGTCTCGGGGTTGTTCCATTGCAAGACCAGGTCGCCGCGAATGGCAAACGGGCGCCCGGTCGCTTCGCTCACGCGTTGGTTGATCCATGGCCGCGCCCGGTTCCAGTCAAGGCTCAGGACAAGTGCGATGCCGATGGCCGCCAGGCCCAGCAGGAGAAGCAGGGTCCAGGCGGCAATGCGTGGGAATATTGATTTCAATAGCGAACGCTATGCGCGCTTGATCAGGCGAACGATGAACAGGAGCACCACGGCGCCGACGGTGGCAACGATGAGGCTGCCGACAAGGCCGCCACCCATCGACACGCCGAACGTGCTGAACAAAAAGCCACCGAGAAAAGCACCGACCACGCCCACGATGAGATCGCCGACCAGGCCGAAGCCGCCGCCCTTGACGAGAATGCCAGCCAGCCAACCGGCGACCAGGCCCACAACCAGAAACCACAAAAGACTCATTACCTACTCCCTTGATCGGCCACGACGGCCTTGGAGCGGCAAGGGTAGCAGCGGTGCAGGCAATGGCCCGGAAACGATCAAGTCGAACTGTGAACTTGTGCTTTGTTGCCGAAAAAACGCAGCGGCCTCTAACGCAGCACCAGCACCGGAATGTGCGAGTGCGTCAGCACATGCAGCGTTTCACTTCCCATCAGCAGGCGCGCAAGGCTGCGTCGGCCGTGCGAGGCCATCACGATCAGGTCGCATTGCTGGTTCTTGGCCGTCGAGATGATCGCCTCGGCCACCTGGTTGGACTTGATCACGATGGCTTGCGCGCTGCGCACGCCCTTGGCCGCCGCGGTGGTCCGCACTGTATCGACCATGCGCTGGGCGTCGTTGTCCACCTGTTCCTGCGAGGCTTCGATTTCGCGCTGGTTCATCACCATCGAGCCTTCGAAGTAGCCATAGGGCAGCAGGTGCGTGACGGTCACGCTCACCAGTTCGGCCCGAGCCAGCAAGGCCAGGTCGATGGCGGCATCGACCGCTTTGTCGGAGAGTGAAGAGCCATCGGTTGCGACGAGGATGCGCTTGTACATGGCCTGCTCCTTGGCCCCCGGCACTGCGGGTGCCTTCACAGTCCAGTCTAGTACCCGGCACGCGGGCCTACAAGCCAGGGAGCTGGGCGGCAGCCTCTAATCGCAAGCGCCGGCTCAGCCCTGGGATGGTGCTTCCCACGCAAAACCCACGCCGTACACCGAGCGGATCCAGTCGTGCGAAGGCGTCACGGCGCCCAGCTTGCGGCGCAGGTTCTTCACGTGGCTGTCGATGGCGCGTTCGGTCACGTCCATGGTGTCGTCATAAGCCAGTTCGAGCAGCCGCGCGCGCGAGAAGATGCGGCCCGGGTGCCGCGACAGCACCTGCAGCAGCCCGAACTCGCGGCGCGTGAGATTGAGCGGCGTTCCCTCGAGCGAGGCGCGCCAGTGCACGTCGTCCAGCAGCAGGCCGGGCGCGCCCTGGCGGGCCTGGCTGCGCTCGCCAGGCGGCGCGGTGCGGCGCAGCACGGCGCGCACCCGGGCGACCAGTTCGCGCGGCGAAAAGGGCTTGCACACATAGTCGTCCGCGCCAAGCTCCAGGCCGAGCAGTCGGTCGACTTCTTCGATGCGCGCTGTGAGCATGATGATGGGATGGCTGGTGCGCTCGCGCGCGCGGCGCAGCACCTCGATGCCGTCGAGCCGCGGCAGCATGACGTCGAGCAGCGTCAGGTCGGGCGGCGTTGCAACGATGTGGTCGAGCGCGCTCTGGCCGTCGGCGAAGTGCTCGGTTTCGTAGCCCGCATGGCGCAGGTAGTCCTGCACCACCGATGCAATGTCGAGCTCGTCCTCGACGATGACGATGCGGGTCATGGCGATGCCCCCTTCGAAAGCGGCAGCTTGATGGTCACGCGCAGTCCTCCAAGCTCTGAAGCGTCGGCGTCGATGGTGCCGCCATGCGCCTCGATGGCCGCGCGGCAGATCGAAAGGCCGAGGCCCGAGCCGCCAAGTTCGCGGTTGCGAGACGATTCCCCGCGGAACAGCCGGTCGAACAGCCGCGGCATTTCCGATTCGGGAACACCCGGCGCGCTGTCGTCGAAATGCAGGGTCAGCGAGTTGCCCGACCAGCCGCCGTCGACGGAGACGCCGACGCGCAGTTGGCCGCCGGGGTCGGTGTAGGCGAGTGTGTTTTCGAGCAGGTTCATGAACACCTGGTGCAGCCGGTGCGCATCGCCGTCGATGATCGGCTGCGCCCAGGCCGAAACCAGGTCGATCGCGCTGCGGTCCACGGCAATTCCGCGCGTGGCGAAACGGTCGCGCGTGTGGTCGAGCGCGTCTTTCAGCAGTGCAAGCGGAAACACTGCCGTCGAGAGCAGCGCGCCCTGCGGCTCGCGCATGCTGCTGCGCAGGTCGTCCACCAGCTGCCCGAGCCGGATCACCTGTCGGTGCAGCCGCAGCGCGGTGCGCTCGTCGAAGGTGCGCACGCCGTCTTGCACAGCCTCGATTTCCGCGCGCATGGCCGCCAGCGGCGTGCGCAGTTCATGCGCCGCGTCGGCCAGCCACGCACGCCGCGAGGCTTCAACGGTGTCCAAGCGCTGCGCCATGTCGTTGAAGGTCTTGCCGAGCAGCGCCAGCTCGTCCGAGCCATGCACCGCCACGCGCGTGGACAGCCTGCCGCGCGCAACGTAGTGCGCCGCCTGCGTGAGTTCGTCGATGGGCCTGAACCAGCGGCGCGCCAGGAGCCACGACAGCAGCAGGGCAAATACCAGCCCGCACAGCCCGGTAAGGGCAATCACGCCGGACTGGCGCGCAAGAAAAGCGCGGTCCGCTTCGCTCTCCAGGCCCTGCAGCGGTGCGAGCACCAAGTAGCCGACAACCGACCGGCCGTGCCGGATGGGCAGACGCGCGGCGTTTTCCTGGTCGACCTTCGCCCCGACCACGTGCGCGCCTTGCGCATCGACCACCGCCAGGCGCTGGTAGATGGAATCGGCGGCCTCCCGCGGGTCCGGAAAGAACCAGGGCGGCGGCATCGGCGAAAAGCGCCTGGGCAGCAGCTCGAGCTGCGGCGAAGGCGAGGGCGGAGGAGGCGGGCGCAAGCCGCTCTCGGAGCTGCCCTCGGCGCCGTTGCCGCCCGGCGGCCGGTTCTCGTACCAGGGAGGCAGCTTTCTTTCGTCGGCGTTGTTGGCGCCGTCGAGCACCGCGGCGAGCCGGCCCATCTGCAGGCGGTGCCAGGCGTCTTCGTTGTCGCGCAGCTTCTTCCAGTCGCCGTTGGCCGCGTAGTGCTTCAGCAGGAGTTGCGAGAGCCAGTCCATCCGCCGAATCTCGATCTCGGCCACGTAGGAGCCCAGGCCGCGCTGCAGCGCAACGATGGAAAGACCCGCAAAGCTGAGCAGCAGCACGATCAGCAGCGCAGCAAGCGCAAGGAATATCTTTCTGGAAAGGGTCAGGCGCGGCATGGGCTCATGGGGTGCATGGGCGCATTCTCCGGCATGCGTTCGGAAGCAAGGGGCGGCATAGGCAAGCCGGCAATCGTGACCGCGAATCGAGGAGGAAATTGGGAGAAGTGCTTCTCCAACATTTCTCCCGAATCAAAACGCACCATGCGGGCCATGAACCCGTTCACGCCCATGTACACGCAGCACCTCGCGGGCATTCTGGTCTTCTGCGGGCTGGCGGCCGGTGTACTGCTGGCGGCGAGCGGCGGATGCGTGGCGGCCGGCAAGGGCCGCGCGGCAAATTCGAGTCTTTCCACCCTGGCGCCGATCATGGCCGCCGGCAGTGGCACCGCGCGGCCAGCGCCTTCGGCCTGCGCGGCATCTCAGGCCGGGCGTTCCTCGAAGGCAAAGCCGACGCCGTAGATCGAGCGTATCCAGTCGTGCGAGGGCGACACGGCGGCGAGCTTCTTCCGCAGGTTCTTGATGTGCCCGTCGACCGCGCGTTCGTTCACGTCGAGTGCTTCCGGAAATGCGGCTTCCAGCAGCGTAGAGCGTGCGAACACGCGCCCCGGTTCGCGCGAAAGCGCCTGCAGCAGCCGCAGTTCGCGGCCGGTGAGCGCCAGCGGGCGGCCTTCGATCCTCACGCCGCCGGACAGGTCGCCAAACGCCACCGAAGGCGAGGGCATCGCGGTGCGATGGCGCTGCGCATGCCGGCGCAAGACCATGTTCACCCGCGCCACCACCTCCCGCGGCGAGAAGGGCTTGCACACGTAGTCGTCGGCTCCCAGGTCGAGTCCGCGCAGCCGGTCGGCCTCGCGGGTGCGGGCCGTCAGCACGATGATGGGGTGGTCGCTGTGCGGGCGCACTTTCTCGAGCACCCGCAGCCCGTCGTAGCGCGGCAGCGCGGTGTCGAGCAGTGTGAGCGCCGGCGGCGAAGTGAGGATGCGGTCGACCGCCTGCGCACCGTCGCCGATGTGTTCGACCTGGTGGCCCGCACGCTGCAGGCCCTCCAGCAGCATGGCCGCCATGTCGCGGCCTTTTTCCACCAGCAGGATCCGGCTCATGGGAGGGTGCTCCGCTTCAGAACGAAGTACCGATCTGGAACTGGAAGCGCTGCGTGCGGTCGGCGGCAATGCCGTTGGCTTCGTCCGCCTTCTGGTACTTGAGCGGCACCGCATACGCCAAGCGCAGCGGGCCGAGCGGAGAGATCCAGCTGATGCCCAGGCCCGCGGATGCGCGCAGCCGGTTCTGGGCCTTCCATTGGGCGTCGGTCATGCTCGCGGTGCGCTCCGCGAACACGTTGCCCGCATCCAGAAAGGTGTAGAGCCGAAGCGACTTGTCGTTGCCGGCGCCCGGAAACGGCGTGCTGAACTCCATGTTGAAAATGGCCTTGCGCGTGCCGCCGAGTGCGCCGCCCGTGACCGCATCGGTCGGCCCCAGCGAGTTCTGCTCGAACCCGCGAATGGAGCCGAGCCCGCCCGCATAGAAGTTCTTGAAAATGGGATACGCCGTGCCGCCCAGCGCCCTGGCATAGCCGAGCTGGCCGTTGATGGCGAGCGTGTATTGCTTGGAGAGCGGAAAGTACTGCTGGTACTGGTAGGTGGTCTTCAGGTAGCGCAACTCGCTGCCCACGCCCATCTCGAGGTTGGCGCTTTGCAGGCGGCCCCGGGTCGGAACGAGCGCGCTGTCGCGGTCGTCGCGCCCCCACCCGATGGTGGCGGGAATGCCCACCATGTTCTTCGATGCGCACACCACGCTGGGCGCGGTGCCCGTGCATTGAAAGTAGTCGAGGTAGGCCTGCGGCGTGCCGGTGTAGACATAGGAGCCATCGACCAGTGTGTAGGCGCCGTTCGACCCCGGTGTGAAGCTGTAGCGCTCCACGCCGATGCCGAGGTACACCGTGTCCAGTTCGCCCAGCGGCAGCCCGAAGCGCACCGAGCCGCCGTCGCTCGCGAGCTTGTAGTTGCCGTCCGCCTCGTAGTAGGGGCGCGTCGTGTTGTGAAACACGTTGAAGGTGCGCGAAATGCCGCCCGCCGTGAAGTACGGGTCGGTGGCGGTCAGCGAGATGGTGCGGTTGTACGAACTCGTGTTCACCTGCAGCCCCAGGTAGTTGCCCGAGCCGAACACGTTCTCCTGCGTGATGCCGAAGCTCAGCGACACCTTGTCGGTCGACGAATAGCCCGCGCCCAGCTGCAGCGAGCCAGTCGGCTTTTCGGTCACGTTCACCGCCAGGTCGACCAGGTCGGGCGATCCCGGCACCTCGGTGGTCTCGATGTTCACTTCGGTAAAAAACCCCAGGCGGTCCACGCGGTCGCGCGAAAGCTTGATCTTGTTGCCGTCGTACCAGGCGCCCTCGTACTGCCGGAACTCGCGGCGAATGACTTCGTCGCGCGTGCGCGCATTGCCCCCGATGTTCAGGCGCCGCACATACGCGCGCCGCGAAGGCTCGGCGCGCAGCACCATCACCACGCGGTTGTTGTCGCGGTCTATCTCGGGCTCGGCCTTGACGCGTGCAAAGGCATAGCCGAAGGTGCCGAAATAGTCGGTAAAGGCCTTGGTGGTGGCCGCCACGTCTTCGCCGTTGTAGGGCTGGCCCGGGCGAATGGTGACGAGCGACTTGAACTCGTCCTCCCGGCCCAGGTAGTTGCCTTCGAGCCTGATGCCGGCAACCCCGAATTTCTTGCCCTCGGTGATGTTGACCGTGAGCGTGATCGACTCTCGGTCAGGCGAGATCGCCACCTGCGTGGAGTCGATGCGGAACTCGAGATAGCCCCGCGTGATGTAGAAGGAGCGCAGCGTTTCCAGGTCGCCGCTGAGCTTGCTGCGTGAATACTGGTCCGACTTGGTGTACCAGCTCAGCCAGCCGCCGCTGTCCTGGTCGAACAGGTCGAGCAGGGTGCTTTCGCTGAAGGCCTGGTTGCCCGCCACGTGCACTTGCTTGATGCGCGCGGACTCCCCCTCCGTGACCGTGAAGGTCAGGTTCACGCGGTTGCGTTCGAGCGGCGTCACGGTGGTGATGACCTGCGCGTTGTACAGGCTGCGGCTGATGTACTGGCGCTTGAGTTCCTGTTCCGCGCGATCGGCCAGCGCCTTGTCGTAGGGCCGTCCTTCGGCCAGGCCCACCTCGCGCAGCGCCTTCTGGAGTGCCGCCTTTTCGAACTCCTTGGTGCCGACGAAGTCCACGTCGGCAATGGAAGGGCGCTCTTCGACGATCACCACCAGCACGCTGCCGGTCACGCCGATTCGCACGTCCTTGAAAAGGCCAAGCTCGAACAGTGAGCGGATGGCCGCGCTGCCGCGGTCGTCGCTGTAGGTGTCGCCGGCCCTGATGCCGAGCGTGGAGAACACCGTTCCCGGCTCGACGCGTTGCAGGCCTTCGAGCCGGATGTCCTTCACAGTGAACGGGTCGGCAGCCCAGGCAGTGGCGCAGACCAATGAAGTGAACAGTGCGGTAAACAGCGCCGCGCGAGCCGCGGCAGGCTTGAATGGATTCATCGCCGCATGGTCTGCGCCAAAGTCGGAGAAATCTGGGACACCCTTCATTCCCCGTGGGCCGCCATGCGCACTGTTTATTGCAGTCCGATGCCGTTCGCGAGGATTGCCGCGTTGGCGCTGCCCGCATTCCAGCGCACCGGAACCTGCTCGCTCCTTTCGCGGCAGTTGTGCATGTGGTCTTCTATCGAAAGACCTCCCTGTATGTCGAGCAGCCGCTGCGCGGTGCGGTCGATGGCGTCGGCATCGAGCAGAGGGTAGGTGCGCGCGGTGCGGCCGTTGTTGCGCACCAGGCGCGCGATGTAGGGCAGGTCTTGCTGGGTAATCACCGCGGCCGGCATCACGCCTTCGAGCTCGACGCCCTCGCAGGGCAGCAGCACGAAGTACTGCAGGCGCAGGTCGTCGCTCAACAGGCTTCGCAGCTGCGTCGTCTTGCGGCCGCCCTGCCATGCGGGGTCTTTCACTTCGCGCGCCCTGGTGCAGCCCTGCAGGCGCAGAAACCAGCGCGGCGGCGCCTGGTCCGATTTCTTGCGGTAGACAAAGGCGTTGCGCCAGGCCTTGATCTCGAACAGGTAGACGCCGGTTTCGCACACCAGCACCGCGTCTATCTTGGCGGTGCGAACCGGGCTTCCCTCGGGCATGGGAATGATCAGGTTGCGCAATATGCGCAGGTGCGAAAAGGCCGGGCTGAATGCGCTGGCGAGCTGCTGCACACCCAGCGAGGCTGCGATGGCGTTCTGCAATGCAATGGTCATGTCGGGCTCCTTCGGGTGCCGAGCATCGCGTGCCAATTGGGAGACTTCTGGTACGAGTCCTTGACCGGCCGAAGGGCTTGGGCGTGCGCACAAACAACAGTCGGGTGCCCGGCAACGGCATCGACCAGATTCCTCCAAATTTGAACGGGACCATCCGTCCAGCTGCTCGATGAAGAGCTGCTGAAAACCGGAGAAACCTGAATGAAGAAATCCCTCACGGCAGTCGCCGCACTGGCCGTTGCCGGCCTGGCTTCTGCCCAATCGTCCGTCACGTTGTTCGGCGTCATCGATGCCGGCGTGACCTATCAGTCGGCAACCTCGCGCGACCCGGTCACGGGCTTCGCCTCCAAGCAGAGCAAATGGAGTCTCGCCAATTCCGGCTACAACTCCAGCCGCCTCGGCTTTCGCGGCACGGAAGACCTGGGCGGCGGCCTGGCTGCGAGCTTCTGGCTCGAAGCGCCGATCACCAACGACGATGGCGCCACCGGCGTTTCGACCTTCAACCGCCGTTCCACCGTGAGCCTCTCGGGCGGCTTTGGTGAACTGCGGCTCGGCCGCGACTACACCGCCACCTTCTGGAACGACACGGTCTTCGATCCGTTCGGCACCAACGGCTCGGGCTCTAGCGTGATCAACACCGTGAGCGGCAGCACCGGCTTGAACAACGCCAACTATGTGCGTGCAAGCAACATGGTGGGCTACTTCCTTCCGCCCAACCTTGGCGGCTTCTATGGGCAGGTGCAATACAGCCTGAACGAGAACACCAAGACCAGCGCCACCGACCTGACGGCGGCGTCCAGCAGCAGCGCAGGCCGGTACGTCGGAGGCCGGTTCGGCTATGCCAACGGACCACTCGACGTGGCTTTGGCGATGGGCGAGAACGTCGCGGCTGACACCACCTCGCTGACCCGCAAGGTGCAAACCATCAACCTCGGCGCGTCGTACGACTTCGGCCCGGTCAAGCTCTTCGGCGAACTCTCGAACGTGAAGAACAAGTTCGAGCTCGCAGCCGGCAACAGCCGCGACAGCTACAACGGCTACCTGATCGGCGCGAGCATGCCGGTGGGTGCGGGCCTCATCCGCGCGTCTTATTCGATGGTGCGCTACAACGAAGGTGCCGCCGGCCTCACCGGCGAAGACCCGCGCGTGCAGAAGCTGGCGATCGGCTATGTGCACAACCTCTCGAAGCGCACGGCGCTGTATGCGACCGTGGCGCGCGTGAACAACCGCAACGACGCGGCCTACACCGGCAGCCTTAGCGCCGCCAGCACCACCGGCTACGGCAGTGCCGGGGTCGGCTACACGGGGCTGCCGCGTTCCTCCACCGGCTACGACTTCGGCATTCGCCACGCCTTCTGACGCGAAGGCCCCGGAACCGCGTGCGGCGAGGTTGCGGTTTGCCGCCCCGCCGCACGCGGCCGTTCCACCGACTGTTCGTGAGTTTTCAAATGATCAGAAGAATCCATCATCTGGCGGGTGTGCTCGCCGTCGCCGGCCTTTCGGGTTGCGTCATGCTGCCGCCGCCTCCACCCTTCGGGCCCCCGCCGGGCAGGGGCGCCTATCCGGGTTTTCGCGGCGAGGCGCCGCTGCCGCCGGGAGCGCATGGTGTGCCCATGGCCACCTGGAACGTGTGCGAAGGGCAGGCCGAAGGTGGGCGCCCGGTGGTGCCCGGACGGCATGCGGATGCGCTGTCGGGCAGTTGCGAGCGAGGCGCCGGCGGTGCGCTGGAACTCCGGCCTTCGCCGGGCCGTTGAAGGCGCGTTCACATGTATTCCAGCCATCTGGGCCTGGCCATTGCCGTCGCCATCGCAATCGGGTTGGCCGCGGTGCTCGCCTTCATCGCATCCTTGCTGGTCGCCAACATGAAGGCCGGCGCGCGGGCGCGTGAAATGGCGGCCCAGGCAAAGCGGGAGGCGCGGCAAAAAACAAGCGAGAGCCGCGCTCAGGATCTCCGGCCGCTCATCGCTTCATTGCAGCGCCCCACGAACATGGGGAGCGCGCCGGAGAAATCCATTCGCTTCGACATACGCGTTCCGCAAGACGTGGTGCCGGTGTTCGGCATCGAGGCCGAACTGGAAGAACTGCTCTCCAAGGTGGCCCGCTATGCGCTCGACGTGATGTCGCCGGGCGCAACGCTGCAGGTGTCGGCACGCGTGGAGCGCGGCCACGCCGTCGTTCACTGGCGAGACCTCGACGCTGCTGACGCTAGCCCGCCGCTGGCACGCTTTCTCGAAGCGACGCAGGCGGCCGTAAAGGCGAGCGCACGAATGTGCGAACGCATAGCAAGCCGCCACGGCGGGCGTCTTTATGCGGCGCCGCATGCAGGGGGCGCCTTGGGCCTGACGCTGCGCTTGCCCCTGTTCAGCCGAGATCCAGCTTCTTGTGTTCGCCCAGCGACGGCGGCTGATTGCCAGTGATGGCCGCCCTGGCCATCTTCAGCAACTGCACCATCTTGCTTTCCTTCACGTCCCAGTATTCGGCGCCGATGATCTCGACTGCGAGCAGCGCCAGGTTCGGGTCGGTCGCGCCGCCGGGAAACCAGGCCTTGGCCGCGGGGTTGAAAAGAGCTTCCTTCTTGGCCTGGTCTTCCCGCAGCGTGGCGCGGCCGGTCACGGACACATAGCTGTCGTCGTCGGTGTTGGCGTAGGCGATGTTCACGCTCGGGTCGCTTGCCACGTGGCGCGCGATGTCGCCGTTCTTGGGCACGAAGAAGTAGAGCGTCGAGCCTTCGTCGATGTTCTTGCTCTGCGTGGTGAGCGGGTGGCTGTGCAGCTGGCCGTCGTCGTGGCGGTGGGTCAGCATGCCGTAGCGGGTGTCCTTGATCAGGTCCCAGAGCTTGGCGTGTTCGTCGGTGGTGGTCATGGCTTGGTTGCTCTCCGTTGTTCGCGTGGTTCGAAAATCGAAGACACCACCGTAGGCGGCCAAAAACCGGCGCCATGAGGAAGTTGGGCGCATGCGCGTGTCATCCGATGCCGACGCAAGGGCGGCACGGCTACCAACGACGCGCGGAGTCAGTCGGCGGTGAGCATGCCGCGCTTCTCGATGAAGGCGACCACCTCGGCCACGCCGGTATGGGTCTTTAGGTTGGTCATCACGTACGGCCGCTGGCGGCGCATGCGCTGCGTGTCCTGCTCCATCACGTCGAGGTTCGCGCCCACGTATGGCGCAAGGTCGGTCTTGTTGATGACGAAGAGGTCGCTCTTGGTGATGCCGGGGCCGCCCTTGCGCGGAATCTTCTCGCCGGCCGCCACGTCGATCACATAGATGGTCAGATCCGACAGCTCGGGGCTGAAGGTGGCCGCAAGGTTGTCGCCGCCCGATTCGACGAACACCACGTCGGCATCGGGAAAGTCCTCGAGCATGCGGTCGATCGCCTCGAGGTTGATGGATGCGTCTTCGCGGATGGCGGTGTGCGGGCAGCCGCCGGTTTCCACGCCCATGATGCGCTCGGCGGGCAGAGCGCCGGCCACGGTAAGAAGGCGCTGGTCTTCCTTGGTGTAGATGTCGTTGGTAATGGCAACAAGGTCGTACTTGTCGCGCATTGCCTTGCAGAGCATTTCGAGCAGGGTGGTCTTGCCCGAGCCGACCGGGCCGCCGATGCCCACGCGCAGCGGCGGCAGTTTCTTGGTGCGATGGGGAATGTGGTGCAGGGCGGAGGTCATGGCAAAGGTCCGGTTCGGTCAGCTTCTGAAGAGGCGCGAGTATTGTGTTTCATGGCGTGCCGACAGCACGGCCAACAGGGGCGCGAAGGCCTGGCGCTCGTGGTCGCCGAGCTGCATGGCGCGTTCGACGGCGGCGGGAATTTCGTTCGAAAGGCGGGCAAGAATGCGCTGGCCCGCGCTCTGGCCGAGCGGCACGGCCTTGACTGCCGCTGCGACCATGTTCTCGGCCCAGCCGAAGGCGAAGGCAAGGCAGCCGTCGTGCACCGAAGCTCCGGTTCGGCTTGCGGCAAAGGCAAACGCGACGGGGTAGCTCGCGGGCAGGTCGGCAAAAACGGCGGCGGTGTCGTCGTGGTGCAGCTTGAGCCATTCGACGAAGGAGCGGCCCATCTGTTCGGTCTGCAAGAAGAACTCGGCCGATTCGCGGGTGGTCATGACCCACTCGTTCAGTTGACGGATGCGTGCTGCATCGCCTTCGCGCCAGGCGGGTATGGCTTGCGCTACCAGTGCAAGGTCGCCGCGAGCGAAGCTCAGGTAAAGCTGGTCGGAGAGCCACTCGATGGCTTTGGCTTCCGAATCGATGCCGGCCCATTCCACGGCCGCTTCAACGCCTTCGGAATAGGAGAAGCCGCCTACGGGGAGGGCGGGGGAGGCGAGCCAAATGAGCTGCAGCAGGCTTTGTGCGTCTGGCATGTCAGCTCTTTGCTTGGCGCTGTTGTTCTTGGCACTGTTGTTCAGGGCGGGTGTGCGCCCCGAATCAGCCATGGTCATCGAGCAGCTCCGGTGCAAGCACCAGCGGCTTCGGACCCTTCGAATGCGAGTGACCATGATCATGCGAATGGTCATGACTATGTCCACTGCCATGCGAATGCTCGTGCGACCCGTAAGCGCCGCCCTCAGGCTCGAAAGCTTCCTCGACCGCGACGACGATCAGATGCATCGAGCGCAGCATGTCGGCCAGCACATGGTCTGGCTCGATCTTCAGGTGGTCGGGCTTGAGCTCGATAGGCACATGCCGGTTGCCCAGGTGATAGGCCGCGCGCGTCAGGTCGAACGGGGTGCCGTGAGCGGTGCAATGCGTGATGCGCAGCACCGGCTGCGGCGCGGCGATGATACGGACGAGTGAGCCGTCTTCGGCCACCAGCACGTCGCCACCGCGCACCGCCGTGCCGCGCGGCAGGAACACGCCGATCTGCCGGCCTTGCGAATCGGTGGCGTCGAAGCGGCTTTTCTGGCGCACATCCCAGTCGAGTTCGATGGTGGCGGCGCGCTTCAGCAGCACGGGCGCAAGGCCGCGGCCCTGGGGCATGAGTTTGTTGGCGGTGAGCATGGTGCGAATGGAACGCCAAAAAAGGCGTGAAACGACAGGATGGATACCTTCGAGGATACGCAGCCTGTCAAGCGGGCGCCGGGCCTCTTGTGCAAGACCCTGAGGGCTCCGCTCAGAACAGGAAGTAGCGTTGCGTCAGCGGCAGCTGCACCGCCGGGTCGCAGGTCAGCAAGTGCCCGTCGGCGCGCACGGCATAGGTCTGCGCATCAATCTCCATCTTCGGCGCGTAGCTGTTGTGGATCAGGTCTTTCTTGCGCACGTTGCGGATGTTTTTTACCGCGCTGAGGTGCTTGGCAAGGCCGTAGCGTTCCTTGATACCCGCTGCCAGCCCGGCCTGCGAAACGAAGGTCAGCGAGCTTTTGGCGAGCGAGCCGCCGTAGCTGCCGAACATCGGGCGGTAATGCACCGGCTGCGGCGTGGGAATGGACGCGTTGGGGTCGCCCATGGCCGCCATCGCAATGGTGCCGCCCTTGATGAGGGTGAAGGGCTTCACGCCGAAGAAGGCGGGCTTCCAGATGACGATGTCGGCCCACTTGCCCACTTCGAGCGAGCCCACCTCGTGCGCAATGCCGTGCGCAATGGCGGGGTTGATCGTGTACTTGGCCACGTAGCGCTTGGCGCGGAAGTTGTCGTTGCGCTCGTCGTCTTCCGGCAGCTTGCCGCGCTGCAGCTTCATCTTGTGCGCGGTTTGCCAGCAACGCAGCACCACCTCGCCCACGCGGCCCATGGCCTGGCTGTCGGAGCTGAACATGCTGATGGCGCCCAGGTCGTGCAGCACGTCTTCGGCGGCAATGGTTTCCTTGCGGATGCGCGACTCGGCAAAGGCCAGGTCTTCGGCAATGCCGGCGTCCAGGTGATGGCACACCATGAGCATGTCGACGTGTTCGTCGAGCGTGTTCACGGTGTAGGGCATCGTGGGGTTGGTGGAAGAGGGCAGAAAGTTCTCTTCGCCCACCACGCGCAGGATGTCCGGCGCATGCCCGCCGCCCGCGCCTTCGGTGTGAAAGGCGCAGATCGAGCGGCCGCCCACGGCGGCAATGGTGTTCTCGACAAAGCCCGATTCGTTGAGCGTGTCGCTGTGGATCGCCACCTGCGTGTCGGTGGCGTCGGCCACGTCCAGGCAGTTGCTGATGGCCGAGGGCGTGGTGCCCCAGTCTTCGTGCAGCTTCAGGCCGATCACGCCGGCTTCGATCTGCTCGTGCAGCGCATCGGGCAGGCTGGCGTTGCCCTTGCCCAGGAAGCCCAGGTTCATCGGGAACGCATCGGCCGCCTGCAGCATGCGCTCGATGTGCCAGGGGCCTGGGGTCGCAGTGGTCGCGAAAGTGCCGGTGGCCGGGCCGGTGCCGCCGCCCAGCATGGTGGTGACGCCGGAAGCCAGCGCTTCCTCGATCTGCTGCGGGCAGATGAAGTGAATGTGGCTGTCGATGCCGCCGGCCGTGACGATGTTGCCCTCGCAGCTGATGATCTCGGTGCCCGGGCCGATGACGATGTCCACGCCCGGCTGAACGTCGGGGTTGCCGGCCTTGCCGATGGCGGCGATGCGGCCGCCCTTCAGGCCGATGTCGGCCTTGACGATGCCCCAGTGGTCGAGGATCAGCGCATTGGTCAGCACGGTGTCGACGGCGCCGCCGGCCGTGGGGCCGCTGCCCTTGCCGTCGCGCGTGCGCTGCGACTGCGCCATGCCGTCGCGAATGGTCTTGCCGCCGCCGAACTTCACCTCTTCGCCGTAGCCGCCGGCGCGCAGTGTGTAGTCGGCTTCCACCTCGATCAGCAGATCGGTGTCCGCAAGACGAACCCGGTCGCCCACGGTCGGGCCGAATATCTCGGCGTATGCACGCCTTCCGATCGTTGCCATGGCTTAGAGCTTTCCTTGAACGAGGCCGCGAAAGCCGTAGACGACGCGGCCGCCCGCAAAGTCGACGAGCTCGACCGTGCGCTGCTGGCCCGGTTCGAATCGCACCGCCGCGCCGGAGGCGATGTTGAGCCGCATGCCGCGCGCGGCCTCGCGGTCGAAGCCGAGCGCGCCGTTGGTCTCGGCAAAGTGATAGTGCGAACCGACCTGGATCGGCCGGTCGGCGGTGTTCTGCACCACCAGCGTGAGCGTGCGGCGGCCGGGGTTGAGCGTGTGCTCGCCCTCGTCGGTAATGAATTCTCCGGGGATCATGGTGTCGCGGCGCCTGTTGTCAGACCGCCTGCGAAAGCAGGGCAGCGCCCAGCGCCACCACCGCGGCGCCTGCCGCGCGCGGCAGCCACGCGTTGCCATGGCGCAGTGCCCAGCCAATGCCGATGCCCGCAAGATGCAGCAGCACGGTGGCGGCCACCATGCCGGCCAGCGTCAGGGCGGCGCCTTGCTCGCTCGCGAGTTCGTGGCCGTGGGCCACGCCGTGGAAGACGGCAAACACACCGACCACTGCCGCAGCCACTGCGCCTGGCAGGTGGATGCGGGTGGCCACCAGCAGGCCCAGCACCAGCAGCGAGGCCGCAATCATCGGCTCGACGGCCGGCAGCTGCACGCCCGCCAGCCCCATCAGCGCGCCGGCCAGCAGCATGCCCGCGAAAGCCAGCGGCGCCCACAGCAGATCGGGCCAGGCGCGGCGGGCGGCCAGCGCACTCCAGAGGCCGACCGCGACCATGGCCGCCAGGTGATCGGCGCCGGTCAGCGGGTGCAGAAAACCGGTGGTGAAGCCGTGGTGCACGCCGCCGTCGGCGCCGGTATGGGCGCTGGCCGCGAGCGGCAGCAGCATGGCAAGGAGGGCAAGAGTCTTGGAAGCGTTGTGGCGCATGACAGGGCTTTCTTGTTCTGGAGAAGGAGAGTCAGACGATGGGTTGGTGGACGGTGACCAGCTTGGTGCCGTCCGGGAAAGTGGCTTCCACCTGGATGTCCGGAATCATCTCGGCGATGCCGTCCATCACGTCGGCGCGGGTGAGCACGGTGCGGCCCTCGCTCATGAGCGCCGCGACGCTCTTTCCGTCGCGCGCGCCCTCCATCACTGCGGCGGAAATCAGCGCGACGGCTTCCGGGTAGTTGAGCTTCAGGCCCCGCGCCTTGCGGCGTTCGGCCAGCAATGCTGCGGTGAAGATCAGCAGCTTGTCTTTTTCGCGCGGGGTCAGTTCCATGAGGGGGCGGCGTCGGGTGCGTGGAGGTCGGCCATTATTGGGCAGGCTTCGGCTTTGCAACAGTCGTGCCGCTGTTCGCCAAAAGACGTATGGATGGCACGAAAGCTGCACCGAAACGGTGTGAACCCCGCCGAGACTTCCACCACCCCCGACGACGCGCCGCAGCGCATCGTCAAGGTGCGGCGCGACTACAACAGCTGGGTGGCGAGCGAAACGCTCGAGGACTACGCGCTGCGCTACACGCCGCAGCGCTTTCGCAAATGGTCCGAATGGCGGGTGGCCAACACGGCTTTCGGCGCGGCGTCGTTCCTCATATTGGAGGCGGTGGGCGCCACGCTGCTGGTGCAGTACGGCTTTGCCAACGCGTTCTGGGCCATCGTGGTGACGGGCCTCATCATCTTTCTGGCGGGCCTGCCGATCAGCGTGTATGCCGCGCGCTACGGCGTCGACATGGACCTGCTCACGCGCGGCGCGGGCTTCGGCTACATCGGCTCCACGCTCACTTCGCTGATCTACGCATCGTTCACCTTCATCTTCTTTGCGCTCGAGGCGGCGGTGATGGCCTACGCGCTGGAGCTGGCGCTGGGCGTGCCGCCCGTCTGGGGCTACCTGGTGTGCGCGCTGGTGGTGATTCCGCTGGTGACGCATGGCGTGTCGGCCATCAGCCGGCTGCAGCTGTGGACCCAGCCGCTGTGGCTGGTAATGCTGGTGGTGCCGTTCGTCTTCGTGTTGGTGCGCGATCCTGGTGCATTCGCTGGCATCGTGCACTACAACGGTGTGAAGACGGGTGCGAAGGGCTTCGATTTGCACCTGTTTGGCGCTGCCTTGACCGTCGGAATCGCCTTGATCACCCAAATGGGGGAGCAGGCCGATTACCTGCGCTTCATGCCCGCGCGCACGGCCGTGAGCGCCCGGCGCTGGTGGGCAGGCGTGCTGGCCGGCGGGCCCGGCTGGGTGGTGCTGGGCGTGCTCAAGATGCTGGGCGGCGCACTGCTGGCCTACCTGGCCATCACGCACATGGTGCCGGTCGAGCGCGCGGTCGATCCCAACCAGATGTACCTGGCGGCCTATGAATACGTGTTTCCGAACTACGGCTGGGCCGTGGCCGCGACCGCGCTGTTCGTGGTGATTTCGCAGCTCAAGATCAACGTGACCAACGCGTACGCGGGCTCGCTGGCGTGGAGCAATTTCTTCTCGCGCGTGGCGCACAGCCATCCGGGGCGGGTGGTCTGGGTGGTGTTCAACGCGCTCATCGCCTTCATGCTGATGGAGATGAACGTGTTCGAGGCGCTGGGCGATGTGCTCGGGCTGTTCGCCAACATCGCCATCGCCTGGATGATGGCCGTGGTGGCCGACCTGGTCATCAACAAGCCGCTGGGCCTGTCGCCGCCGGGCATCGAGTTCAAGCGGGCGCACCTGTGGGACATCAACCCGGTGGGCGTGGGCGCGATGGCGCTGGCTTCGCTGCTCTCGATCACCGCGCACCTCGGTGTCTTCGGGCCGCTGGCGCAGGCTTTCTCGGCGCTCATCGCGCTCGGCACGGCGCTGGTCGTCTCGCCGCTGATTGCCTGGGCCACGGGTGGCAAGTACTACCTGGCGCGGGGTTCGGTGAGCCATGGCGCAGTGCCCTTTGCGCCGGCTGCGGGCCCGCGCGCGGTCCGGTGGGCGCGTGTCGAGAACGACGTGGACGAGCGCGGCGCCGATGGCAGCTACCAGCGGCTCAAGGTGCAGCACTGCGTTATCTGCGAGCGCGAATACGAGGGGCCGGACATGGCCCATTGCCCGGCCTACCAGGGGGCGATCTGTTCGCTGTGCTGCACGCTCGATGCGCGCTGCGGCGATCTGTGCAAGCCGCATGCGAGCCTTTCGTCTCAGTGGTCGTCGGCGCTGCGCTGGCTGCTGCCGCGCCTCAGCTGGCGCTATCTCGACACGGGGCTGGGGCACTTCCTGCTGCTGATGCTGATCATCGTGCCGGTGCTGGCGGTGGTGTTCGGTGTGCTCTACCAGCAGGAGCTGCGCGCGTTGGGCGAAAGCGCCCTGCAGCTCGCGTCGCAGTCGCAGGCCGAGGTGGCCGAAGCACTGGCCGGCGTGCAGCGTTCGTCGTTGCGCTCGGGCTTTCTCAAGGCGTACATGGCGCTGCTGGTCATTGCCGGCGTGGTGGCCTGGTGGCTGGTGCTGGCGCACCAGAGCCGCAAGGTGGCGCAGGAAGAATCGAACCGCCAGACCCACTTGCTGATGCGCGAGATCGAGCTGCACCGCGCCACCGACCGCGCGCTGCAGTCGGCCAAGCAAACGGCGGAAGAGGCGCGCGAAGTCGCGGAGCAGGCCAAGCTCGCGGCCGAAGAGGCCCGCCGCGCCGCCGACCTGGCCAACCAGGCCAAGAGCCGCTACATCAGCGCCATCAGCCACGAGTTGCGTACGCCGCTCAACAGCATTCTTGGCTACGCGCAGCTCATGGGCGAAGACGCGTCGGTGCCGCCGCACCGCCAGCAGGCGGTGGCGGTGATCAAGCGCGGCGGCGAGCACCTGCTGTCGCTCATCGAAGGCACGCTGGCCATTGCCCACATCGAGGCCGGCAAGCTCACGCTGCATGCTAGGCCGATGCGCTTTGCCGACACCCTGCGCGAACTGGCGGACATGTTCGAGCTGCAGGCGGCCGAGAAAGGCTTGCGGTTCCGCTTCGAGGCGACAGGCACCTTGCCCGAGGTGGTGCGCGCCGATGAAAAGCGGGTGTGCCAGATTCTGATCAACCTGCTGGGCAATGCGATCAAGTTCACCACGGCGGGCGAGGTGACGCTGCGGCTTTCATACGCGCGCGAGTTCGCGTCGGTTGAAATAGAAGACACCGGGCCCGGCATGACGGCCGAAGACATCGAGCGCATCTTCGAGCCGTTTACGCGGGGCGACGCGGCCGCGGCTGCCACGCCCGGCGCGGGGCTGGGCCTCACCATCGCCAAGATGCTGACCGACCTGATGGGCGGCGAGATGAAGGTGCGCAGCACGCCGGGGGAGGGCTCGCTGTTCTGCGTGCGGCTTTTCCTGCCGCGCGTGCACGAGACCGCGGGCGCCTTGGGCCGGCCTGTGCCGGCGCAGCGTGCGCGGCGCGGCTATGAAGGGCGCCGGCGGCAACTGCTGGTGGTCGACAACGAAGAGGCCGACCGCGACCTGCTCGGCCATGTGCTGGCGCCGCTCGGCTTTGGCCTGCGCACCGCCGCAAGCGGGCACGACGCGCTCGACCTCATCGCAGCCGGCTACCGGCCGGACGCGATGTTCGTTGACCTGGCCATGCCGGGCATCGACGGATGGGAGACCATTCGCCGAGCGCGCAAGCTGGGTCTGGTCGATGCGCCTGTGGCCATCGTCTCGGCCAATGCCTTCGACAAGGGGCTGGAGAACGACGTGGGCATTGCGCCCGAAGATTTCTTCGTCAAGCCGGTGCGGCACTCGGAGCTGCTCGACTGGCTCGAGCGGCGGCTCGGCCTGCAATGGACGGACACGGCCGCGAAGCCGCTGCCCGCCGCCGCGCCGCGCGCCGTGCAGGCGCCTTCGCTTTCGCGGCTGCGCGCACTCGACGAAGCCGTGAGCCTGGGCTACTTTCGCGGCATCATGAACCAGCTCGACGAGATCGATGCCGAAGAGCCCGAATGCAGGGCATGGACCGAGGCGCAGCGCGTGCTTGCCCGGCAGTTCCAGTTCGAGGCCATGGGCCGCGCGCTTGCCGCGGCCGTGAGCGCGGCCTGAAAATTTGCGGCGAACATCGACCCCATGGAAACCACACCGCTTGCGAAAACGTTGCGCGAACAGGGCGCCAACAGCGACCTGGTGCTGATCGTCGACGACGTGCCCGACAACCTCGCGGTGCTGCACGACGCGCTGGACGAATCCGGCTACACGGTGCTCATTGCCACCAACGGCGAACAGGCGCTGCAGCGCGCCGCGCAGGCCCGCCCCGACATCGTGCTGCTCGACGCGATGATGCCGGGCATCGACGGTTTCGAGGTGGCGCGCCGGCTCAAGGCCGATGCCGCGACGGCGCACATTCCCATCGTGTTCATGACCGGGCTCACCGAAACAGAGCACCTGGTGGCCGCGCTCGAAGCGGGCGGGGTCGACTACGTCACCAAGCCGATCAAGCCCAAGGAAGTGCTGGCGCGCATGAACGTGCATCTGCAGGGCGCCCGCCGCGCCCGGCAGGACGCGCGCCAGGCCGGGCAGGCGCGCAATGCGCTCGATGCGTTCGGCTATGCCAGCATTACCGTGCGGCTGCCCGAGGGCCGGCTGATCTGGCAGACGGCGCTCGCGCGCGACTTGCTGCAGCGCTATTGCGACACCCGCGCGCCCGAAACACCGCCCGAGGTGCTCGAGTGGCTACGCCGCCATGCGCCCGACGCGAGGGAGCGGGGCATCGAGCCGCCGGCGCTTTCCATCGTGAAGAGCGCCGGGGCCACCTCAAGCGCAAGCAGTCTCAGCCTTCGCCTGCATCGGCAGACCGGGCAGGACGACGATGGCGACGAATGGATGATCGTCATGCGCGAGATTTCGGACACGGGCGTGATCGAGGCCATGAGCCTGAGCCTGAAGCTCACGGCGCGCGAGGCCGAGGTGCTTTACTGGGTGGTGAAGGGCAAGACCAACAAGGACATCGGCGAAATTCTCGGCAGCAGCCCTGCCACGGCCAAGAAGCACCTGGAGCGGGTGTACGTGAAGCTCGGCGTCGAAACGCGCACGGCCGCCGCCGGCGTGGCCATCAAGCGCATCCGCGAGCTGCAGCCGCAGTTCGAGATCTGAGGCAATCGGCCGGAGCGCTCGTCGCGTCACCGCGACGACTTTCGCCGTCCCTAGAATGCCCGATCCCCGGGATGCAGGCGATGAAGAAGAACAGATTCACAACAACGATTCAACGGCCCCGGCTCGCATGGTTGCCCCTGGCCACCTGCGTCCTGGCGAGCGCGGGTGCCCAGGCCGCCGGCCATTTCGACGTTGACGACGCCGGCACGCTCGACGCGGGCCGATGCCAGTACGAAGCCTGGTGGGGCCGGACCGGCCCAGAGCCGGTGACGGTGCTGCACGCCGGCCCGTCCTGCCGTGTCGGGCCGGTCGAACTGGGGTTGAACATCGACCGGTTCTCGGTGGGGGGCGTGCATTCGGTCGCCGTGGGGCCGCAGCTCAAATGGAACTTCTTCGGGCCGGCGGCCGATGCGCCGCTGAGCGCGGCAATTTCGCTCGGCGCCGTGTTCGACGTGACGCGTGGTGGCCGGACCGGCGGGCAACTGGTGCTGCCGGTCACGTGGCGCCCGCTGGATCGCCTGCAGGTTCACGCCAACATCGGCGCCGACTGGGCCACGGGCACCGGCGCCCGAACGCCGCGCGGCGGGGTGGCGGCGGAATGGGCGCTCGATGAAAAGGTCTCGCTGATTGCAGAGCGCAGCCGCGCATCGGGCGTGTGGACATCGCGCATCGGCTGGCGCTTCGGCCTCACGCCGCTGATCAGCCTGGATGTGAGCGCTTCGCGCACGGGGGCAGGCTCCCGCGGCGTGAACGGCTTCGTCGTGGGGCTGAACCACGAGTTCGGCTGGAAGTAAGCAGCCCGCGGGGATCAGCGCAGGTAGCGCTGGATGCGTTTCTCGTCTTCCGCCAGTTGCCGGCGCATGAGTGAAAGAAAGTCGCGGGCGGTCGTCGAAAGCACCTTGCCCGCGGGCATGGCCAGCACGCATGAAAAGAACACGTCGACCGAGAGCCGGCGCACCACGAGGCCGCGTTCCGCGTAGTCGAGCGCGGTGATCGGGTTGACGAGTCCCACGCCAAGGCCGCGCAGGGCCATCTCGCACACGCTGGCCGCGTAGGGCGTTTGCACCATCACCCGGAGCGCGACGCCGCGTTCGGCAAGTGCGGCTTCGAGGCCGCGGTGCGAAGGGTCCTCGGGGTTCAGCGCCAGGAAAGGCGCTTGCGCGAGCTGCTCCGGTTCGATGCGCTTGAAGCGCGCGAGCGCATGGCCCTTCGGCATCACGACCACGCCGGGAAAGCGCGCGAAGGTCGAATGGTCGATGCCTTCGAGCGACAGTTCGTCGGCCATCAGCCCGAAGTCTGAAATGCCCTTGGCCACGCGGTCGCGCACGTCCTTGGAGCTGAGCACCTGCAGCGACACCTGCGGCCACGGGCTGTCGCCGCGCTGCGCCTTCAGGCGCTCCAGCGCACGCGGCATGAAGCCCAGCCCGAAAGCCGGATAGCAGCTGAGTTCAAGCTGGTTGGTGCCGAAGTCGCGCAGGCTGCGCATGCGGTGCTCGATGGCTTCCATGCCGATGAAGACCCGCTCGACTTCCGTCAACAGCGCGCGCGCCTCGGGCGTGGGCACCAGCCGGCCCCCGGTGCGCTGGAACAGGACCATGCCGGCCTGCGCCTCGAGCCGCTTGAGCGACTGGCTGATGGCGGGCTGCGTCACATGCAGCAGCGCCGCGGCCTTGCGGGTGGAGCCGGCGCGCATCAGGGCGCGGAACGTCTCTATTTCGGTGAAGCGCATCGATAAGTTTTCTTATCGCTTGAGTATTTCAAGCTAGATGATTTTATTTGCAGATGCCTAAGATTTCGGCACGACTTCCTACCCGAGACCGCCTGAAACATGCCCGCGCCCGTAATGCACTTCAAGTTCGCCTCGCCTTCCGAGCCGCCCGCCGATTCGCCGGGCACCGCGCGGGCGCGCCCGCCGCAGCCGGTGAGAAACCCCGGCTTGCAGGGCTTGCGTTGCCTGCGCTGCGAGGCTCCCTATCCGCTCACCCTGGCGAACGACGGCTGCCCCGCCTGCCGTGCCACGGGCGTCCACGCCGGGTTGCGTGCCAGCTACCTGCCCGACAGCGGCAGCCCGCTGCCCATGCCTTACACGCCAGGGTTCACGCTGGGCGAGGGCGGCACGCCGCTGCTGGAGATGCCGGAACTGGCGCGCGAGTTCGGCGTGGCACGCCTCGCGCTCAAGGACGAATCGTCCAACCCCACCGGCTCGCATAAAGATCGCATGACGGCCGTGGGCGTGGCCCAGGCGCTGGACTTCGGTGCCCACACACTGGTGCTGGCCTCGTCGGGCAACGCCGCGATCTCCGCGGCGCACTACGCGTGGGCCGCGGGCCTGGGCTGCGAAGTGGCAACCTACGAAGGCCTGCCGGCAGCCTATGCACGGCAGCTCGACGCCCTCGGTGCGCGGCGCTACACCTTTGCAGACAACGCCGGCCGTTGGGCGTTCGTGCGTGAGCGCTCACAACATGCGGGCTATTTCGCGCTGACGAATTACCGCCTGCCCGCATTGGGCAGCGCGCCGCTGGCGATCGAGGGCTACAAGCCCATCGCCCTGGAGTGCCTGAACGAGGGCGGCCTGCCCGATCACATCGTGATTCCCACGGCGCGCGGCGACCTGGCCTGGGGCATCTACGCAGGCTTTCGCGATCTGCTGGCTGCGGGGCGCATTGCGCGCCTGCCGCGGCTCTGGCTGGTGGAGCCTTTTGCGCGGCTTTCGCGCGTGCTGGCAGGCGGCGCACTCAACGGCGCGTATCCCGGGCACACCGCGCAGTTTTCCACCGCCGGATCGACCGTGACCTTTTTGCAGTGGCAGGCGGCCGTCGCCTCAGGCGGGGGCGCGGTGGTGGTCAGCGACGACCTGGCCCGCGCCGCGCGGCAAAAGCTCACGGCGGCGGGCGTGAGTGCCGAGCTTTGCGCCGCGGGCGGACTGGACGCCGTGCGCCAGCTGCGCGAAGGCGGCGCCATTGCAGGCGATGCCCACGTAGTGCTGATGCTGACCGCCAACGCGTCGCGCGACCCGAGCTGGCCGGACGAGGCCGCCTGAGCTCCCTAGTTACCCAAAGGAATCGAAACCATGCAAGCAATGCAACGCCGCGCCTTCCTGGCTACCGGTTCGGCCGCTCTCTTCAGCGCCACGGCGCAGCGCGCCTGGGCGGCCTTTCCCGACAAGCCCATCAAGCTGATCGTGCCGTGGGCTGCGGGCGGTAGCACCGACGCCATTGCGCGCGCCATGGCGCAGCGCATGAGTCAGACGCTCGGCAGCTCGGTGATCGTCGACAACCGGCCCGGTGCGGCCGGCCAGATCGGCACCGAGGCGGCGGCCAAGGCCGCGCCCGACGGATACACGCTGGCCATTGTCGAGTTGCCGCACGCCATTGCGCCCGCAGTGACCGCGCGGTTGCCCTACGACCTGCTGCGCGACTTCACGCCGGTGACGATGATCGGCACCTCGCCGCTTGTCTTCTTTGCGGGCATGGACGACGACAGCCGCGACTTCAAGACCTTCGTCAAGACGGCCGCCGCCCGGCCGATGCCGCCGGCCATTGCGCACAGCGGCGCGGGCACGGTGAGCCACCTGGCAGCCGAACTGCTGGCGAACCGCACCGGGATCAAGTTCAACATGGTTCCCTACCGCGGATCGGCGCCGGCCCTTACCGATGTGGCCGCGGGCACGGTGGGCGGGCATTTCGCAACGCTGGCCAGCGGCTCCAGCCTGATGGGGGCCAACCGGATCCGTCCGCTTTTGGTGACGAGCGCGCAACGCGTGAGCCTTCCGGGCCTGAAGGAGGTGCCCGCCCTTACCGAAAGCGGGCTCAAGGGGCTCGAGATCGACCAGTGGTGGGCGCTGGTGGCGCCCGCCACCACGCCGCTGGAGGTGATCGAGCGGCTGCGGCGCGAAGCCGTCGCGGCGCTGGACCATCCGTCGGTGAGGGAGCGCATGACGGCGCTGGGGGTGCAGCTGAAGGGTTCCACCGCGGGCGAGCTGCGGGCTTTCATGCGCGCGGAAGCCGAGCGCTGGCGGAAGGTGGCGCACGACATCGGGCTTCAGCCGCAATAGAGATCGGCCGGATCGGCGGCGCGGGGCCCAGGCAGCCGCCTTTTTCTTTCAGCGCCCGGATTGCACCTTGATCCGGATCGTGTTCACGTCCCAGCCCCGGTTTCGCAGCCGGGTGACCAGCATGGGCGAAAGCTGGCGCAACTTGGCGGCGGCGGCGCTGCCGTTGACCAGCAGGCACCACACATCACCTTCGGCCGGGCCGGCCTGCACGGCCGGGCGCATGGCCGGCGGAATCAATCCCTCGACCGCCCGCAGCCGGTCGCCGGAGTCGCGCGCGCGCGCAATCAGGCTTGCCAGGGTGGGCGAACCTTCGGCGGCCTGGTGCAGCGTGACGGGCGGGACGGAGCGGCGATTCATGGGTAATCCGGAGGGTGGGACAAGGGCAGCTAAAATGCCCGGTTTGCCGACGCTTGCGCCGGCAGATCCGGTCTGAGCCGCTTGCTTTCGAGGCTTGCATTCGAAGAAGGCGCGCCCAACTGCTTTCACCATATCTTAGGGAATCCGGTCGCAGTGCCTGTTGTGTCAGGTGCACGCCCATCTCCACGCCAATGGCAACCAACTTCCTGACCCAGATTTTCGGCAGTCGCAACGACCGGCTCCTCAAGCAGTATCGCAAGACGGTGGAGCGCATCAATGCGCTGGAACCCGAATTCGAGAAGCTCACCGACGACGGGCTGCGCGCCAAGACCCAGGAATTCAAGGACCGCATCGCCAAGGGCGAAACCCTCGATGCCCTGTTGCCCGAAGCTTTTGCCACGGTGCGCGAAGGCTCCAAGCGCGTCATGAAGATGCGCCATTTCGACGTGCAGCTGCTCGGCGGCATGGCGCTTCACAACGGCAAGATCGCCGAAATGCGCACCGGCGAAGGCAAGACCCTGACCGCCACGCTGCCGGTGTACCTGAACGCGCTGTCTGGCCAAGGCGTGCACGTGGTCACGGTGAACGACTACCTCGCCAACCGCGACGCCCAGTGGATGGGCCGCCTGTACAACTTCCTGGGGCTTACGGTGGGCATCAACCTGCCGCAGATGCCGCGCGAGGAAAAGCAGCAGGCCTACGCGAGCGACATCACGTACGGCACCAACAACGAATACGGCTTCGACTACCTGCGCGACAACATGGTGTACGAGCCGGGCGACCGGGTTCAGCGCACGCTGAACTACGCCATCGTCGACGAGGTGGACTCCATCCTGATCGACGAGGCCCGCACGCCGCTGATCATCAGCGGCCAGGCCGAAGACCACACCGAGCTCTACCTGGCCATCAACAAGGTGGTGCCGCTGCTGACCAAGCAGGAAGGCGAAGCCGATCCGCGCACGGGCGAGGGCGTCACGGTGCCGGGCGACTTCACGGTCGACGAAAAGACCCACCAGGTGTTCCTGACCGAAGACGGCCACGAGAAGGCCGAGCAGCTGCTGAGCGAATTCAAGCTGCTGCCAGAAGGCGCCTCGCTCTACGATCCGGCGAACATCACGCTGATGCACCACCTGAACGCCGCGCTGCGCGCTCGGCACCTGTACCACCGCGACCAGCATTACGTGGTGCAGCAGGGCGAAGTGGTCATCGTCGACGAATTCACCGGCCGCCTGATGACCGGCCGTCGCTGGAGCGACGGCCTGCACCAGGCCGTCGAAGCCAAGGAAGGCGTGCAGATCCAGGCCGAGAACCAGACGCTTGCCTCGATCACCTTCCAGAATTACTTCCGCCTGTACAACAAGCTGGCCGGCATGACCGGCACGGCCGACACCGAGGCCTACGAGTTCCAGGAAATCTACGGTCTCGAGACCGTCATCATTCCGCCGAACCGCATCAGCAAGCGCGAAGACCAGCTCGACCGGGTCTACAAGACCACGCGCGAAAAGTACGAAGCGGCTATCCAGGACATCCGCGAATGCTACGAGCGCGGCCAGCCGGTGCTGGTGGGCACCTCGTCGATCGAGAACTCCGAAATCATCGACGGCCTGCTCACCAAGGCGGGGCTGCCGCACCAGGTGCTCAACGCCAAGCAGCATGCGCGCGAAGCCGACATCGTGGCGCAGGCCGGCCGCACGAAGATGATCACCATCGCGACCAACATGGCCGGCCGCGGTACCGACATCGTGCTGGGCGGCAACATCGAGAAGATGATCGAGGCGATCGAGAACGACGAAGGCCGCGACGACGCCACCAAGGAAGTCGACATCGCGCACGTTCGCGCGGAATGGACCAAGGACCACGAATTCGTCAAGTCGCTGGGCGGCTTGCGGATCATCGCGACCGAGCGCCATGAATCGCGCCGAATCGACAACCAGCTGCGCGGCCGTTCGGGCCGCCAGGGCGACCCGGGCTCTTCGCGCTTCTACCTGAGCCTGGACGATCCGCTGATGCGCATCTTTGCGGGCGACCGCGTGAAGGCGATCATGGATCGCCTGAAGATGCCGGACGGCGAAGCCATCGAAGCCGGCATCGTCACGCGCAGCATCGAAAGCGCGCAGCGCAAGGTCGAGGCGCGCAACTTCGACATCCGCAAGCAGTTGCTCGAATACGACGACGTGTCGAACGACCAGCGCAAGGTGATCTACCAGCAGCGCAACGACATCCTCGACGCGGCCGACCTCACGGCGCAGATCGCGGCGCTGCGCGAAGGCTGCTTCATCGATCTGGTGCGCCAATACGTGCCGGCCGAATCGGTCGAGGAGCAGTGGGACCTGGCGGGCCTGGAGAAGACGCTCTTCAACGAGTGGGGCATCGACATGCCCCTGAAGAGCGAAGTCGAGGCCGCCGAGGCCGTGAGCGACGAAGACATCGTTGAAAAGGTGGTGAAGGCCGCCAACGACACCTTCGACGCCAAGGTGGCGCTGATCGGCCAGGAGAACTTCACCCAGTTCGAGCGCATGGTGCTGCTGCAGAGCATCGACACGCACTGGCGCGAGCACTTGGCTTCGCTCGACTACCTGCGCCAGGGCATTCACCTGCGCGGCTATGCCCAAAAGCAGCCCAAGCAAGAGTACAAGCGCGAAGCCTTCGAGCTCTTCGGCCAACTGCTCGATTCGGTCAAGAACGAAGTCACGCGCCAGCTGATGACCGTGCGCGTGCAGTCGGGCGAGCAGCTCGAGCAGGCGGCGGATGCGCTCGAGAGCCGCGGCGAAAACGTATCGAACATCACCTACAGCGCGCCGACCGAAACCGGCGAGGTCGAGGTTCGGCTTGACGAGGAAAACCAGCGCCGCATCGCGGCCGCGGGCTTGGGGCTGGGCACGCTCACCGCCGAGGCAGCCGCCTTTGCGCGCGTCGGCCGCAACGACCCATGCCCTTGCGGCAGTGGCAAGAAGTACAAGCAGTGCCACGGCAAGCTCAGCTGACCCAGAAACTCCGGAAGAGAAATTCCCATGCCCGTGAACCTGTCCGCTCCTGATCCCGCCGCCTTGTTCGCGGTGCCCGGCGTCCGCATCGGCGTGGCCGAAGCGGGTGTGCGCAAGGCCAACCGCAAGGACCTGACCGTCGTGCTGATCGACGAAGGCTCGGCGGTTGGAGGCGTGTTCACCCAGAACCGTTTCTGCGCGGCGCCGGTGCAGGTCTGCCGCGACCATCTGGCGGCCAACTACGGCATTCGCGCCATGGTCATCAACACCGGCAACGCCAACGCCGGCACGGGCGAAGACGGCTTGATGCGCACGCGCTCCACCTGCATTGCACTGGCGCGCCACCTCGAAATCGCGCCCGAGCAGATCCTGCCGTTCTCCACTGGCGTGATCATGGAGCCGCTGCCGGTGGACCGCATCGAAGCCGGCCTGCCCGCCGCGCTGGCTGACGCTTCGGAGAACCACTGGGCGCGTGCGGCCGAAGGCATCATGACCACCGACACTATTCCCAAGGCGTTCAGCCAGCAGGCTCAGGTCGGCGGTGCCACCGTCACCATCACCGGCATCAGCAAGGGCGCGGGCATGATCCGCCCGAACATGGCGACCATGCTGGGCTTCATGGCCACCGACGCGAAGATCGATCCGTCGCTGATCCAGCCGCTGGCCAAGCGCCTGGCCGACGCTTCTTTCAACCGCGTGACGATTGACGGCGACACCTCGACCAACGATTCCTTCGTGGTCATCGCGACGCAGAAGGCCGCGCACGCAACCATCACGTCGCTCGATTCGCCCGAAGGGCAAGCGCTCGTGGCTGCGATGCAGAACGTGGCGCGCCAACTCGCGCAAGCCATCGTGCGCGACGGCGAAGGCGCTACCAAGTTCATCACCATCCAGGTCGAGGGCGGCCGCAATCCGGAAGAGTGCAAGCAAGTGGCCTATGCCGTGGCGCATTCGCCGCTGGTCAAGACGGCTTTCTTCGCGAGCGACCCGAACCTGGGCCGCATCCTGGCGGCCGTGGGCTACGCCGGCATTGCCGATCTCGACCAGACCGGCATCGACCTGTTCCTGGACGACGTGCACGTGGCGGTGAAAGGCGGGCGCAATCCGTCGTACCGCGAGGAAGACGGCCAGCGCGTGATGAAGCAGAGCGAAATCACGGTTCGCATCGGCCTGGGCCGCGGTAACGCGAGCGAGACCGTGTGGACCTGCGATCTGAGCCACGAGTACGTCACGATCAACGCCGACTACAGGTCATGAACGAGCAGTTCCAGAGGCTGATCGAGCGCGCCGAGCAGCTGATCGGCCGCATCGAATCGATCTTGCCGCAGCCGCTGGCTGCACCTGCCGACTGGAACGCGTCGATCGCATGGCGCTATCGGCGCCGCAGTTCGGGCCACGGCGTGCTCGAGCCGGTGAAGCATGTGGCTGCAATGGCGCTCGATTCACTGAAGGAAATCGACGTCCAGAAGGAAAAGATCGAGCGCAACACGCGCCAGTTCGTTGAAGGCAAGCCCGCCAACAACGTGCTGCTGACCGGTGCACGCGGCACGGGCAAGTCGTCGCTCATCCGCGCCTGCCTGCAGGCCTATGCGCCGCAGGGGCTGCGCCTGATCGAAGTCGACAAGGCCGAACTGACCGACTTGCCCGACATCGTCGAGGTGGTGTCGCAGCGGCCCGAAAAATTCATCGTGTTCAGCGACGATTTGAGCTTTGACGAAGGCGAGCCGGGCTACAAGGCGCTGAAGTCGATTCTCGACGGCTCGATCGCGGCGGCCACGCCGAACGTGCTGATCTACGCAACCAGCAACCGGCGCCACCTGCTGCCCGAATACATGAAGGACAACCTTTCGTACACCCACACCGAGGACGGCGAAGTGCATCCCGGCGAGGTGATCGAAGAGAAGATTTCGCTCTCGGAGCGCTTCGGCCTGTGGGTCAGCTTCTATCCGTTCAGCCAGAACGAATACCTGGCCATCGTTGCGCAGTGGCTGTCGTCCTTCGGCGTCGACCAGGCTGCCATCGAGGCGGCACGCCCCGAGGCGCTGGTCTGGGCACTCGAGCGCGGCTCGCGCAGCGGCCGCGTGGCCTACCAGTTCGCGCGCGACTACGCCGGGCGGGCCAGCGCATGAGCGCGCAGCCGCAGCCCCAAGACCGCAAGCACACCGAGGTGGCCGTCGGCGTGCTGATCCGTCCGGTGGACGACGCATTGCTGCTGTCGACCCGGCCGGAAGGCAAGGCGTATGCAGGCTTCTGGGAATTTCCGGGCGGCAAGATCGAGGCCGGCGAAACGGTCGAGCAGGCCCTGCGGCGCGAGCTGCAGGAAGAACTCGGCATCACCATTGCGGGCGCCGAGGTCTGGAAGATCACCGAGCACGACTATCCGCATGCGCTGGTGCGGCTGCACTGGTGCAAGGTGACGGCCTGGAGCGGCGAATTTGAAATGCGCGAAGGGCAGGAAATGCGTTGGCAGCAGCTGCCGCTGGACGTGACGCCCGTGCTGCCCGGCGCCATGCCGGTGCTCGAATGGCTGGCCGAGGAGCGCGGACTTCCTCATGCCGCCGGGTAGGCCGCGTAGGCTTGCCAAAAAATAATCAGAACCGCCACAGCGCGTTCAACGGCCCCCAATAGATGCTGCATCCCAAGTACCGACCGGACATAGACGGCCTGCGTGCCATTGCCGTGGCCTCCGTGGTGATCTATCACGCGTTTCCGGGCGTGCTGCCTGGCGGCTTCATCGGCGTCGACATCTTCTTCGTGATCTCGGGCTACCTGATCTCGACCATTCTTCTGCAGAGCCAGGTGGCGGGCGATTTCAGCTACCGCGACTTCTACGCCCGACGCATCCGGCGCATTTTTCCGGCGCTCATCCTGGTGCTTCTGGCCACCTTGTGCTTCGGCTGGTACATGCTGCTGTCCGACGAGTTTGCGCAGCTGGGCAAGCAGGTCACGGGTGGTGCGGCCTTCTTTGCCAATTTTGTGTTCTGGGCGGATGCCGGCTATTTCGATACCGCCGCGGAAACCAAGCCGCTGCTGCATCTGTGGTCCCTCGGCATCGAGGAGCAGTTCTACATTTTCTGGCCGGTGTTGCTGGGCGTGGCCTGGCGCCGCCGCTGGCCGATGATCCGCGTGATCCTGGCGATTGCGGTGGTGTCGTTTCTCGTCAATGTGCTCACGATCCATCCGTTTCGTACGGCGGCTTTCTATTCGCCGGCTTCGCGCTTCTGGGAGCTGATGGTGGGCGGCATCCTGGCGTGCATGCGGCTGAAGCCCGCAGCGCCTAGCCGCTTGCGCAGCCACGTGCAGTCCTTCGTCGGCGTGGGCTTGCTCGGACTCGGACTGGTGATGATCCGCGGCGACAAGGCTTTTCCGGGCTGGTGGGCGCTGCTGCCCACGCTGGGGGCCGTGAGCTGCATTGCGGCCGGGCCCACGGGTTTCCTGAACAAGTACCTGCTGTCGAACCGGGTGATGGTGTGGATCGGTCTCATCAGCTATCCGCTTTATCTGTGGCATTGGCCGCTGCTCGCTTATGCGCGGATCCTGAGCGACGGGTTGCCCTCGCTGCCCATGCGTGCGGGCGCGGTGGTCGCGAGCGTGGTGCTGGCGTGGCTGACCTACAGGTTCGTCGAGCGCTACACGCGCACGCGCACCAGCCCCGGCCTGCTGCGCTGGCTGGCGGGCCTGGGCATTGCGCTGGTGGTCGTGGGCCTGGTGGTCTTCTCTGGCGTGCTGCAACCGCGCCATCACGACATTCGTCTGCAGCAGATCTCCGAGGCGGCGGCCGACGTGGGTTACTACGACGATTTCAAGAATTACGAACTAGGGCGCCATTTGCTCTATCAAGTCGGCAACGGGCCGCGCAAGAGCCTGCTGATCGGCGACAGCCATGTGCAGCAGTATGGTCCGCGCGCCGAGGAACTTGCGCGCACTGTGCCGGACAAGGCCAACACCATCTATTTCGCGACCCAGGGGTCCTGCCCGCCGATTCCCGGTGTCTATGCGGACGCGAACATAGGCTGCGCCGAGCGGCGCACGGCGGTGCTGGAGTTCGCTCGCAGTCCCGAGATCGACACCGTGGTGATCGGCGGCTGCTGGAATTGCTACTTCATCGCGGGCGGCGCGCCAGGCTATTACTTCCGCGATGCGAGCGGCGCGACCCATCAGTTCCGCGGCGGTGATGGCATGGCGCTGGCATTCGACTCGCTCGGCCAGCTGCTGCGCGAACTGTCGGGCAAGGGCAAGAAGGTTTTTCTGCTGCTCGACATTCCGGTGACCCCCGATTTCGAGCCGAAGCGTCTGCTCGAAGGCAGTCGGTTGACGTCCATGAAGGTATCGACCACGATGCCGACGCTGCCGATACCTCAGGACCAGCGTGAACTCAATGACAAGCTGCGGGAGATCGGGATTGCGAGCGGCGTGGAGGTGATCGATGCGGTCGCCAACCTGTGCACGGCCGACGGCCAATGCCTTCGCACCATGTCCGACGGTGCCCCCGCATACAAGGATGCCGGCCATCTGAGGCCCAAGTACACGCGCTCGTTCGCAACCTACATGGATCGCGCCTTGCTGGGCGACGGCGGCGCGGCGCCCAAGAAGTAGCGCGGGGGCGCTGCAGCGCCTACTGCTTCAGCTTGGGATCGCCGAAGGTCTCTTCGTCCGGCGGCTCTTCGGCGGGCATCCTGAATTCTTCGTTGGCCCATGCGCCGAGGTCGATGCCCTTGCAGCGTGCACTGCAGAAGGGCCGATAGGGGTTGCTGGCGGCGTAGATGCTGTCGCCGCCGCAGGCGGGGCAGCGGACAATCCGCTCGCCGATGTCGTTGTGGGTCCTGCCGTTGCTCATGGCGTGTGTGTCTTGGCGCGCTGCTGCGCTCAGGCGCAGAGCGTGAGTTCGAAGGCGGCGTCTTCCGTGCTCTGGTGCAGGCGGTCGTCTGCCTCGTGGCGCATCATTCGCACCGAAACCATGAGCCGGTTGCCACTGATCTCGGGAACCAGTCCGAGTGCCGGGTCGATCCGCAGGCGCAGCAACTGGAAGCTGCGCCCCTGAGGCAGGTTCTGCTGAAACTGGCCATGGGTGGCGATCACCTTGTAGGGCACATCGGCCTCGCGCAGCAGCTTGAGCAGCAGGTAGATCGATTCGGCAAGCGGGGCGAGCGTGCTCGACCAGCGCTCCAGGTCCGTGCGCCGGCTCGCCGCGCTGCGGTGCTGCCAGGCGTAGTAGGCGGGCAGGTCGAACTCGCAGGTGCCGCCCGGAATGCCGGCCCGGCTGCGGATGCTCATGAGCCACTCGTTTTCGGTCAGCGCCTGGCCGGCCTTGCCGGACACGCTGTTGAGTGCCGCGAAATTGCGCTCGAGCTGGGTGACGACCTGGTCCAGCGCCGCCTCGGCGATCGCCGGGTTGCCCCGGTAGCTGTTGAAGACGTTCTTGTGCTTTTCGAGGTCGCGCATGACGTCGGCCTTGAGGTCGGCGCGCGCGGCAACGTCCATGATCTCGAAAATCGTGACCAGGGCGAAATGATGGGAGAGCGCGGATTCCGCGGGCACCAACTCGCCGAGGCGGCGGAACAGGTGCTCCAGCCTCAAGTAGGTCCGGATGCGCTCGTTGAATGGGTACTCGTAAAGGATCACGCGTTCGGGTTCATGTGAGGGACGAGTTCAAGGCGATTTCGCGGCCGCCGGGGCGGGCTGCACTTCGCGCACAGCCTCCAGCATACGCTGACCGAAGAGCAGATACCCGGCGGTGGAAACGTGCGTTTCGTTGGCAGGATACAGGTCCGTGATTTTGAAGCGGTTCTGCTCGGACAGTGTAAAAAGATCGGGCCCGATCTTCAGGTCGTTGAACGTGCTGCGGAACGCGGCGGCATGGTTCTGGTCGAGGTACACCGTGCTCTTGTTGGGCACGACCATCCAGATGATGCGCAGGGACGGCGCCATTTTTTCCGTGAACTTCGCCATGAAAGTGGCGGAGTCGGCGGTGAGCGGCGCCATCAGGCGGTCTTCGGCCGTCATGAGCAATTTGTTGCAAGCCACATGGCTGAATTGCTTGCAGCCGTCGGGAACGGTGCGCGCGTCGATGAGCGGACCCCAGCGGTCCGGCGTGTTGGTCCAGCTCTCGGAGCGTTCGATGGCTCGGGTATTGCGATAGGTCAGCCAGCCCCTCAGCAGCTCTGCGTCCCAGTTCAGGCGGAACTCGGTAGGCGCCGGCTTGGCTGGATTTTCGAACGGGGGAGGCGAAGGCACGAAGGCGTGCTTCATGGTCGAGCACTCCTTCGAGTCCTCGATGCGCCCCTGGAGCAGGCGTTCGATGCTCTCGATGATGACAACCTTGCCCTTGAAGCCGGACTTGCGCACCCATTCCGAGAAGTCGCTGCACATCGGCCCGGTCTTGTCCCAATGCGCGGTGGCGACGCGGTAGCCGGCCCCGACCAGTGGCGACTGCCAGGCATAGCGGACCGAGAAGCTGTCGCCGATCACAAGCACATCGGCTTCCTGGATCGAGGAAGCCTTGATATTGGCGTCAGGAATCGGCGGGGGCGGATGGTGCCATCCGAAATCGCGTTCGGAAATGCGCCCGATGCGTGTCAGGTCGCCATAGGGAACGGGGGTCAGCAGGCTGGTGACCAGCAGCGCGGCGCAGACAAGAAAGCCTGCGACGAAGATGGCGAGCCACATGCGGGCCGGTTTCGTGTCTTCCATGTCAGAACTGGAAATAGAGGAAGGGACTGTAGTTGCCGAATTTCGACACGCACAGGCCAAAGAGGAAAACGCATCCCAGCGCCGTCAGCACCGTTGCGATGCGGTTGAGCGCGGGGCGCCCAGCCAATGCGGCTACGGAAGGGATCCAGCGATCTAGCGTGATGGTCGGGGGCAGCGCCAGGCAGATGACGAGGCCGGCCAGCATGGTCTGGAAGAACTCTGGCTTGCGGAACGGCACCTTGAACTCTCCGAAAGCGCTGGGAATCACGCCGTGCATGCCCAGCATGCCCTTGTAGATCTCGATGGCCGCCGTCATGCTGTCCGCGCGGAACACCACCCACGCCACCATCACGCACAGGAACGTGATGAACCATCCGAGCACGCGACCGAGGCGCGACGAGCTTGTCTTTCCGCGACGAACGGTGGCGTTCCAGAGGTGGTTGACCATGAGGAAGAGGCCGTGCAGCGCGCCCCAGATTACGAAGGTCCACGCGGCGCCATGCCAAAGGCCGCCCAGCAGCATGGTGAGGAACAGGTTCAGGTAGCGCCGGGCCGGGCCCTTGCGGTTGCCGCCGAGCGGCACGTACAGGTAGTCGCGCAGGAAGTTCGAGAGCGAGATGTGCCAGCGGCGCCAGAACTCGATGATGTTGGTCGACTTGTACGGCGAGCGGAAGTTGAGCGGCAGCTGCACGCCCATGCACAGGGACAGGCCGACCGCCATGTCCGAATAGCCCGAGAAGTCGAAATAGATCTGCAGCGTATAGGCAAGCACACCGAGCCATGCGGTGTACAGCGAGGGCAGCACGCCCTCGTGAACGCCCTTGAACATCATGTCCGCATACTGCCCGAGCGGGTCGGCGATCAGCATCTTCTTGGCCAGCCCGAAAGTGAAGATGCCCAGGCCCAGCGCAATGTTGCCGGCGTTGACCCGGTAGGTGGACGGGTTGCCGAACTGCGGCATCATTTGCGCGTGATGCAGCACCGGGCCGGCGATCAGGTGCGGAAAATAGGTGACGAACAGCACGTAGTGAATGAAGCTGCGCTCGTGCACCTTGCCTTGCCAGCAGTCGACCAGAAAGGCGATCTGGGTAAAGGTATAGAAGGAGATGCCGATCGGCAGCACGATATGCAGCAGCGGGATCTGCGAGAGGCCTGCCGCGGCCAGTCCGTCGTTCACATTCGAAACGAAGAAGTTGGCGTACTTGAAGATCGCCAGCACGCCGAGGTTGACCACCAGCGCGATGATCAGCAGGGACTTTCGCTTGCGCTCGTCCCGCCCTGGAGCGGGGGTCAGGCGCAGGCCGAACCAATAGTTGATGCAGATCGACGCCAGCAGCAGCGGAAGCGCCTTGACGCTCCACCAGCCGTAGAAGAACAGCGATGCCAGGGCAAGAAACCCGGCGGCGGCCCGGGCATTGCGCTTGCCGATCAGGAAGAATCCGATCAGGACCAGCGGGAAGAAGACAAAAATAAAGGGATACGAGTTGAAAAGCATCGCGGGGAATGGCACCCCGGTGGCGCCTTCTCTGTCTTGATCGTTGTGCAGCCGCTGCTGCGGCAAGTCTCGAATTATCGCGTGCCGGGCGAAGCCCACAGCTTCCAGAGACTCCGTACCTCTCTGCCGAGTTCCTCCAGCGAGAGCGACTCGTTGAAAATGACCGCATCCGCGGCCGCCCTGCGCAGCCTGCGCGGAGCCTGCTGGGCGATCACGGCGCGCACGGCATCGGGCGTCCAGCCCGAGCGCGCCATGACACGGCGCAACTGCGTTTCCTCGGTCGCGTCGACCACCAGCACCCTGTCGACGTTGGCGCGCCAGCGGCCGGATTCGACCAAAAGCGGCACATCGAAAACGACTGGGGCTTGCCCTGCGGCTGCGGCCAGGCGTTCCGTTTCGGCGCCGATCAGCGGGTGGAGGATCGATTCCAGGCGCTTCCTGGCGCTGCTGTCGGCGAACACGAGCTGCCGCATGCCGGCGCGATCGAGGCCGCCATCCGTCGCAATCGCGGTGCGGCCGAATGCGGCTTCGATGGCGGGCATTGCAATGCCGCCGGGTTCTGCAATGCGGCGCGCGATGGCGTCGGTGTCGACGAGCACGGCGCCCTCGGCGACCAGCAACGCCGCGACAGTGCTCTTGCCGCTTCCGATTCCGCCCGTCAGGCCGATGCGCCGCATCACGCGCTCTTCAACGGATGAATGGGTCGAGCGGAAAGGCGAAAGGAATCCACTGCCGCACGACTTCAGGACCCGCGACGAGGCACACCAGCCCCGCACCGGCGAGAAAGGGGCCGAACGCCATCGGGATATCCTTGTGCGCCAGCTTGCCGACAAGCCGCAGCGTCAGGCCGATCACGGCGCCCACCAGCGACGAAACCAGGACGATGGCGATGAGATAGTCGGCCCCGAGCCATGCGCCCAATGCAGCCAGAAGTTTGAAGTCGCCATATCCCATGCCTTCCTTGCCTGTGGTCAGGCGATAACCATGGTACACAAGCCAGAGGCCCAGGTAGCCGAACACGGCGCCCCAGACCGCCGAACTCAACGCAACGCCCGTCCAGCCCATGGCCGCACCGATGAGTCCCAGCCAGATCAGCGGGTAGTTGAGCGAGTCCGGCAGGAACTGCGTATCGAAATCGATCAGGAACTGGCACACCAGCAGCGCCGCGAACGCCGCCCAGAGCGCGCCGGTGGGCGTCAGGCCGAAGCGATAGCCGCAGAGGGCGAAGAGCGCACCCGTGATCAGTTCGACCAGCGGATAGCGTGGGCTGATGGACGTCTTGCAGGCAGCGCAACGCCCTCGCAGCACCAGGTAGCTCAGCACCGGAATGTTCTGGTACCACCGGATCTTGTGCCCGCAAGCCCCGCAACGCGAAGCCGGCTGGGCCAGATTGAAAGGCGGCAGGTTCGCGATGGCCAAGGCGGCCTTGTCTGCCGCGGCTTCAAGCCCCGCAGGAGGCGCTGATTTCGGCCCGAACACCAGCGCCCAGAGCGATGGTGCATCCTTGGACGACATGAGATTGGCAACGGCATCCGCCAGCCAGCCCCGGTACATCATCACCGGGGTGCGGTAGATCACCACATTCAGGAAGCTGCCGACCAGCAGGCCCAGCACGCCGGCGAAAGCGGCGTCGAACTCCCGCGAAACCAGCATCAAACGACTTGGCCCAGCTTGAAGATGGGCAGGTACATCGACACCACGATGCCGCCGATGATCGTGCCCAGGAACACGATGATGATGGGCTCCATCAGGCTCGAGAGGCCGGCCACCATGTCGTCAACTTCGGACTCGTAGAAATCGGCGGCCTTGCCGAGCATGTGGTCGATGGAACCGGATTCTTCACCGATGGCCGTCATCTGGATCACCATCGAGGGGAACAGGTTGACGTTGGTCATGGCCGTGGTGAGGCTGGTGCCGGTCGAGACTTCTTGCTGGATCTTGGCCGTGGCGTCGCCGTAAACAGTGTTGCCCGACGCGCCACCCACTGAATCGAGCGCTTCGACGAGCGGAACGCCGGCTGCAAACATGGTAGCCAGGGTGCGGGTCCAGCGGGCCACGCAGGATTTTTCAATGAGAGTGCCGAAGATCGGAACGCGCAGCAGCGCACGGTCCATCACCCGCTGTACTTTCTCGTTGCGCTTCCAGGCCTGCATGAAGAAGTAAAGTCCGCCGCCGATCCCGCCGAAGATCAGCCACCAATACGAGACGAAGAATTCGCTGATCCCGATCACGATCAGGGTGGGTGCAGGCAAATCTGCGCCGAAGGAAGTGAACACTTCTTTGAATGCCGGAATGACGAAGATCATGATGATCGCAATCACCACGAAAGCCACGACGACCACGGAGATGGGATACATCAGCGCCGACTTGATCTTGGACTTGATCGCCTCGGTCTTCTCCATGTACGTGGCAAGACGGTCCAGCAGATCTTCCAGGATACCGGCGGCTTCACCAGCCTCCACAAGGTTGCAATAGAGGTTGTCGAAATACTTCGGAAACTTGCGGAAGGCCGCCGAAAGCGAAGTTCCGGTCTCCACGTCGCTGCGGATGTCGTTCAGCAGCTTGGCAACGCTCGGGTTGGCGTTGCCCCGGCCCACGATGTCGAACGACTGCAGCAACGGAACGCCCGCCTTCATCATCGTGGCCAGCTGGCGCGTGAAGATCGCGATGTCCTTGGGCTTGATCGTCTTGCCCGAGCGCATGCGGCGCTTCTTGATCTTGGATGCAAGAACGCCCTGGCGCCGCAACGCGGCCTGCACCTGGTTCTCGCCGGCGGCACGGAGTTCGCCGCGCACCAGCTTGCCGTTGCGGTCCTTGCCTTCCCACTCGTAGACGGATTCCTTGAGTGTGTTTGAAGTGCGCTTGGATGCCACTGTTGCCATTCGATCTCCGATTTCTTACGGTGTGTTCGTTATTCGTTGGTGACCGCCACCACTTCTTCGAGTGAGGTGAGCCCTTGCATGACTTTTCTGAGCCCGGATTGCCGCAGCGAGCGAACGCCCTCGGCTTCGGACTGGCGCGCAATGTCCAACGCGCTGCCGTCGCGCAGGATGATGGCCTGGATGGCTTCGGAGATCGGCATCACCTGGTAGATGCCGACCCGGCCCTTGTAGCCGCCGTTGCACGCGGAGCAACCGACCGGACGATAAGGCTTCCAGGAACCATCGAGCTCTTCTTCCTTGAAGCCGGCGTCGAGCAGGGCTTGGCGCGGCACGTCGGCCGGCGCGCGGCAGAGATGACACAGGCGGCGGGCCAGCCGCTGCGCAGTGATCAGGATGACGCTCGAAGCAATGTTGAACGGCGCGATGCCCATGTTCCGCATGCGCGTGAGCGTGGTCGGCGCGTCGTTCGTGTGCAGCGTCGAAAGCACCAGATGGCCTGTTTGTGCGGCCTTGATCGAGATGTCGGCCGTTTCGAGGTCCCGGATCTCACCCACCATGATGATGTCGGGATCCTGCCGGAGGAAGGCGCGCAGCGCGGCGGCGAACGTGAGTCCGGCGCGTTCGTTGACGTTAACCTGGTTCACCCCAGGCAGGTTGATTTCAGACGGGTCTTCTGCCGTGGCAATGTTGACGCCGGGCTGGTTCAGCAGGTTCAGGCAGGTGTAGAGCGACACCGTCTTTCCGGAACCCGTGGGGCCCGTCACCAGCACCATGCCGTAGGGGCGGCCAATCGCGTTCAGCAGCCGCTCTTTTTCGTCCGCGTCGTAGCCGAGCGCATCGATGCCCAGGCGCGCGCTGCTCGGATCCAGAATACGGATCACGATCTTCTCGCCGAACAGCGTGGGCAGGGTGCTCACGCGAAAGTCGATCACGCGGTCGGGGCCGATCTTGAGCTTCATGCGCCCGTCTTGCGGGATGCGCTTCTCGGAGATGTCGAGTCGGGAGATGACCTTGATCCGCGAGGCCAGCTTGTCCTTGATGAGCGTTGGCGGGCTGGCAATTTCGCGCAGTTCGCCGTCGATGCGAAAACGTACCCGATAGTTGTGCTCGTACGGCTCGAAGTGAATGTCCGATGCGCGCATGCTGACGCCATCGAGCAGCATCTTGTGCAGGAACCGGACGACAGGGGCATCTTCGACTTCGGCGATCGCCGCCTGTTCGTTCGTATCGCCAGAGGTATCCGCTGTGACGTCGTCGAACTCGAAATCCCCGCCGCCGACGATATTGTTGAGGGTTTCCGACGCGCTGACCGCGGCGGCCTCGATCATGCGCGACAGCTTGTCGTATTCGGCAATGACCCAGTCCACGCCCATCTGGGATGCGAACTTGATCTTTTCCACCGCCTGCTGGTCGGAGGGGTCGGCTGTTGCAACGATGAGACGGTTGTTGCGCTTGCTGAGCACCACGATGCGGTATGCAAGACACAGCTTCGGGTCGAGCAGGTCCTTGGGTAGCCGCTGGTGGTCGATCGCGTCCAGGTCGAGCAACGGGGCGCCGAAGGCGGAAGAAAGCGTGTGGGCCAGGTCGGCGGCCGAGACGGCGCCGCTGCCGGTCAGCTCTGCAATGAAGCTGGTTCGGCTGCTCAGCGACTTCTGATAGATGTCTTCCGCTGTCTTTGCAGGAAGCTTGCCGGCCGAAACCAAGGCGCGCGCAAGGCCCGGAAGGGCGATTTGCGTGTTTTCTTTAACAGGAAGTTCGGCGGCAGCCATTCAGCGAATTGCAAAAGATGTGAAAAAATGCTTCACGATCATCGCTGAACACCCGCGTCCTGTAAATCGCTACACAGCAACAGGCACGGGCATTATTGGTGCCAGCCTCAAAGACTGGTCGGGGTGAGAGGATTCGAACCTCCGGCCTCTACGTCCCGAACGTAGCGCTCTACCAGGCTAAGCTACACCCCGATTGGTTGCAAAAAAGAGAAAGTCCGTCCTTGCCAACTCTTGTGAGGTGTTCAGGCACGTCGCTCAAGCAACTGAGCCGCCAATTGTAGCAAACCGTCGGCGTGCAAATTGGACGGAAAGTCGCGCAGTGCGTGAATCGCACGTTTCGCTTCGTCCGCGGCCGCGGCGCGCGATGCTTCCAGCGCCCCTGTGCTGTGGACGATTTCCACGATCTTGCCCAACTGGGCCGTGTCGCCTGCCTGGATTGCCGCGCGCACCAGTTCGGCCTGCTCGGCGTTGCCGCGGCGCATGGCAAAGATCAGTGGCAGCGTGGTCTTGCCCTCGCGAAGGTCGTCGCCTACGTTCTTGCCTGTTTCGTGCGCATCCCCGGCGTAATCGAGCACGTCGTCGATGACCTGGAACGCTGTGCCCAGTGCTTGACCGTAGGTGGCGCAGGCCTCCTCGACTTCGGGGGGCGCGCCGGCCAGAACGGCGGCAAGCCGCGTGCTGGCTTCGAAAAGCTTGGCGGTTTTAGAGCGGATCACGCGCAGGTAGGCGGCTTCGTCCAGCGAGGCGTCGTGCATATTCATCAGCTGCAGCACCTCGCCTTCGGCGATCACATTGGTCGCTTCGGCCAGGATTTGCATGATCCGCATGTTGTTCGCATCCAACATCATCTGGAAGGCGCGCGAGTACAGGAAGTCGCCGACCAGCACGCTGGCCGGATTTCCGAACGATTCGTTGGCTGTGGGGCGCCCGCGCCGCAGGGTCGATTCGTCGACGACGTCGTCGTGCAGTAGCGTGGCTGTGTGGATGAACTCCACCACCGCCGCCAGGTTGAAGCGCTGCTCGCCGGTGTACCCGAGGGCCCCTGACATGAGCAGCAGCAGTGCCGGTCGCAGGCGCTTTCCTCCGGCGGAGATGATGTATTTGGAAACCTGGCTGACCAGGGGCACACCTGTATCGAGGCGCCGCGCAATCACACGGTCGACTTCGACCATGTCGCCGGCGATCAAATCCAGCACAGTGGCGGTGGGGGAGGTATCGGCGGCGTGAACTGGCAAAGCGTTTGCGCGCGGCGCGTCTGAGTGCGGAAGGTAGCAACGGCACGAGGCCGGAAGGCGCAGATTATAGGGACGAGCGGGAGGTCGTCCGGGGCCGGCTTGGGCTGAAACCATGTTAGCGCGTGCAAACCGTGCTAGAATCTAGGGCTCTGCGGAATTCGCCGTAGAGCTCATATTCCCAAGAGGTTCACATGTACGCGGTCATAAAAACCGGCGGCAAGCAGTATCGCGTTGCTTCCGGCGAAAAAATTAAAGTAGAACAGATTGCTGCGGATGTAGGCCAGGAAATCGTGATCGATCAGGTTCTCGCAGTCGGCAACGGCAGCGAAATCAAGGTTGGTACGCCCCTGGTGTCCGGCGCAACGGTGACAGTCACGGTACTGTCGCACGGCAAGCACGACAAGGTTCGCATCTTCAAGATGCGCCGTCGTAAGCACTATCAGAAACGTCAAGGCCATCGCCAGCAGTTCACCGAACTGCAAATCGGCGCGATCGCCGGCTAAGGAGCAGATTCCATGGCACAGAAAAAAGGCGGCGGCTCAACGCGAAACGGGCGCGATTCCAAGCCCAAGATGCTCGGTGTGAAAGCTTTCGGCGGCGAACTGATCAGCGCAGGCTCGATCATCGTCCGCCAGCGCGGCACCCAGTTCCACCCCGGCGTGAACGTCGGCGTGGGCAAGGACCACACGCTGTTCGCACTGGTCGACGGCCACGTGTCGTTCGGCGTCAAGGGCGCACTGAACAAGCACATGGTCAACGTGACCCCCGCGGCATAAGCCCAGGTCACTTCGATCAGCTCGAAGCCCCGCTTTGCCGGGGCTTCTTCATTTGTACACTGGATACCCCATGAAGTTCGTCGACGAAGCCTTCATCGACATCGCCGCAGGCGATGGCGGCAACGGCTGCGTGTCGTTCCGTCATGAAAAATACAAGGAATTCGGCGGCCCCAACGGTGGCGACGGCGGCCGCGGCGGCCATGTCTACGCGGTAGCCGATTCCAACCTCAACACCCTGGTCGACTTCCGCTATTCGCGCCGCCACGAGGCGAGGCGCGGTGAGCACGGCATGGGCTCCGACATGTTCGGCGCGGCCGGCGACGACATCGTTCTGAAGATGCCCGTCGGCACCATCATCAGCGATGCCGAGACCGGTGAAGTGCTTTACGAGCTGTTGAAGGAAGGCGAAGTCATCACCATTGCCAAGGGTGGCGATGGCGGCTTCGGCAACATGCGCTTCAAGAGCGCCATCAACCGCGCTCCCCGCCAGAAAACGCCCGGCTGGCCCGGCGAGAAGAAAAGCCTCAAGCTCGAACTCAAGGTGCTTGCCGACGTCGGCCTGCTCGGAATGCCCAACGCGGGCAAGTCGACGCTGATCAGCGCCATCTCGAACGCGCGCCCGCGCATTGCCGACTATCCCTTCACCACGCTGCATCCGAATCTGGGTGTGGTTCGCGTGGGCCCGGAGCAGAGCTTCGTGGTCGCGGATCTTCCCGGCCTGATCGAAGGCGCCTCGGAGGGTGCCGGCCTGGGCCATCTGTTCCTGCGCCACCTCCAGCGCACCCGCTTGCTGCTGCACGTGATCGATCTCGCGCCGTTCGACGAGTCCGTCGATCCCGTGGCACAGGCCAAGGCTATCGTCGGTGAGCTGAAGAAGTACGACACGGCGCTCTACGAGAAGCCGCGCTGGCTCGTGCTCAACAAGCTCGACATGGTGCCCGGCGACGAGCGCGCGGCGCGCATCAAGGACTTCGTGAAGCGCATGCGCTTCAAGGGCCCGGTGTTCGAGATATCCGCGCTCACGCGCGAGGGCTGCGAGCATCTGGTGCAGGCGGTGTATCAGCACATCAAGGCGCAGCAGGTGGCCGAACAGGTTCCGGCCGAGGTCGATCCGCGCTTCGCTGAATTGCCGCCCGATCCAAACTGAGAGCCGCGCGGCCTTGTCGGGGCATCCGATGCCCGCTTCGAGGCCGATGCGACAGGCTTTCTACAGATAGCAGAACAAGCAGCTTTCAAGACCGACCGCCACAGCCTCAAATGACCTCGAATTCCGGATCCACTGCCTTGCGGGACGCCCGCCGAATCGTCGTCAAGGTGGGCTCGAGCCTTGTCACCAATGAGGGGCGGGGGTTGGACGAACGCGCCATCGGCGAATGGTGCCGTCAGCTTGCGGCGCTGGTGCGCGATGGACGAGAGGTCGTGATGGTGTCGAGCGGCGCCATTGCCGAAGGCATGAAGCGCCTCGGCTGGCGCACTCGGCCGCACGAGGTGCACGAACTCCAGGCCGCCGCGGCCGTCGGGCAGATGGGCCTGGCCCAGATGTACGAAACCAAGCTGCGCGAGAACGAAATGGGCAGCGCGCAGGTGCTGCTGACCCATGCCGACCTCGCCGACCGCGAGCGCTATCTCAATGCACGCTCCACCCTCGTCACGCTGCTCAGGCTCGGCGTGGTGCCGGTCATCAACGAGAACGACACCGTCGTCAACGACGAGATCAAGTTCGGCGACAACGACACGCTCGGCGCGCTCGTCGCCAACCTGGTCGAGGCAGATGCGTTGGTCATCCTCACCGACCAGAAGGGCCTCTTCACCGCCGATCCGCGCAAGGACCCGGACGCCAAGTTCGTGCACGAGGCGGCGGCGGGCGATCCCGCGCTCGAAGCCATGGCGGGTGGAGCGGGTTCCAGCCTCGGCCGCGGCGGCATGATCACGAAGATCCTGGCGGCCAAGCGCGCGGCCGGCTCCGGCGCTTCCACCGTGATTGCCTGGGGTCGGGAGCCCGATGCCCTGCTGCGCCTGGCACGCGGTGAACCCATCGGCACGCTGCTGGTTGCGCAGACGGCCAAGCACCAGGCCCGCAAGCGCTGGATGGCCGACCACCTGCAGCTGCGCGGCTCCGTGACCGTCGATGCCGGCGCCGCGGCCAAGGTGCGCGCAGAAGGCAAGAGCCTGCTGCCCATCGGCATGACGGGCGTCTCGGGTGAGTTTTCGCGCGGCGACGTGATTGCCGTGCGCGACACCGACGGCGTCGAGCTGGCCCGCGGCCTTGCCAACTACTCGAGCGTCGAAGCCCGCCTGCTGTGCCGCAAGCCCTCATCGGAGTTCGAACGCTTGCTGGGCTATGTTGCGGAGCCAGAGATGGTGCACCGCGACAACATGGTGTTGATGCCGAGCTGATGAAAAAAACGGGGCCCAAGGCCCCGTTACTGTTTCACTGAACTTCGCGAACCGGATTGCGCAGGTTTCGCACCATGTCCCCGACCGAATTGCGCGGCGCATTGCCGCGGCACAGCGCCTGGGTCGACAGTGCCTTCGCGTAGCGCGAGTTCAGGTCGTCGACGCGCTTCCATTCGGGCGTCTTGGTTTCCTGCCAGGTCCCGTTGTTGTAGCGGGCATAGCTCTTCATCTCCGCGGTCGAGCAGCGCACGCCTTCGTAGAACGCGTTGGCGCCCCCGCCGTTGCGGTTCTGCGCCACCACCACGTAGCGCACGATGCCGTCCGGCGTGATGGCGATGGTGTTCGGATCGACGCCGAACTTCAGCGTCATGTAGGGAGGCATCTCGATCGGTAGCAGACGGCTCTCGCTGAATGCGGGCGGCGGTGGCGCCGTGGTTTCCGCCCACTCGGTGTCCGCCTCGGTCCGCTTGGGCGGCGGCGGCATGCCGGACTGCGCCCAGTCGGGGTTGTCGGTGTCGTGCTTGCCCGATGCGCATCCGGCAAGCACGGCCACGCACAGGAGAAGCAGGGCGCGTTCAGCGTTGCGACGGAAGGAAAGGCGCTTTGTTGTCGGGAGAAGAAGGTTCATCGCTCACTGAAGGAATGTCGGGATGCGGATCGAAACTGCCGCCGGGCGGCAGGTCCAGGCCCGCGGGCGCGCCGCCGTCTGGCGTGTGGCGCTCGAACTCTCGGGCGCGCACATTGCTGCGCAGAAAACGGTTGCGGAAATCCTGCCGCGGCAGGTAGCGAGCGAGCTCGGTCAGTGCCATCTCGTAGACGCCGCGTTTGAATTCGACGACCACATCGAGCGGCACCCAGTAATCGTGCCATCGCCAGGCGTCGAACTCGGGGTGGTCGGTCGCACGCAGGTTCAAGTCCCAGTCGTGACCGATCAATTGCAGCAAATACCAGATTTGCTTCTGGCCCTTGTAGTGGCCCCGTGCGTCACGGCGAATGAACCGATCCGGCACCTCGTAGCGCAACCAGTCACGGGTACGGGCCACGATGCGCACGTGCTCCGGATGGAGCCCGACTTCCTCGTGCAGTTCCCGGAACATGGCTTGTTCGGGACTTTCCCCGCGGTCTATGCCGCCTTGCGGAAACTGCCAGGAATGCGTGCGTATGCGTTTGCCCCAGAAAACCTGGTTTCTCTGGTTGAGCAGGATGATGCCGACGTTGGGCCTGAAGCCGTCCCGGTCGAGCATAATCAAACCCCAATTTTTGAACTGAGTCGATTATGCATGCCGGGTTGCGCTCGGCAAGCGGCCAGTTCGAGGCTCACGGGTTCCCGGAGGTCTCTCCCGGCGCCTGTTTTCCCTACGACTTTGAATCCACCAGCGCGATCCCGATGAAAGCTTCCCGATTTTTTGTCTCCACCCTCAAGGAAGCGCCGGCCGACGCCGAAGTCGCGAGCCATCGGCTCATGATGCGCGCCGGCATGATCAAGAAGCTCGGCACCGGCATCTATACCTACATGCCCATGGGCCTGCGCGTGATCCGCAAGGTCGAGGCCATCGTGCGCGAGGAAATGAACCGCGCCGGCGCCGTCGAGCTCACGATGCCCGTGGTGCAGCCGGCCGAGTTCTGGCAGGAGACCGGCCGCTTCGACAAGATGGGCCCCGAGCTGCTGCGCATCAAGGACCGGCATGACCGCGACTTCGTGGTCCAGCCGACCAGCGAAGAAGTGGTGACCGACATCGCGCGCCAGGAAATCCGCAGCTACAAGCAGCTGCCGAAGAATTTCTACCAGATCCAGACCAAGTTCCGCGACGAGCGCCGTCCGCGTTTCGGCCTCATGCGTGGGCGCGAGTTCATCATGAAGGACGCCTACAGCTTCGACCGCGACTTGGGCGCGGCCAAGGCCAGCTACCAGGTCATGGCCGATGCGTACCGCCGCATCTTCGACCGCTTCGGCCTGCGCTACCGCGCCGTGGCGGCCGACAGCGGCGCCATCGGCGGCGACCTGAGCGAAGAGTTCCAGGTGATTGCCGCGACCGGCGAAGACGCCATCGTCTATTGCCCCGAGAGCAATTACGCCGCCAACATGGAAAAGGCCGAGGCGCTGCCCCCGGCCGGCCCGCGCGCGGCCGCGGCCAAGGCGCTTGAGAAAACGCCCACCCCCGGCAAGAGCACCTGCGCCGACGTGGCCGAGCTGCTCGGCGTGCCGCTCTCGACCACCGTCAAATCGCTGGTGCTGGCAACCGACATCGTCGATGAGACCGGCAACCTGAAGGGCTCGCAGGTGTGGCTGCTGCTCCTGCGCGGCGACCACGACATGAACGAGATCAAGGTCAGCAAGGTGCCGGGCCTGGACAAGGGCTTCCGCTTCGCGACCCTGGCCGAGATCGAAGACCACTTCGGCTGCAAGCCCGGCTACCTGGGCCCGCTGAACCTCAAGAAGGCCGTCAAGCTCGTGGCAGACCGCGAAGTCGCCGTCATGGCCGACTGGATCACCGGCGCCAATGAGATCGACTTCCACATGACCGGCGTCAACTGGGGCCGCGACCTGCCCGAGCCCGAGCTCGTGGCCGACCTGCGCAACGTGGTGGCGGGCGACGCCTCGCCCGACGGCAAGGGCGTGCTCGCCATCGAGCGCGGCATCGAAGTGGGCCACGTGTTCGTGCTCGGCACCAAGTACAGCAAGGACATGAACGCCACCTACCTCGACGAAGCCGGCAAGCCGCAGTTCCTCGAGATGGGCTGCTACGGCATCGGCATCACGCGCCTGCCCGCCGCCGCCATCGAACAGAACCACGACGAGCGCGGCATCATCTGGCCCGACGCGCTGGCGCCGTTCACCGTGGTGGTCTGCCCCATCGGCATGGACCGCAGCCCCGAGGTCAAGGTGGCCGCCGAGGCGCTCTACGAGCAACTGCTCGCAGCCGGTGTCGACGTGCTTCTGGACGACCGGGGCGAACGCCCGGGCGCGATGTTCGCCGACTGGGAGCTGATCGGCGTGCCGCACCGCGTGGTCATTTCCGACCGCGGCCTCAAGGAAGGCCAGCTGGAATACCAGCATCGACGCGACACCGCGGCCACCAAGGTGCCGGCCGCCGGCATCGCCGAGTTCATCACCGGCAAGCTCGCGAAATGAGCGTGGAGGGCGGCCTCTCGCGACGCCAGTGCCTGGGCGCCGCCGCGGCGGCGGGCGCCCTGGCGGCGCTGTCGCTGCCGCAAGCCGCCCATGCCGGCGCGCAGATCGAAGAGCCGCTGATCGACTCGGTACGCACCGCGCTGAGTTCGGCCATCCACAACAAGGCGCCGCCGGTTCCCGAGTTTTCGAGCACCGAAGCCCGCTTGAACTATCTGCGCTGGCTCGGCGAAATGAGCGAGCGCCTCAAGAAGAAGATTGCCGACTGGCCCACGCGCAAGGAGTTCCTGCAGACCGTCTGGTACGAGAGCAAGCGCTCGGGCCTCGACGTGAGCCTGGTGCTCGGGCTGATCCAGGTCGAGAGCAACTTCCGCAAGTTCGCGGTGTCCAGCGCCGGTGCGCGAGGCTACATGCAGGTCATGCCGTTCTGGACCCGCGTGATCGGCGACAGCGACCCCGCCAAGCTGTTCCACATGCAAACCAACCTGCGCTTCGGCTGCGTCATCCTGCGCCACTACCTCGACCGCGAGAAGGGCGACCTGTACATGACGCTCGGCCGCTACAACGGCAGCCGCGGCAAGTCACCGTACCCCAACGCCGTGTTTGCCAACCAGCGCCTCTGGACCTTCGTGGATCGCTCGGCCGCCTAAGGCGATCCTGCCCCCTTCCAGGAATACCGCGGAACCGGCTTTGCCGGGCCGCTGGTGTTGCCCCCGGTAGGGGTTGGCGAAGCGACACGAAGTGCGCGCAGACTGGGGGTGAGCTAAGTTCTTGTCACCATCACCTGGTCGATGCGGTAGCTGTCGACGTCCATCACCTCGAAGGTATAGCCGCCCCAGCTCACGCTGTCGGTGCGCTTGGGCACGCGGCGCAGCATCACCATCAGGAAGCCCGCCAGGGTTTCGTATTCGTCCGAATGCGGCAGCTCGTCGATGTGCAGTGCGCGCTGCACATCCTGGATCGGCGTCACGCCGTCGATCAGCCATGAATTCTCGTCGCGCTTCACGATCTGCTCTTCGTCCGGCAGCGACACCAGGTCGCCCATCACCGTGCTCATCACGTCGTTGAGCGTGATCACCCCCACCACCAGGCTGTACTCGTTGACGATGATCGCGAAGTCTTCATGCGCCTGCTGGAACTGCTCGAGCACTTCGGTGAGTGACAGCCGGTCGGGGATGACCAGCGCCTTGTGCAGCGGCAGCCCCTTGTCGAAGGCCAGCGGCTGGCCGCTGAGCACGCGCTGGAACATGTCTTTCGCGTCGACGTAGCCGAGCACGTGGTCGATGTCGCCGTCGCATACCGGGTAGGCCGAGAAAGGCTCGGCCACGATGCGCGCGCGCAGCACCGATTCCGGGTCGTCGTGGAGAAACCAGGCGATGTTGTCCCGCACCGTCATCACGCTGCTCACCAGGCGCGTGTCCAGCTCGAACACATTGGCGATCACCTGCTGCTCTCGCACCGCGAGCACGCCCGCGCGCGCCCCGGCTTCGGTCATGGCCAGGATGTCGGCCGAGGTGATCTTGTCGTCGCGCACCAGCGGCATGCCCAGCACCTTGAAAAGCATGTCGGTCGAACGTGTGAACAGCCACACCAGCGGCTTGAACGCCGTGATCAGCAGCAGCATCGGCCCGACCATGCGCACCGCAATGCGCTCTGGGTCGCTCATGCCGAGCCGCTTGGGGAACAGGTCGGCAAAAACCAGGAACACCGCAATGACGATCACGAACGAGCACAGGAAAGCGATGTTCGCCGAGGCTTCCACACTCATCCAGTTCTCGAAGAAGCGCGCGAAGTACGGGCTGAGCGAGCCCTCACCCACCACGCCGCCGAGGATGGCCACCGCGTTGAGGCCGATCTGCACCACCGTGAAGTAGTGGCCTGGCTGCTCCTGCACGCGCAGCACGCGTTCGGCCCGGGCGTCGCCTTCGTCGGCCATCTGGCGCAGGCGCAGGCGCCGCGACGCGGCAAGAGTGATCTCGGCAAGTGAGAAGAATGCGCTCATCGCGATCAGAAAGACGATGATGAGCAGGCTTTGGGTCAGGGTCATGGTGGCACTTCGAAGAGTGCCATGGTGCCATGACATGGCGCCCATTCCGCCGACTGCCGCGGAACCGGGTTCGCCCGGCTGCCGTAAAGCCTAAATCCCGCCGTGCGGGTGGGTCGGATCGACCCAGAGCACCGATTCCGGCTTTTCCACCGGCTCGATGTCGAGATTGACGGCCACCGCTTCGCCGTCGCTGCGGCAAAGCACGCACTCGAGCGGCTCGGTCGCGCTGGCGTTGATTTCCTGGTGCGGCACGTAGGGCGGCACGTAGATGAAATCGCCCGGTCCGGCTTCGGCCGTGAACTCGAGCTTTTCTCCCCACCGCATGCGCGCGCGGCCGCGCACGACGTAGATCACCGATTCAAGAGGCCCGTGGTGATGGGCGCCGGTCTTGGCATCGGCATGGATGGTGACGGTGCCGGCCCACAGCTTCTGCGCACCGACACGGGCAAAGTTGATGGCTGCCGCCCGGTTCATGCCGGGCGTCTGGGCCGTGTTGACGTCGAGCTGGTTGGCCGCGACCACGCGCACGCCGTCGTGCTTCCAGGCCGGCGCCGAAGCGCCTTCGTGCGAGTGGCCTTCGTGGTCGTGGCTCATGGCGGGCGCCTGAAAAGAATCAGGCGGGGTTGCTGCCGCCCAGCACTTGCTGCAGTTCGCCCGACTCGTACATCTCCATCATGATGTCCGAGCCGCCCACGAATTCGCCCTTCACGTAGAGCTGGGGAATCGTCGGCCAGTTGCTGTATTCCTTGATGCCCTGGCGGATGCCGTCGTCTTCGAGCACGTTGACTGTCTTGAGCGTCTTGGTGTCGACGCCGACCGCCTTGAGGATCTGGATGGCACGGCCCGAAAAGCCGCACATCGGAAAGCTCGCGTTGCCCTTCATGAAGAGCACGAGGTCGTTGGTCTTGACGAGATCGTCGATGCGTTGTTGAGCGTCGGACATGGGGACTCCTGAAAAAGTGGGCTTGAGGGGATTATTTCACCGGGCGCCAGATTCCGCCGGAACAGCGCGCGATGCCGGCAAGGTCATCGCGGCTTTGAACTTCCGCGAACCCGCGTGTTTCCAGCAACTGGCGCACGGCCACGGCCTGGTCGTGGCCGTGTTCCAGCAGCAGCCAGCCGCCTTCGGCAAGGTGCAATGGCGCGCTCTGCACGATCTGGCGGATGTCGTCGAGCCCGTCGGCCCCTGAAACCAGGGCGGTCGAGGGCTCGTGCCGCAGCGCGGGCAGATGGGGATCGCCGACGGCGATGTAGGGCGGATTGCTGGCGATGACCGTGTAGCCGCTGTCCGCGCCGTCCAGCCAATGGGCCTGGCTGAAGTGCACCGGCAGGCCGAGGCGCTCGGCATTGGCCCGGGCGACGGCCAGCGCGTCGGCGCTGGCATCGACCGCATCGACCTGCGCATCCGCGCGCGCATGCTGCAGCGCCAGCGCGATGGCGCCGCTGCCGGTGCCCAGGTCGAGCACGCGCGGCGCATTGCGGCCGTCGAGGCATTCCAGGGCCCAGTCGACCAGTGTTTCGGTGTCGGGGCGGGGCACCAGCACCCGCGCGTCCACCTGCAGGGCCAAGCCGTGAAATTCCTTTTCCCCGAGCAGGTAGGCCACCGGTTCGCCCTTCAGCCGGCGCGACAGCTGCTGCGCGAGCGCAGTCCACGCCGGCTCGGACATGGCATCGGTGTCATGTGCCAGCAGCCACGCGCGTTCGTGCGGCGAACGGCCGAGCGCATGCAGCAGCAGCAACTGGGCGTCGAGCCTGTCGACGCCCAGCGCCACCGCGGCGGCCAGCGCCTGGGCTAGGGTGGACGGTGTGCTGGCGGTCGTCATCGTCACGCCGGCAGGCTCGATTCGAGTTCGGCCAGCTGCTCGGCCTCGCGCGCGGCGCGCAGGGCGTCCAGCACGTCGCCAAGGTCGCCCTCCATGATCGCCAGCAGCTTGTAGAGCGTGAGGTTGATGCGATGGTCCGTGAGCCGGCCCTGCGGAAAGTTGTAGGTGCGGATGCGGTCCGAGCGGTCGCCGCTGCCGATAAGGCCTTTGCGCATGGCGGCGTCCTTGGCGGCGCGCTCGCTGCGCTCCTTTTCCTGGATACGCGCGGAGAGCACCTGCAGCGCCTTCGCCTTGTTGCGGTGCTGGCTGCGGTCGTCCTGGCACTCGGCCACGATGCCGGTCGGAATGTGCGTGATGCGCACCGCCGAGTCGGTCTTGTTGATGTGCTGGCCGCCGGCACCGCTCGCGCGGTAGGTGTCGATGCGCAGGTCGGCCGGGTTGATCTGCACCGCCACCGTCTCGTCGGGCTCGGCCAGCACGGCCACCGTGCAGGCGCTGGTGTGGATGCGACCCTGGGTTTCGGTCGCCGGCACGCGCTGCACGCGGTGGCCGCCCGACTCGAAGCGAAGGTGCCCGAACACGTCGTCGCCGACGATGCGGATCACCACTTCCTTGTAGCCGCCGAGCTCGCTTTCGCTCTCGCTCACCACCTCGCAGCGCCAGCCGGCGCGTTCGCAATAGCGCGTGTACATGCGCAGCAGGTCGCCCGCGAACAATGCCGATTCGTCGCCGCCCGTGCCCGCGCGGATTTCAAGGAATGCGTTGCGCGCATCGTCCGGGTCCTTGGGCAGCAGCAGGCGCTGCAGTTCTTCCTCGAGTTGGATCAGCTCGGCCTCGGCACCCGCGATTTCTTCCCGCGCCATCTCGGCCATGTCGGGGTCGTCGAGCATTTCTCGCGCTCCGGCAATGTCGGCTTCGCGCTGCTTGTAGCGCTCGTAGCGGCCCGCGATCTGCGTGATTTCGGCATGCTCGCGCGAAATGGTGCGGTACTGCGCCATGTCGCTCATGATGTCTTCGCGCGACAGCAGGAAGTCGAGTTCGCCGAGGCGCTGCGCGTAGCGCTCGAGTTGGTGGCGCAGAAAAGGTTTCACGTCGAAAAAGGGCCGAAGAAGGATGGGAAACGCGGCTCGCGGCGGCAAGGCGCGGGATGGCCGCGGCAACCAGGCCGGGCCGGCGGCGGCAAGCGTCGCTAACGCTCTTTGCGCAGGAAGAGCCGCGAAATCGTCTGGGCCGTCTGCTCGCGCGAAGCCGCATCGCCCGCGTGCAGTTCGGCCAGCGCGCCGTGCAGCATCTTCTGCGTGAGCCCGCGCGACATGGCCTCGAGCACCGCATCGACCGATTCGCCCTTGGCCAGCAGCTTGCGCGCGCGCGCCATCTCGGCGGCGCGCCACTCGTCGGTCTGCGCGTTGAGCTGCTGGATGAGCGGCACCGTGCCGCGCTGGCGCAGCCAGTGCATGAAGCTTTGCACGCCGGCATCGATGATGACTTCGGCCTGCGCCACCGCGGCCTGGCGGTTGGCCTGGCCCTGCTGCACCACTTGGGCGAGATCGTCCACGGTGTAGAGATAGATGTCTTCGAGCGCCTTTACTTCGGGCTCGATGTCGCGCGGCACCGCCAGGTCGACCATGAACATCGGGCGGTGCTTGCGGGCCTTGAGCGCGCGCTCCACGGCGCCCAGGCCGATGATCGGCAGCGTGCTCGCGGTGCAGCTCACCACAATGTCGAATTCCGCAAGCCGGCTCGGCAGGTCGGCCAGCCGCATGGCCTCGCCACCGAAGCGCGAGGCCAGCTTTTCGCCGCGCTCCAGCGTGCGGTTGGCAATGGCGATCGACTTCGGATCCTTGGCGGCGAAGTGCGTGGCGGCCAGGTCGATCATTTCGCCGGCACCCACGAACAGCACGCGCGTCTGGTGCAGGTCTTCGAAAAGTTGACCGGCCAGCCGGACCGCTGCGGCCGCCATGCTGATGGAATGCGCGCCGATCTCGGTGGCGGTACGCACTTCCTTCGCGACCGCGAAAGACCGCTGGAACAGCTGGTTGAGCGTGCTGCCCAGTGCGCCGGCGGTTTCGGCCGCGCGCACGGCGTCTTTCATCTGACCGAGAATCTGCGCTTCGCCAAGCACCATGGAGTCGAGCCCGCTGGCCACCCGGAAGGCATGGCGCGCAGCCTCGTCGTCGTGCAGCGTGTAGGAGTGCGAGCGCAGCAGCGCCGGCGCCACGCCGCCGTTTTCGGCCAGCCACCCGACCGTGTGGTCGAGCGCGGCGTGTTCGGCGGCGCAATAGATCTCGGTGCGGTTGCAGGTCGAGATGATTGCGGCCTCGACCTGCGGATGGCGTCCGGAGGCGAACGAACTGCGCAAACTCTGCAGCGTGGGGGCCAGCTGATCGAGCGCGAACGCAAAACGACCGCGCAGATCGAGCGGCGCGGTCGTGTGGTTCAACCCGAGGGTCCAGACTGACATATCTCCTGATTATAAAATCAGCAGGAGCTGCGCGGCTGCCGAGGGGTTTGCCGCATAGCCTGCAACATGAAAGCACGAAAGGGCGCCGCGGGCGCCCTTGGCTTTATCTGGCGGTCCTCGCCTCGATCCCTCCCTTCACGTTTCCCCTCCCATGTCCTTGCTGGATCTTCTCAACCACCTGCTCAACTTTGTGGCGCCCGCCTTGGTCGTCGGGTTCCTGTGCGCGCTGGCGGGCCGGGTTTTCGGCCGCCGGGCGGCGGGTGCGCCGGCCTTGTGGATCCAGGGGGCTGTCAACTTCGGCGTAGGGGTGCTGGTGCTCTTGGGAGGGCTGGTCTTTTCTGGTCGTGATGGCGCGATGCTCACCTACGCAGCGCTCGTGGTGGCCTGCGCTACAAGTCAGTGGACGGTCTCGAAAAGTTGGAAGAAATAGGTCGGTAGCAAAACAATTGTTACGCGTTGCGTGTCAATATGTTACTTAGGTTAATATATTAATTGGAGTGGTAATTTTTCACACTTGAGAACGATTTTGGGCAAACTGCCTTGAGCATGTATTGGCAAGGCGGCCCACGGACGGTATAGATGTATTTGCATCCTCTTATTGCCAGCGTTCCCCAGGAAGAGCGGGCAGCGTTTGTCCAGCGCATCGAACTTCGTTCCTACCGCCGAAACGAGGTCGTGCTGGGTGCGGATGACTGGACCGACCGTGTGTACTGCGTTGCCACCGGCCTGCTGCGGGTGGTGGTGCAAGGAAGCGAGGACAGCGGCGATGTCACCACCGACTTCATACGCCAGGACGATCTCTTCCTGAACGCCGCTCCCATCGAGGAGCGCTACCAGCCCGGCGCCATGTTGATCGCGGCGTTGCCCACCTCCCTTTACCTGGTACCCACCCTGGAGTTGCGCGCCCTGTGCGAGCGGCATCCGGCCGTGACCATGGGGCTGCTCGAAGTCGTGATGAAGCGCACCACGGTGCTGCGCAGGCAGATCCGGCAGATTTCCTCGGCCTCGTCCGAACGGCTCATCAGCCGCATCCTGCACGAGCTCACGGTGCTTGCCCCGGGTACCGGTGGCGGCTACGACAAGCGCATCACCCAGTCGGTCATCGCTTCTTATTCAGGGCTTTCCCGGATGCAGGTCAACAAGACCATGCGGGACTTGGAACGCCGCGGCCTGGTCAGGCGCGACGAGCACGGCGTCTATGTTCCGCCGCATTTCGCGTCGTCGGACTTCCAGGAGCTTGCGCCGGGTGAGGCGAGCCCCCCGAGCCCGCCCGCAAACCCGCCCGGCGAGGTGGGCCCGTCGTTCTTTTCGGAATTGTTCGAAGCGCCCAAATCGGGCAAGCCACGCAAGGGCTGAGCCGCTCGGGGCGGCCGTTCCCTGGCGTCCTGGCTAGCCGACCGCCAGCCGGGTTCCCGTGCCGCTTGCAGATTTGCGGATGCCGTCCGGCCCGTAGAAGGGCTGGGCGCTGGCCTGCAGGTAGTGCAGTGCGTTCTGCGTGAAATCCAGCTGGCTGTACACCATCGATCCGTTGCGGCGGTTGTCCGCCCTGGCTTGCTGCGCAAGTTCGACCAGGGCTGTCCAGGCGGCGAGCGACGCTTCGCCGTCAGCGGCCGCGGCCGCATCGGCGCCCGCTCGGCCGGGTTCGAATCCGCGCGCCACCTGGGCCGACTCGCGGGCCTGGTCGAGTGCCGCCATGCGGTCGAGCAGGCCTGTCTTGCGTTCGGTCAGATGGGGCAACTCCGCGAAGCGGCCGTTCTTCATGGCGTCCGCTTCCTGGTCGAGCAGAGCCAGGAATTCCTCCACGCACGACTTCTCGGCCAGCAGGTGAACCAGCACGGTGTTCACAGCTTTCCGTTTTCGTGCAGCAGTTCGCGCACGCTGCTCAGCAGGCCGCGGGCGATCCGCTCGGGATGAATTTCATAGCGTCCGGCCCGGATGTCCTCGCGGATCGCGGCCACGCGGGCTGCGTCGAAGTCGGCGTTGGGTGCGTCGGGCAGCGAATGCACCTGGCCCGACGAGAGCTGCACCACGTCCTTGCCACCCTGGACGGCCTCGGTGCCGCTGGCTGGCGATGACGATGCACCCTTGCTGGTTCGGGTGAGCAGGGTGGCCGAAGGGGCGGATGGATCGATTTTCAAGATGGTTCCTCAAAGGGCTGCCTTGTGTATCGGCAGGTCGGGCCAAAACTTTAGGGCTTGGCGCATCGCACTGTGAATTCGGCTACTGCGCCAGCCGGATCTGGCCTTCCTCGTCGGCCACGCCGCTGACCAGGCGGCCGTCCAGGGTCTTGGCCCGCACTGTAGAGCCCGCCCCGGCGCTGGTCATCGCCCGGGCTTCGGTACTGACACTGTAGCCCGGTCCCTCGGCAACGACCTTGACCGTCTGGCCCTGCTGGATCACGGACACGCCGCGCACCAGTTCGCGCCGCAGCGGCGCCCCCGATGCAATGCGGTTGGCCGCCACCACGCCGTCGAGCTCCGCGGCGTCGGTGACGACGGAGCGGGGCAGCGTGGTGAGGTCGCCGTTTCGCGCGGCAAAGTCGCCTGCGCCCAGGGGCTTTCCGGTCTCGACGTTCCGTAGCGCGACGAAGTAGCGCCCCTCAACCGCGACGTGGGCCAGCACGAAGCGGGTCCACGGCTTCTGGTCCGAATGGCAACGCAGGCCGACCGACACGCGGCCCCAGGCCGCCGCGCCGCGAGGCAGAAAAGCCTCGAGCGCATCGCAGGGAGGCAGCGGGCCCGAGCCCGGCGCCTCTACGCGGATGCCGACCTTGCCAGGCAGCCCGGCGGTTTGCGCCTGCAGCAATTTGTCCACGGCGGCGCGCGCGTCGCCTGTGAGTGGCGCCGCGGCAACGGATGTCGCCGCTGCGAGTCCTGCCGCCAGGGCTGGCAGCACGATCTTCAGGAGGCGCTTGTGGGAGTGGGTTTTTTCCATCATGGGTGCCCGGCAATTCTAGGAAGACGCACCCGATCCGAAGATTCGAAGTGCACCCCAAATGCCCCTTTGTTCGGCCCATTGCGAAAGCAGTGCATGCATAGACTCGCTTTCCATCAGTCGCCATGCCCGCCAGGGACGCGATGCCACAAATGATGGAAACACATGATCGACAAGCTGGATGCGGCACTGCGCTTCAACCGCGAAGCACTCAATCTTCGGACACAGCGCCAGGAAGTGCTGGCCGCCAACATCGCACACGCCGACACGCCCAACTACAAGGCGCGTGACTTCGATTTTGCAAGCCGCCTCACGCAGGCGGTAGAGCAGGGCCGCGGGGGCCAGTCGGTGCAAATGGCCGCCACCTCGTCGCGCCACATTCAAGGCCAGGCCTCTTCGATGCCCGACCGCGACCTGCTGTACCGCGTGCCGAGCCAACCCAGCATCGACGGCAACACCGTCGAGATGGATGCCGAGCGCATCAACTTCGCCGACAACGCGCTGCGCTACGAGGCCAACCTCACGGTGGTCAGCGCCAAGATCAAGTCGCTGCTCGCCGCGGCGCAATAAGCACAGGAGAGCTACGCATGCCGCATCCCAGCGCATCCATGAACATCTTCAGCGTGGCGGGCTCCGCCATGTCCGCCCAGTCGCAGCGCATGAACGTGACGGCGAGCAATCTTGCCAACGCCGAAAGCGTGGCCGGACCCGACGGCAAGCCCTACCGCGCCAAGCAGGTCGTGTTCGAAGTGGCCGCCTCGGGGCAGCAGGACATCGGCGGCGTCAAGGTCGCGCGCGTCGTCGAAGACGCCTCGCCGCTGAAGATGGTCTTCGACCCGAAGAACCCGCATGCGAACGCCGAAGGCTACGTGTCGATGCCCAACGTCAACGTGGTCGAGGAGATGACCAACATGATCTCCGCGTCGCGCAACTACCAGGCCAACGTCGAGGTGCTGAACACCGCCAAGACCCTCATGGTCAAGACGCTGAGCATCGGCCAGTAACCCCGTACATACCCAACAAGAAACCATGGCCATTTCCGACACATCCTCCATTTCCGGGCTCAACGCAGCCACCGCCGCATCCAGCGCCGGCAATACCTCCGAGGTGGACAGCGAACAACGCTTCCTGAAGCTGCTGGTGACGCAGCTCAACAACCAGGACCCGCTCAACCCGATGGAGAACGCCGAGCTCACCTCCCAGCTCGCGCAGATGAGCACCGTGAGCGGCATCGAGCGGCTCAACACGGCACTGAACGGCCTGGTGAACCAGACCGGTGCCAACCAGGTGCTGCAGGCAGCGTCTCTCATTGGCTACAACGTGCTGTCGCCCGGCAACACCATCGGCACCACCGAACCGAAAGCCGGCGAAGAGCCGGCGGCCGTGCCGTTTGCGGTGCAGCTGCCCGGCACGGCCGGCGAGGTCGAGGTGAAGATCGTCAACGCCGCCGGCCACACGGTGCGCACCATGTCGCTCGGCTCAATGACCGAAGGCGTCAACGCCGTGAGCTGGGACGGCAAGGCCGACGACGGCACGGTGGCACCGCCCGGTTCGTACACCTTCAGCGTTTCGGCCAACAACAACGGCGCCGACGTGAAAGCCACCTCGCTGGTCTTCTCGCAGGTGGCAGCAGTCAAGCAAGGCGCCGACGGCATCACGCTCGAGCTGATGTCGGGCAACAGCATCGGCCTGGCCGATGTGCGCATGTTCCTCTGAGCATCCGCGGCATGTGTTCTTCATCGGCAGCGGCCCTGGCGCCGCGAGCCACTTCCATTTCTTCCTCGCACTGAAACAAGGATTCGATCATGGGCTTTTCCCAAGGTATCAGCGGCTTGTCCGCAGCCGCCGCCAACCTGGACGTCATCGGCAACAACATCGCCAACTCCAACACCGTCGGCTTCAAGTCGGGCGCGGCAACGTTCCAGGACGTGTATGCGGGCTCGCGCGTCGGCCTCGGCGTTGCGGTGTCGGGCATCGTGCAGAACTTCACCCAGGGCTCGGTGCAAACCAGCAGCCGGCCGCTGGACATCGCCATCCTCAACGGCGACGGCTTCTTCCGGCTCAGCAGCCCGAGCGGTGAGGTGATGTATTCGCGCAATGGCCAGTTCACGCGCGACAAGGACGGCTTCATCGTCAACGCCGCCGGCCTGCGCCTCACCGGCTACGGTGTTTCGGCCACGGGCGGCCTCGACGGCGGCACGCCGGGCCCGCTGCAGGTTCAGACCACTGCCATGAACCCCAAGGCCACCACTGCCATCGAAGCCCGCTTCAACCTGGACATGCGCGGCACGGTGCCCACCAAGACGCCGTTCTCTCCGACCGATTCGGACACCTTCAACTATTCGAACGCGCTCGGGCCGATCTTCGATTCGCTCGGCAGCCCGCATGAACTCGGCGTCTTCTTCGTGAAGACCGGTGCCAATGCCTGGAACGTCTACGGTGCGGCCGACGGCGCCGCGCTCAACGGCGGCGCGCCGATCTCCACGATGACCTTCGACGGCAACGGCAACCTGCTCACCCCCGCGGGCGGCTCGATCACCCTGCCGACGATGAACTTCGGCAACGGCTCGGTGGCGCTCAATGCCACGGTGGACCTGTCGGGCACCACGCAGTTCGGCAACGCCAACGAAATCAACGCCCTCAAGCAGGACGGCTACACCTCCGGCACGCTGACCTCGTTCTCCATCAACCCCGACGGCACCATCACCGGCAAGTTCTCCAACGAACAGACCACGCTGATGGGGCAGGTCGTGCTGACCTCGTTCGCCAACCCCAACGGACTGGAGCCCAAGGGCGAGAACGTCTGGGCCGAAACGCTGGCCTCCGGCCAGCCGCTCACCGGCACGCCGGGCGCCGGCACCAAGCAGGGTTCGCTTGCTTCGGGTGCATTGGAAGCCTCCAACGTCGACCTGACCTCCGAACTCGTCAACCTCATCGTCGCGCAGCGCAGCTACCAGGCCAACGCACAGACGGTGAAGACGCAGGACCAGGTCGTCCAGACGCTGATCAACATCCGCTGAGTAGCTTATGGACCGCATGCTGTATGTCGCGATGAGCGGCGCCAAGCAGGCAATGGAGCAGCAAGCCTCCGTCGCCAACAACATGGCGAACGCCTCCACGCCCGGATTCCGCGCGCAGATCAACAGCTTTCGCGCAGTGCCCGTGACCGACGGCGGCCCGGAAGCGTCGACACGCTCCTACGTGGTTGCCACCACGCCGGGTGCCGACTTCAGCCATGGTCCGCTGACCGAAACCGGCCGCGCACTCGATGTGGCGGTGCACGGCGACGGCTGGCTCGTGGTGCAGACGCCTGACGGCGGCGAGGCCTACACCCGCGTGGGCAACCTGCAGGTGAACGCCGAAGGCCAGCTGACCACCATGGGCGCACGCCCGGTGCTCGGCGATGCCGGCGCACTCGTGGTGCCGCCCGGCTCCGCAGTTTCGATTGCCGCCAACGGCCTTGTCACGGCGCGCGGCGCCGGCGACCCGGCCATCGGCATTGCCGAAGTGGGCCGGCTGAAGCTGGTCAACCCGCCCACCGCCGATCTGGTGCGTGGTGCCGACGGCCTCTTTCGCATGCGCGAGGGCCTGCCGCCCGCCGAAGCCGATGCCGCCGTCACGGTGACCACCGGCGCTGTCGAGGGCAGCAACGTCAACGGCGTCGAGGCCATGGTGGCCATGATCGCCAACGCCCGCAGCTTCGAAATGCAGATGAAGTCGATGCGCACCGCGGACGACAACGCGCAGTCGGCCAACAAGCTGCTGGCTTACGGCTAAAGCCTGCGCCCTACACAACTCCCAAGGAACTTTTCACCATGATGCGCTCGCTCTACATCGCCAAGACCGGTCTCGATGCACAACAGACCCAACTCGACGTGGTGTCGAACAACCTCGCCAACGTCGGCACCACGGGCTTCAAGCGAAGCCGCGCCGTGTTCGAGGACCTGATGTACCAGAACCTGCGCCAGGTCGGCGGCCAGACTTCGGACCAGACCCGCCTGCCTTCAGGCCTGCAGGTCGGCACCGGCGTGCATGTGGTCGCCACCGAGCGCATCCACTCGCAAGGCAATCTCACCAAGACCGACAAGCCGACGGACGTTGCCATCAACGGCGGCGGCTTCTTCCAGGTGCTGATGCCCGACGGCACCACCTCTTACACGCGCGACGGTTCCTTCCAGACCGATCGCGACGGCCAGCTTGTCACGGCCAGCGGCTTTCCGGTGCAGCCGGCCATCACGCTGCCCGCCAACGCGACCAGCCTCACGGTCGGCCGCGACGGCATCGTGTCGATCACGCAGGCCGGCTCCACCAACACGGTGCAAGTCGGGCAACTGCAGCTGGCCACGTTCCTGAACCCGGCCGGCCTGCAGAGCAAGGGCGAGAACCTCTATGCCGAAACCGACGCGTCGGGCGCACCCAACCAGGTGAACCCCGGCATCGACGGCGCCGGCATCCTGAGCCAGGGCTACGTCGAGGCGTCGAACGTCAACGTGGTGGAAGAACTCGTGAACATGATCGCCACCCAGCGCGCCTACGAGATCAACAGCAAGGCGGTCCAGACCTCTGACCAGATGCTGCAGCGCCTGGCCCAGTTATGACCCGCCTCAACCTGCGCCTGGTGCTGCCGGTTGCCGCCGTGCTGGCCTCGGGCTGCGCGCAGATTCCGCGGGAACCGCTGGTGCACCAGCCGATGACGGCGCGGGCGGAGAACATGGCTTCTGCGCCGCGGCGCGCGAACGGCGCGATCTTCCAGGACGGCCCTGGCGGCAGCGCGCTGTTCGAAGACCGCAGGCCCCGCAACGTGGGCGACATCCTGACCATCGTCATCAGCGAGCGGGTCAACGCCAGCAAAAACTCCGCCGCATCCGCAAGCCGCAACGGCAGCCTGGCGGCCGATTTTGCCGGCGGCATTCCCAAGCTGCTGGGCTCGCTGCTCGACGGGCAGGACGCCAAGCTGTCCGGCGGCAACAAGCTCGATGCCAAGGGTGGCGCCAACGCCAACAACACCTTCAACGGCGTGATCACGGTCACCGTGGTGGACGTGATGCGCAACGGCAACTTGCTGGTCAGCGGCGAGAAGCAGATGGGCATCAACCAGGGCACCGAATACATCCGGTTCTCGGGCGTGGTGAATCCGCGCACGGTCTCGGGCAACAACACCGTGCCCTCCACCCTGGTGGCCGACGCACGCATCGAATACACGGCCAAGGGCTACATCGACGAAGCGCAGCACATGGGTTGGATGCAGCGCATCTTCCTCAATGTCATGCCGTTCTAGCACCATGAAAAACATCTGCAATACCGTGCGCCGTATCGGCCTGCTGGCGCTGTGCGCCATGGCCCTGCATTCACCCGCCCATGCCGAGCGGCTGAAAGAGCTCGCAAGCATCCAGGGCGTGCGGGACAACCCGCTGATCGGCTACGGCCTGATGGTGGGCCTGGACGGCACCGGCGACCAGACCATGCAGACGCCGTTCACCACGCAAAGCCTGAACAACATGCTGCAGCAGCTCGGCATCACGATTCCGCAGGGCGTGAACATGCAGCTGAAGAACGTGGCGGCAGTCATGGTCACGGCCACGCTGCCATCGTTTGCACGCCCCGGGCAGAACATCGACGTGACCGTGTCGTCCATGGGCAATGCCAAGAGCCTGCGCGGCGGCACGCTGCTCATGACGCCGCTCAAGGGCGTCGACGGGCAGGTGTATGCCATTGCGCAGGGCAACATGGTGGTCGGCGGCGCCGGCGCATCGGCCAACGGCAGCAAGGCGCAAGTCAACCAGCTCAGCTCGGGCCGCATTCCGGGCGGCGCGCTGGTCGAGCGCGGCGTCGAGGCGCCGGTGGGCGGCGAGGGCACGTTCTCGCTCGAACTCAACCGGTCCGATTTCGGCACGGTGCAGCGCGCGGTCGATGCCATCAACCGGCAGTTCGGCCCCGGCACCGCGCAGGCGCTCGATGCCCGCGTGATCCATGTGCAGGCCCCCGCGCCGCAGGAGCGCGTCGGCTTTCTCGCACAGCTCGAAAGCCTTGAAGTCACGCCCACGCAGGCAGTTGCACGCGTGGTCGTCAATGCGCGCACCGGCTCCGTGGTCATGAACCAGGCGGTTCGCGTGAACGACTGCGCGGTGGCGCACGGCAACCTCTCGGTGGTCATCAACACCGAGCCCGTGGTGAGCCAGCCCAACGCCTTCGCAGGCGGGCAGACCGTGGTCGGCCAAACCTCGCAGATATCGATCAACCAGGGCGGCGGCGCATTGCAGATGGTGCGCGGCGGTGCCTCGCTGGCCGACGTGATCAAGGGCCTGAACAGCCTGGGCGCCAACCCGCAAGACCTGGTGTCCATCCTGCAGGCGATGAAAACCGCCGGCGCACTGCGCGCCGAGCTCGAAATCATCTGAGTAACGGCATGGCAATCACGGAAAGCAGAAGCAGCGGCGCGCTGGACCAGCGCCTTGCACTCGACGTACAGAGCGTCGATGCATTGCGCCACACCGTTCGCACCTCGCCTGAAGAAGGCCTGAAGCAGGTGTCGCGGCAGTTCGAGGCGCTGTTCATGAACATGGTGCTCAAGAGCATGCGCGAGGCCACGCCCTCCAGCGGCCTGCTCGAGAACCGCGACGAGAAGGTCTACCTCTCGATGCTCGACCAGCAGCTGGCGCAGAACCTCTCGGGCCGCGGCGTCGGCCTGGCCGAAGCCATGCTCGCGCAGCTCAGCCGCGCCTCGGCGTCCGGCGGTGAAGCGGAAGGCGGCATGGAGGCCATGCCGCTCGCGCCTCGCGTCGCCGGGATGGCGCTCACGCCGCAGTCGGGCATTCCCGTTGGCTCGGCGCCGTCTTCACCGGTGCCGGCAAGGGCGCCCGCCGCATCGGTCGACCTGAGCATCTACCAGCGCAACAGCGAGCGACCGGCCACGGCCGCTGTCGCATCGCTGCAAGGCAACGTCGACAGTTTCGTGCAGCGCATGGGCGGCTCCGCGCAGGTGGCCAGCGCCGCCAGCGGCGTGCCCGCGCCGCTCATTCTTGCGCAGGCCGCACTCGAGTCGGGCTGGGGCAAGCGGGAGATCCGCGCCGACGACGGCACGCAGAGCTTCAACCTGTTCGGCATCAAGGCCGACCGCAGCTGGAAGGGCCCGGTGGTGGAAACCACCACCACCGAATACGTGGACGGCGAGCCGCAGCGCATTCGCGCCAAGTTCAGGGCCTATGCGTCGTACGACGAAGCCTTTACCGACTACGCCAAGTTCATCACGCGCAATCCGCGCTACGCCAACGTGCTGGCGGCCGACACGCCGGCCGAAGCCGCGCACGGCCTGCAGAAGGCCGGCTACGCAACCGATCCCCAGTACGGGCAGAAGCTCGTTCGCATCATGCAGAAGTTCAGCTGAAGGAATTCATATGGCAGAGATCATCGCCCCCGCACAACCCAACCTCCGAGGCGGCGCCGCGCCGGCCGTTTCCAGCCGGCTGGAGGTCGTGACCTTCACGCTGGGCCAGGAAGAGTACGGAATCGACATCCAGAAGGTGCAGGAGCTGCGCGGCTACGACGCGGTAACGCGCATTGCCAACGCACCTGAATACATCAAGGGTGTGGTGAACCTGCGCGGAATCATCGTGCCGATCATCGACATGCGCATCAAGTTCCAGCTGGGCGCGCCGACGTACGACCAGTTCACGGTGGTGATCGTGCTGAACATCGGGGGCCGCGTGGTGGGCATGGTGGTGGACAGCGTGTCGGACGTGATCACGCTGAGCGCAGAGCAGATCAAGCCTGCGCCGGAGATGGGCGCCGTGCTGGACACGGACTACCTGATCGGCCTTGGCACGCTGGACGAGCGGATGCTGATCCTGGTGGACATCGACAAGCTGATGTCCAGCGACGAGATGGGCCTGATCGAAAAAGTCATCTGACATTGATGCATACGGAGCAACCGAAATGAAGAACCTGAAAATCGGCACGCGGCTTGGCATTGGTTTTGCGCTGGTGCTGGCGCTCATGGCGTGCATTGCAGGCATCGGTGTGTTCCGTTTGCAAGGCGTGGGCCACGCGGTGCAGGAGATGGTGCAGCGCTCGCTCGTGAAAGAGCGGCTGGCCGCCAACTGGCTGCTGAACACCAGCAGCAACAGCGTGCGCACCTTCGCGCTGGTCAAGAGCAACGATGCGGAGGTGCAGGCCTACCTGCAGAAGCACATGAGCAAGACCAGCGCGGGCATTTCCGAGACGCAGTCCAAGCTGGAAGCCATGCTCGATTCGCCCGAGGAGCAGGCGATCAGCGCCGACATCAAGGAAAAGCGCACCCAGTACGTGGGCCTGCGCAACACCATTCTCAAGCTCAAGGCCGATGGCAAGCAGGACGAAGCGGCCCAGCTCACCAACGACAAGCTGGTGCCGATGCTCGACGTGTATGACGCCAGCATCCGCAGCATGCTGACGCACCAGGCGGAGCGGATCGACAAGGCGGCCGAGGCCGTGGAAGGCCTCAACCGCGCGGGCCGCGCCAACGTGATCGTGCTGGCCGTGGTTGCGCTGCTGCTTGGCGCCGTGCTGGCATGGCTCCTGACCCGCAGCATCACGCGGCCGTTGAACGAAGCGGTGCGCGTGGCGCAAACCGTGGCGGACGGCGACCTCACCAGCCATATCGAATCGTCGTCCACCGATGAGACGGGCCTGTTGATGCAGGCACTGAAGAACATGAACACGAGCCTGGCGACGGTGGTCGGCGGCGTGCGCACGGGCACTGATGCCATTGCCACCGCTTCGGGCCAGATTGCCGCAGGTAATCAAGATTTGTCTTCGCGCACCGAAGAGCAGGCGAGCTCGCTCGAAGAGACCGCTGCCTCGATGGAAGAACTCACCAGCACCGTCAAACAGAACGCCGACAACGCTCGTCAAGCCAACCAGCTGGCACTTTCGGCCTCCGAAGTGGCCATCAAGGGCGGCAACGTCGTGGGCCAGGTGGTCGACACCATGGCGTCGATCAATGCCTCGTCCAAGAAGATCGTCGACATCATCGGCGTGATCGACGGCATCGCGTTCCAGACCAACATCCTGGCACTCAACGCCGCGGTGGAAGCCGCGCGTGCCGGTGAACAAGGCCGCGGCTTCGCAGTCGTCGCGTCTGAAGTCAGAAGCCTGGCGCAACGCTCGGCCGCCGCCGCCAAGGAAATCAAGGGCCTGATCGACGACTCGGTCGGCAAGGTCGACGTGGGCAGCGCCCTCGTGGGCGAAGCCGGCAAGACGATGGAAGAGATCGTGAGCGGCGTCAAACGGGTCGCAGACATCATCGGCGAGATCACCGCGGCGAGCCAGGAGCAGAGCACCGGCATCGAGCAGGTGAACCAGGCGATCTCCCAAATGGACCAGGTGACCCAGCAGAACGCGGCGCTGGTCGAAGAAGCGGCGGCCGCCGCGCAATCGATGCAGGAGCAGGCCGCCAGCCTGGTGGAGGCGGTGAGCGTGTTCAGGCTCGAGCCCGGAGCGCAGCCGCAGCGCAGCGAGCTGGCGTTTGCCGCGCCGGCGGCAACGCGAACGGTGTTCGGGCCTCTCAAGGCCGTTCCCAAGGTCCAGCGGCCGGCTCTGGGCGGAAAAGCCGAGGCTGCCGCACCCCGGCAACTGGCCACGGCCGGCACGGCGGCTGGCGACTGGACGGAATTTTGAACTAATGGCCTCAAGTCTTGCGCGCAGCTGCCGATAAACCTATCGGTAGCACCGCAAAAAAGACATCCACCCTAGGAAGAGACTATGTTCAACCGTTTGAATTCCCGCGGCCTTCGCATCGGCCAGAAGCTCGGGCTGTTCACGGCCAGCGCCATCATGGGCGTGGCGGCCCTGACAGCCCTTTTCCTGATTTCGGAGCGCAAGCTCATCATGGAAGAGCGGCAAGCCAGCGTGCGCCAGGTGGTGGAAAGCGCCCATGGCCTGCTGGCCCATTACCACGGCCTCGTGGCCAAGGGCACGCTGACCGAGCCGCAGGCGAAGGAGCAGGCCATGCAGGCGATTCGCGGCCTGCGCTACAGCGGCAGCGAGTATTTCTGGATCAACGACATGCAGCCGCGCATGGTGATGCACCCCATCAGCCCGGCGCTCGAGAACAAGGATCTCTCTTCCAACAAGGACGCCACCGGCAAGCGGCTGTTCGTCTCGTTCGTCGAGACCGTCAAGGCCAGCGGCGCCGGCTTCGTTCCCTACCTCTGGGCCAAGCCGGGCAGCGACAAGCCGGTGCCCAAGGTCTCCTACGTGAAGGGTTTCGAGCCCTGGGGCTGGATCATCGGCTCGGGCGTGTACGTGGATACGGTGCAGACCACCATCATGGGCCGGGTCATCACCCTGTCGCTCGGCGCGCTGGTGCTGGCCGCGGCGCTCCTCGCCCTCGGCTGGACCATTTCGCGCGGGCTGCTGAAGCAGCTCGGCGGCGAGCCCGCGGAAGCGACCGCCATTGCGCACCGCATTGCCGCCGGCGACCTGGCGGTTCGCATCGAACTGAAGCGCGGCGACCAGGCCAGCCTGCTGCATGCGATCCAGGGCATGCGCGACAGCCTTGCCAAAGTGGTGGGCGAAGTGCGCACCGGCACCGACGCCATCGCCACCGCCTCGGGCCAGATCGCCGCAGGCAATCAGGATCTGTCTTCGCGCACCGAAGAGCAAGCCAGCTCGCTCGAAGAGACGGCTGCTTCGATGGAAGAACTCACGAGTACCGTCAAGCAGAACGCCGACAACGCCCGCCAAGCCAATCAGCTCGCTCTTTCGGCCTCCGAAGTGGCCGTGCGCGGCGGCGGCGTCGTCAGCCAGGTGGTGGACACCATGGGCTCCATCAACACCTCGTCCAAGAAGATCGTCGACATCATCGGCGTGATCGACGGCATCGCGTTCCAGACCAACATCCTGGCGCTCAACGCCGCGGTCGAAGCGGCGAGAGCCGGTGAACAAGGCCGCGGCTTTGCGGTCGTCGCTTCCGAAGTGCGCAACCTGGCCCAGCGCTCGGGCGCAGCCGCTAAGGAAATCAAGGGCCTGATCGACGACTCCGTCGGCAAGGTCGAAGCGGGCAGCCGCCAGGTGGCCGAAGCGGGCCGCACGATGGACGAGATCGTGGACAGCGTCAAGCGCGTGACCGACATCATGGGCGAGATCACGGCCGCGAGCCAGGAGCAGAGCACCGGCATCGAGCAGGTGAACCAGGCCATCGCGCAGATGGACCAGGTGACGCAGCAGAACGCGGCACTGGTCGAAGAAGCGGCGGCTGCAGCGCAATCGATGCAGGAGCAGGCCGCAAGCCTGGTGGAGGCGGTGAGCGTGTTCAAGCTCGAAGGCGGCCAAGCCTCTGCCGCACCGGCGGATGCACGGCTCGCTTCCGCCGCAGCCAAGGCGGCGCGCCCCTCCGAATCGTCCCCCAAGCCCCGGCGCGCGGCGCCGGCCAAGAAGACCCAACAAGCACCTTCGTCCCCGCAGCTGGCCATGGCCGGCGCAGCCGGCGGCGACTGGACAGAGTTTTAAGCCAACAGCCACAGGTTTCCCGATGAGCGCAACCCCAACCCAACAAAACGCGGACACCCGCAACGCCTCCCGTCCCGGCCGGCCACTGGAATTTCTTTCCTTCACGCTGGGCCAGGAAGAGTACGGAATCGACATCCAGAAGGTGCAGGAGCTGCGCGGCTACGACGCGGTGACGCGCATTGCGAATGCGCCCGAATACATCAAGGGCGTGGTGAACCTGCGCGGAATCATCGTGCCGATCATCGACATGCGCATCAAGTTCCAGCTGGGCGTGCCGACCTATGACCAGTTCACGGTGGTGATCGTGCTGAACATCGGCGGTCGCGTGGTGGGCATGGTGGTGGACAGCGTGTCGGACGTGATCACGCTGAGCGCAGAGCAGATCAAGCCCGCGCCGGAGATGGGCGCCGTGCTGGACACGGACTACCTGATCGGCCTTGGCACGCTGGACGAGCGGATGCTGATCCTGGTGGACATCGACAAGCTGATGTCCAGCGACGAGATGGGCCTGGTCGAGAAGATCGCCGCCTGATCTCGCCGTGCAAGAGAGTTAGAGAGAAGAAGTTCATGCAAGCGTTCTACAACCTCAGGATTGCGACCAAGCTGCTCGTGTCTTTTGTGGCTGTCCTGGCGTTGACGGCGGTGCTCGGCATCGTCTCGGTGCTGCAGCTTTCCAAGGTCAACCAGATGTCGACCGACATCGCCACCAACTGGATGCCGTCAACGCAGTCGCTGCTCGAGATCAGGGGGCTGATGGCTCGCTACCGCTCCGAGGAAATGCAGCACCTGCTGTCAACCTCCCCCGAGGACACGGCACGCTACGAGAAGTCGATGGCCGGAATCTGGGAGGCAGTGGGCAAGGCGCGGGCACGCTACGAACAGCTCATGTCCGAACCGGAAGAAAAGAAGATCTATCCGGAATACGTGAAGACGCTGGGCCTGTATGCGCGTGAGCACGACAAGGTGATGGAGCTCTCCCGCGCGCAGCAGAAAGAGCAGGCCGTTGCCCTCATCCGCGCGGATGCATCGCGCCTGAACCGCGAGATGACCGAGATGATCGACCGGCTCGTCGCCCTCAATGTCGAGGGTGGCCAGCAGGCCAGCGCCAATGGCGATGCCCTCTATGCGCGGGCGCGGCTGTGGATCGTGGCGCTGCTGCTGGGCAGCATCGGGCTGGGCTTTGTGCTGGCGCTGTGCGTCGCGCGCATCGTTGCGCGTCCGCTGGCCGAGGCGGTGGAAGTTGCGCAATCGGTTGCCGCAGGCGACCTGACGAGGCGCATCGAAGTCCAGAGCCGCGACGAGACGGGCCAGCTCATGCAAGCCCTCAAGCGAATGAACACGAGTCTTGCGAACGTGGTCAGCGGCGTGCGTACGGGCACCGACTCCATCGCCACCGCCTCGGGCCAGATCGCCGCCGGCAACCAAGATTTGTCTTCCCGCACCGAAGAACAAGCCAGCTCGCTCGAAGAGACGGCTGCTTCGATGGAAGAACTCACCTCCACCGTCAAGCAGAACGCCGACAACGCCCGCCAAGCCAATCAGCTCGCCCTCTCGGCCTCCGAAGTGGCCGTGCGCGGCGGCGGCGTCGTCAGCCAGGTGGTGGACACCATGGGCTCCATCAACACCTCGTCCAAGAAGATCGTCGACATCATCGGCGTGATCGACGGCATCGCGTTCCAGACCAACATCCTGGCGCTGAACGCCGCGGTCGAAGCGGCGAGAGCCGGTGAACAAGGCCGCGGCTTTGCCGTGGTGGCGTCCGAAGTGCGCAACCTCGCCCAGCGCTCGGGCGCAGCCGCCAAGGAAATCAAGGGCCTGATCGACGACTCCGTCGGCAAGGTCGAGGCAGGCAGCCGCCAGGTGGCCGAGGCGGGTCGCACGATGGACGAGATCGTGGACAGCGTCAAGCGCGTGACCGACATCATGGGCGAGATCACGGCGGCCAGCCAGGAGCAGAGCACCGGCATCGAGCAGGTGAACCAGGCCATCGCGCAGATGGACCAGGTGACTCAGCAGAACGCGGCGCTGGTCGAAGAAGCAGCCGCCGCGGCGCAATCGATGCAGGAGCAGGCCGCAAGCCTGGTGGAAGCGGTGAGCGTGTTCAAGCTGGACGCGCCGCAACAGGCTGCGCCCGCCTTCCGCCAAACGGCCCCCACTTACACAAGCGCACCGCGGGTGGCGTCCGGCGCGCACAACGGCATGAGGCTGGTCGAAGCGTAGGCCCTTCAGGGCATTCGATCGCCTGTCCATTTCACTTCATCACCCCACCATGAACTTCCTCTCCAACATGCGCATCGGAACGCGCCTGGCCATCGGCTTTGGCCTGGTTCTCGTCCTGACGCTGGTCTCGGCCGCATTTGCGCTGATGACCGCACGCAGCAATGCCGAAGCCACCCGCCAGATGATGCAGAGCCCGCTCGCGAAGGAGCGGCTCATCTCCGACTGGTACGTGCTGACCTACTCGGCCATTGCGCGCACCGCGATGATCGCCAGGAGCACCGACGAATCGCTGCCCGTCACGTTCGCCGACGTCATTTCCGACAGCGTGAAGAAGGGCGGAGAAACCATGGCCAAGGTCGAGGCCCTGCTCGTTACCGACCTGGAGAAGTCGACCTTCAAGAACATCGTCGAGTTGCGCGCCAAGTACCAGGCCGCCAAGGACGCCGTGCAGAAGGCCAAGACCGGCGGCAACCCCGCGGAAGCCGAGGCGGCCTTCAAGAACACGTTCATGCCGGCTGCCAAGGCCTACGAAACGCGCGTGCTCGAACTGTTGGCCCTGGAGCGCAAGGCCATCGACGACATGAGCCACGCGATCGACGAGGCGAATGCGCGCAGCTTCAACCTCCGTATCTTCTTGACCGCGCTCACGCTGGTGTTGGGTGCGCTTTGCGCCTTCCTGATCGCTCGCAGCGTCACGCGGCCCTTGGGCCACGCGGTCAAGGTGGCGGAAACCGTGGCAAGCGGCGACCTCAGCTCGACCATTGAAACCGGCTCGCGCGACGAGACGGGCCAGCTGATGAACGCGCTGAAGCACATGAACGAGAGCCTTGCCAAGGTGGTGGGCGAAGTGCGCACCGGCACCGATGCCATTGCTACCGCCTCGGGCCAGATCGCCGCAGGCAACCAGGATTTGTCTTCGCGCACCGAAGAGCAAGCCAGCTCGCTCGAAGAGACGGCCGCCTCGATGGAAGAGCTCACCTCCACCGTCAAGCAGAACGCTGACAACGCCCGGCAAGCCAACCAGCTCGCGCTGTCGGCCTCGGAAGTTGCGGTCAAGGGTGGTGGCGTGGTCAACCAGGTGGTCGACACCATGGCCTCGATCAATGCTTCCTCCAAGAAGATCGTCGACATCATCGGCGTGATCGACGGCATCGCGTTCCAGACCAACATCCTGGCGCTCAACGCCGCAGTCGAAGCGGCACGTGCCGGTGAACAGGGCCGCGGCTTTGCCGTGGTGGCTTCCGAAGTGCGCAACCTCGCCCAGCGCTCGGGCGCAGCCGCCAAGGAAATCAAGGGCCTGATCGACGACTCCGTCGGCAAGGTCGAAGCGGGCAGCCGCCAGGTGGCCGAGGCGGGCCGCACGATGGACGAGATCGTGGACAGCGTCAAGCGCGTGACCGACATCATGGGCGAGATCACTGCAGCGAGCCAGGAGCAGAGCACCGGCATCGAGCAGGTGAACCAGGCCATCGCGCAGATGGACCAGGTGACGCAGCAGAACGCGGCGCTGGTCGAAGAAGCGGCCGCTGCAGCGCAATCGATGCAGGAGCAGGCCGCCAGCCTGGTGGAAGCAGTGAGCGTGTTCAAGCTGGACAGCAACGCCGCAGCCCGCCCGCTCGCGCAAGTGCACGCCAAGCTGCAGCCGGCGCTGCCGTCACGCAGGGCCATGCCCGCGCTGGCTGCCGCCGGTGGCTGGGAGGCTTCCTGAGCGCCGCGGTGTCGCGCCCCGCAAAGCACCGGCCCCCATGCGGCCGGCGCACACAACTCTTTCTTACGGCAAGCGCGCGTTGCGCGCCCTTGCCCTTTTCCTGATCTTCTGGAGTCATGAGCATGTTTCTGAGCAATATTTCCATCGGCAAGCGGTTGGCCGTCGTGATCGGCGTCATCCTCGCCCTGTCTCTCACGAGCAGCGTGCTTGCCGTGCTGAAGCTGCGGCAGCTTGGCGCGGAAATCAATGCGATGGTCGAGAAGAACATCAAGACCGAGCGGGCAGGCGCCGACTGGCTGCGCAACACCACGGCGGGCGTGCAGCGCGCCGCGGCCATCGCCAAGAGCAGCGATTCGAACCTGATCGCCTACTTCGCGCCGGCCACGGCCCTCTCCATCAAGGAAACCAACGACCTGCAGAAGTTCATCGAAGAACAGATGGACACGCCGGAAAAGAAACAGGTCTACGACAAGGTGGGTGAGCTTCGCAAGGCCTACCTCGCGGCCCGCGAAGAAGTCAGCAAGGCCAAGCTGGCCGGCGACATGGAAGGCGCCAACCGAATCTTCAACGAACGTTTCGAGCCCACCTCGCGCAGCTATCTTGCGGGTGTGCAGCAGATGGTGGACGCCGAGCGCACGCAGCTCGACGCCGCGGCGGAGCGCAGCAAGGAGACGCGCGCCAGCACCAGCCTGATCTTGATCGTCTGCGGCGCGCTGTCGCTGGGCCTCGGCCTGGTGCTCGCCTGGCTGCTGGTCCGCAGCATCACGCATCCGCTGCGCCGCGCGGTCGAAGTGGCCGAAGCCGTTGCCGCCGGCGACCTGACCAGCCGCATCGAAGTGACGACCCGCGACGAAACCGGCCAGCTCATGCATGCCCTCAAGGGCATGAACGGCAGCCTTGCCAAAGTGGTGGGCGAAGTGCGCACCGGCACCGACGCCATCGCCACCGCCTCGGGCCAGATCGCCGCGGGTAATCAAGATTTGTCTTCGCGCACCGAAGAGCAAGCCAGCTCGCTCGAAGAGACGGCCGCCTCGATGGAAGAACTCACGAGTACCGTCAAGCAGAACGCCGACAACGCGCGCCAAGCCAACCAACTCGCCCTCTCGGCCTCCGAAGTGGCCGTGCGCGGCGGCGGCGTCGTCAGCCAGGTGGTGGACACCATGGGCTCCATCAACACCTCGTCCAAGAAGATCGTCGACATCATCGGCGTGATCGACGGCATTGCCTTCCAGACCAACATCCTGGCGCTCAACGCGGCGGTGGAAGCCGCACGCGCCGGTGAACAAGGCCGCGGCTTTGCCGTGGTGGCGTCCGAAGTGCGCAACCTCGCCCAGCGCTCGGGCGCAGCCGCCAAGGAAATCAAGGGCCTGATCGACGACTCCGTCGGCAAGGTCGAAGCGGGCAGCCGCCAGGTGGCCGAAGCGGGCCGCACGATGGACGAGATCGTGGACAGCGTCAAGCGCGTGACCGACATCATGGGCGAGATCACGGCGGCGAGCCAGGAGCAGAGCACCGGCATCGAGCAGGTGAACCAGGCCATTGCGCAGATGGACCAGGTGACCCAGCAGAACGCGGCACTGGTCGAAGAAGCGGCGGCTGCGGCGCAGTCGATGCAGGAGCAGGCCGCCAGCCTGGTGGAAGCGGTGAGCGTGTTCAAGCTGGACAGCAACGCCGCAACCCGCCCGCTCGCGCAAGTGCACGCCAAGCTGCAGCCGGCGCTGCCGCCCCGCAAGGCCATGCCCGCGCTGAAAGGCCCGGCCCGGCCCGCGGCGCAAGCCAAGTCCCCTCCCAGGCTAGCCGCAGCCCACGCCTCGTCGGGCGACTGGACCGAGTTCTAAAGAGTTCTAAAGAGTTCCAACGACTTTCAACGTCTCTCAGGAGGGAAAAAAATGAAATGGTTCCAAGGGCTTCGTGTCGCGGTCAAGCTGGTTCTCAGCTTTCTCGTCGTCGCGGCGGTGGGCGCGGGGGTCAGCGGCCTGGGCATCTTCCAGATGGGGCGCATCAATGCCTCGACCGAGAGCCTCTACAACAACGACCTGCGCGCCATCAAGGCGGTGCAGGCGGCCAACATCCACCTGCTTGACGCCAGCCGTGCCCAGATGGGCCTGCTGTCGGCGGGCACCAAGGGCGAGCGCAACGTCGGCTTCAAGGAGCTGAAGGAAGCCGTGGTGGCACTCGAGTCCAACGTGGCCGATGTGAAGCCGCTGCTCGAACAGACAGCAGAGGGCCGCGAACTCCACGAGCAGTACCAGAAGCTGATGCCGCCGCTGAAGAAGCACCTGGGCGATTTTGCGGACCTGATTGCCAAGCAGTCGCTGGACAGCTCGCAATTCGAAGGCAGCGTGCCCGAGGAAAGCGCGCTCCTGCTGAAGGAGTCCCGCGCGCTTGAAAAGGTGCTGCAAAGCATGGTCGCCTACAGCGACCAGCAGGCTCGCACCAGCATGGAAGACGCCGCCGGCACTTTCAAGACCTCGCGGCTCCTGATGCTGCTGCTGGCATTGGCCGGTGTCGTTATCAGCCTGGGCCTTGGCGTGGTGGTGGCGCGGCTCCTGGCGGGCCAACTGGGCGGCGAGCCGGGCTACGCGGCCGATGTGGTCGGCCGCATCGCAAGCGGCGACCTGACGGAAGGCGTGCAGGCCCGCACGGCGCGCAGCGGCAGCCTGCTGTTCTCCATCAAGCGGATGCAAGACCAGCTGACCGACGTCGTCGTCCGGATCAAGACATCGAGCGACGCCATTGCTACTGCTTCGGGCCAGATCGCCGCAGGCAACCAGGATCTGTCGTCGCGCACCGAAGAGCAGGCCAGCTCACTCGAAGAAACAGCGGCTTCGATGGAAGAACTGACGAGCACCGTCAAGCAGAACGCCGACAACGCGCGCCAGGCCAATCAACTCGCGCTCTCGGCCTCCGAAGTGGCCGTCAAGGGCGGCAACGTCGTGGGCCAAGTGGTCGACACCATGGCGTCGATCAATGCCTCGTCGAAAAAGATCGTCGACATCATCGGCGTGATCGACGGCATTGCCTTCCAGACCAACATCCTGGCGCTGAACGCCGCAGTCGAAGCGGCACGCGCCGGCGAGCAGGGCCGCGGCTTTGCCGTGGTGGCCGCCGAAGTGCGCAGCCTGGCGCAGCGCTCAGGCGCCGCCGCCAAGGAAATCAAGGGCCTGATCGACGACTCCGTCGGCAAGGTCGATGTGGGCAGCGCGCTGGTGGGCGAAGCCGGCAAGACCATGGCCGAGATCGTGGGCAGCGTGAAGCGCGTGACCGACATCATCGGCGAGATCACCGCCGCCAGCCAGGAGCAGAGCACCGGCATCGAGCAGGTGAACCAGGCCATTGCGCAGATGGACCAGGTGACGCAGCAGAACGCGGCGCTGGTGGAAGAAGCGGCAGCCGCCGCGCAGTCGATGCAGGAGCAGGCCGCGAACCTCGTGGAAGCTGTGAGCGTGTTCAGGCTCGAGGCCGGCGCGCATGGTGACCATGCCACCCGCGTCGAACCTTCGCACATGCCCGAGGCGCCTGCCCGGCCTTTCGCGAACTCGCGCAAGAAGGAGGCCATTGCCTCCACACCTCCCCTGGCCCTGGCCCGCGGCACCGCGGGCGACTGGACCGAGTTTTAACCACACCTCGACAGGAGGCCCCTGATGAACGCAGCAGCCACGGATTCGTCCCAGCCACAGCGCCCCTTTGTCTCGTTGGCGCGCACGCTGACCGTCAGGGTCACCATTGCCATCTTTGCGGTCACGGTGTTTCTCCTGGGCGTGTTCTACGTCATCGGCTCTGCGCAGCAGCAGCACAGCGCCTCGCAGTACGCCAATGCCAAGGCCGAAGCCATTGCCCGGTCGCTGGACATCTTCGACCGCACCATGCAGATGACCGCGGAGAACGCATACGGCGTTTTCCGGCGCCAGTTTGCGGGCACTTTCGCGGTCGAAGATGCGGCGCAGGGTGTCGTGAGCAGCTTCGGCGTGGCAATCAACGGAGGCAGCACCGCCGAGGTGGATGCGTTCGCACGCGACTTTCCCGGCGCCAATGCCACCGTGTTCGTGGCCCAGGGCGAAGACTTCCGACGCGTGACCACGTCGGTCAAGAAGGAGAACGGCGACCGCGCGATCGGCACGCTGCTCGACCGCAAGAGCGCCGCGTACCCGTTGCTGCGCTCGGGCAAGCGGTTCGTCGGACGCGTCACGCTGTTCGGGCGGCCCTACATCACGGTCTACGACCCGGTGCGTGATGCCGCGGGCAACGTGGTCGCGGTGCTCTACATCGGCCTGGACATCTCGCAGCAGCAGGCATCGTTCGGCGAAGCCGTGGGCAAGACCCGCATCTTCGACACGGGCGGGCTTTACATCGTCAACCCGGGCGCCGACGCCGCTGCGGCGACCATCGTTTTCCACCCGACCGCGGCCGGAAAAAAACTGTCCGAGGTGCTCAAGGAGGCCGAGTCGGCGGATTGGATCGGCCGGCTGAAGAGCGACGACGCCACGTGGCTGGACAACGCGCCCGCAGTGCTTTTGCCGGCGCAGCAAGAAAAGCACTACGCATCCGTAAGCAAGAGCGAAGCCACCGGCTGGCTGGTGGTGGCGGAAGTTCCCGCTTCGGAAGTCATGGCCGAGCTCTACCGCGAGATGACCCTGCTCGGCGGCTTCATCGCGCTGGCTGCAGTGGTGCTGGGCGCGGCGCTCATCATCTTTCTCCGGCGGACCGTGCGGCCCCTGAGCGTATTGGGCGAGCACGTGCAGACCATCGGCCAGGGCGACCTGTCGCATCAGCTGAGCTCTGACCGCCGCGACGAGATAGGCGTCATCACACGCGCCGTCGAATCGATGCGCGCCGGCCTGGCCAACGTGGTCAGCGGCGTGCGCACGGGCACCGACGCCATCGCCACCGCCTCGGGCCAGATTGCCGCAGGTAATCAAGATTTGTCTTCGCGCACCGAAGAGCAGGCGAGCTCGCTCGAAGAGACCGCGGCTTCGATGGAAGAACTCACCAGCACCGTCAAGCAGAACGCCGACAACGCCCGCCAGGCCAACCAGCTGGCCCTCTCGGCCTCCGAAGTGGCCATCAAGGGCGGCAACGTCGTCGGCCAGGTGGTCGACACCATGGCGTCGATCAATGCCTCGTCGAAAAAGATCGTCGACATCATCGGCGTGATCGACGGCATTGCGTTCCAGACCAACATCCTGGCGCTCAACGCCGCGGTCGAAGCCGCCCGTGCCGGTGAACAAGGCCGCGGCTTTGCCGTCGTCGCATCCGAAGTCAGAAGCCTGGCACAGCGCTCGGCCGCAGCCGCCAAGGAAATCAAGGGCCTGATCGACGACTCCGTCGGCAAGGTCGACGTGGGCAGCGCCCTCGTGGGCGAAGCCGGCAAGACGATGGAAGAGATCGTGAGCGGCGTCAAACGGGTCGCAGACATCATCGGCGAGATCACCGCGGCGAGCCAGGAGCAGAGCACCGGCATCGAGCAGGTGAACCAGGCGATCTCCCAAATGGACCAGGTGACGCAGCAGAACGCGGCCCTGGTCGAAGAAGCGGCGGCCGCAGCGCAATCGATGCAGGAGCAGGCCGCCAGCCTGGTGGAGGCGGTGAGCGTGTTCAGGCTCGAGCCCTCTGCGAGCGAAGGCCGCGCCGCATCGATGGCGCCGAGCGTCTCGCGCCGCGAAGTCCGCGCCCTTGGCACCGGGCACCAGGCGCTCGCGCAGGCCTGAACACGAAGCGCGAAAGGCCTTCAACTTTCGCGCGTCCTGCCGATAAACAAGCAACAGGTGCCCGAACGGGCGCCTTCCGTCCAAACAAAAGAAACGTTTTACAGGTAAAGCCTCATGTCGATGTTCTATACGGGCCTCTCGGGCCTGAGCGTGGCGCGAACCGCCCTCATGACCACGGCCCACAACACGGCCAACGTGTACACCACGGGCTACAGCCGCCAGACGGCGCTGGTCTCTTCGCTCGGCGGCACGGTCACCGGCGCAGGCTTTGTGGGCAATGGCGCACGCGTGACCACGGTGCAGCGCAGCTACGATCGCTACCTGACGGCCCAGCTCAACGGAGCGGAGGCCGCGGGCGCGGCGCTTGCGAGCTACGGTTCGCAGATCAGTCGCATCGACTCCCTGCTGGCCGACAAGACGGCAGGCATCACGCCGCTGATGCAGAGCTTTTTCGCCAGCGTGCAGGGCGTAGCCAACACGCCGGCCGACCCCGCCGCGCGGCAGCAGCTCATCAGCGCGGCGCAAACGCTGGCCAACAAGTTCCGCTCCACCGACCAGTACCTCACGGACCTGAACACCTCGGTCAACGACCAGATCGAAGGCAGTGCCGCAAACATCAACACCTACGCCTCGCAGATCGCAAGCCTGAACCAGCAGATCAGCCAGCTCAGCGCCATGGCCGGCGGCCAGCCGCCCAACGACCTGATGGACCAGCGCGACCAGCTGGTGAGCGATCTCGGCAAGATCGTCGACGTCAAGGTGATGGAGCAGGACAGCGGCCAGTACAACGTCTTCATCGGCAACGGCCAGACGCTGGTGCTGGGCGACCGCGCCGCGAAGATGCAGGCCGTGCAGTCCGCGGCCGATCCCACGCGCAAGGCAATGGCATTGGTCGGCCTGACCGGCACGGTTTCCGAGCTCAACGACAACGTGCTCACCGGCGGATCGCTGGGCGGGCTCATGGCCTTCCGTTCTGAAACGCTCACCAGCACGCAGAACGCCGTTGGCCGCCTTGCAATGGCCCTTTCGAGCGAGTTCAACGACCAGCATAAGCTCGGCGTGGACCTGAACGGCGTGCTTGGCACCGACTTTTTCTCGCAGGCTGTGCCGGGCGTGTTCTCCCATGCAAAGAACGCCGGCAACATGGTGCTCGGCGCCAGCGTGACCGACACCTCGCAGCTCTCGACCAGCGACTATTCGGTGCAGGTGAAAGACGTGGCCGGCACGCTGACCTACACCGTCACGCGCCTGTCCGACAAGCAGGTGATGGGCGACTACACCGCGTTCCCGGCCAGCTTCGACGGCGTGAGCCTCTCCGTGGCCAGCGGCACCGCGCAGGCGGGCGACTCCTTCCTGGTGCAGCCCACGCGCACCGGCGCGCGCGACATGGACGTGCTGGTGCGCGACACGGCCAAGGTGGCCGCCGCATCGCCGCTAGTCACCGGCAAGACGGTCGGCAACAAGGGCACGGGCGCCCTGAGCCCCGCCGTCGTCGACCAGAGCTACCTGGCCACGCCGCTCGCCGCCACCGTCACGCTCGCTTATGACGCAGGCGGCAACACGCTGTCGGGCTTTCCGGCGACTTCGCCCGTCACGGTGACGCTGGCCGACGGCACTTCCACCACCTACGCCGCAGGCACGGTCGTGCCTTACACAGCCGGTGCCGCCATCAGCTTCGACGGCATCGAGGTCAAGCTCACCGGCGCACCCGCGCAGGGCGACACCTTCACCATCGGCAAGAACGTGGCCGGCGTGTCGGACGGCAGCAATGCACTCAAGCTCGGCGCGCTGCAGCGCAAGAACGCCATGGACGGCGGCACCTCCACCTTCAACGGCGCCTTTGCCAAGCTGGTGAGCGAGGTGGGCAACCGCTCGATGGAGATTCGCGTGGCAACGCAGACGCAAGACAGCGTGACGGGCCAGATCCGCGCGAGCCGCGATTCGATCTCGGGCGTGAACCAGGACGAGGAAACCGCCAACCTGCTGATGTACCAGCAGATGTACCAGGCCAATGCCAAGGTGATCCAGACCGCGTCGACCATGTTCGATGCGATTCTCGGCATCCGTAGCTGATCCGGCCCTCGCTTTTACAAAAACAGATTTCAGGAGTCGTGATGCGCATCAGCACCCAATCCTTCTACGCCCAGAGCATGAGCGCCCTGGGTTCGCAGCAACAGCAGCTGTTTCGCGTTCAGCAGCAGCTTGCCGCGGGCACCAAGTTCCTGACGCCGGCCGACGATCCGGTGGCGGCCGCGCGCGCGCTGGGCGTCAGCCAGGCAATGGCCGAGTCGGCCCAGTACGCCAGCAGCCGCAGCCGCGCGATGCTCTCGCTCTCGCAAGAGGAAACCGCGTTGAAGTCGGCCACCTCGATCATGCAGAACATGAAGACGCTGGCCGTGCAGGCGGGCAACGGCACCCTCTCGGACGCCGACCGCGCCTCGCTCGCCACCACGCTGCAGAGCAACCTGGACCAACTGGTGAACGTGGCCAACGCCGACGACGGCAACGGCCAGTTCCTGTTTGCCGGCTTCAAGAGCGCCAGCCCGCCTTTCGTGGCCGATGCCGCAGGCGGCATCCAGTACATGGGCGACCAGGGCCAGCGCCTCATGCAGATCGACGTGTCGCGCCAGATGGCGACCACCGACGACGGCCGCAGCGTGTTCCAGTCGGTGCAGGGCGGTGCGGGCTACGTGAGCTCCGCCGGTGCGGCCAACACCGGCTCGGGCGTGTTCGGACCCGTGGGCCTGACCGATGCGACCGCCGCCAACTACGGCAAGGACTTCACGATCAGCTTTGCTGGCGGCAACTACACCGTCACCACCCAGGACACGCCTCCCGTGGTGGCTGCAACCGGGCCCTACGTGTCCGGCACACCCATCTCGTTCGGCGGCCTGCAGCTCAAGATGAGCGGCACCCCCGCCGACGGCGATACCTTCCAGGTGGCCACGGCGCGCAATGCGGGCACCGACGTCTTCGCCGCCATCGGCGACATGATCACTGCGTTGAAGAAGCCGCTGACCGGCGGCGGCGATGCGGCCAAAGCCGATTTGTCGAACGCGCTCAGCACCTTCAACGTGAAGATCACCAACGCGCACGACAACGTGCTCACGGTCACCTCGTCGATCGGTTCGCGCATGAACGAGATCGAGGCGCTCAACACAGGCGGCGCCTCGCGCTTTCTGATCGACAAGAGCTATCTTTCGGAAATCGAGGACCTGGACCCGGCCAGCGCCATTTCGGAATACCTGCAGCGCGAAACGTCGCTCAAGGCAACTCAGCAGACCTTTGCACGGTTGCACAGCATCGCGCTGTTCAACTACCTGTGATGAAGAGCGGGGCGGCCCGGGCCGCCCCTCAGGGCCGCAAGGTTTGCGTGAGCTGGAGCACCGAAGAAAGCGCGGCGGCAAAGCGCGGCTCCATAAAGGCGCCGAACTGCGGCCAGAGCAGCTGCATCATGCCGATGCCCGCCAGCAGCGTGAGCGGAAAGCCGACTGCAAAAATGCTGAACTGCGGCGAGGCCCGGTTCAGGATGCCCATTGCAAGGTTCAGCGTGAGCAGCGCGGTCACCAGCGGCAGCGAAAGCATGAAGCCGTTGATGAAGATCTGCCCGCCGCCCAGCACCAGGAACATCCAGCCTTGTGCAGCCAATGGCGCATCGGCAATCGGCAGTGTGCTGAAGCTTTCTGCCAGGCCGGCCACCATCAGCAGATGGCCGTCCACCGCCAGGAAGAGCAGGATGGCCAGCATGTGCATCAGCCGCGCGACCACCATCGTGGCGCCGCCGGCCATCGGGTCGAAAAACGATGCGAAGGAAAGGCCCATCTGCAGACCGATGTATTCGCCCGCGGCCAGCACGGCGGCAAACACCATGCGCATCGTGAAGCCGATGGCGGCGCCGATGAGCACCTGCTGCACGATGATCCAGATGCCGCCGGCGGAAACCACCGGCACTGGTGGCATGGGCCCGAGCGTCGGCGCAATGGCAATGGTCAGCAAGGCCGCAATGGCCACCTTGAGTTGGCGCGAGACACCGGGCTCACCGAACACCGGCGCGGTGCTGACCAGTGCCAGCATGCGGATGAACGGCCACAGGAAGGCCGTCATCCAGGCGGTGAGCTCCGCCGACGTGACGGAGAAGATGGCGGGCATCGCGCGCGTGCCCTCAGGCCACGAGATGCGGAATGCTCGAGAACAGCGTGCGGATGTAGTCGAGCATCTGGGCCAGCATCCACGGGCCGGCAATCACCAGCACCGCGAACACGGCCAGCAGCTTGGGAATGAACGACAGCGTGGCTTCGTTGATCTGCGTGGCCGCCTGGAAGATGCTGATGACCAGGCCGACGATCAGCGCCACCAGCAGCATCGGCGCGCCGAGCAGCAGCGAGACGTGGATCGCCTGGCTGCCCAGGGACATGACGGATTCGGGTGTCATTCCGGACCTCTAAAGATAAAAGCTTTGGGCCAGTGCGCCGATCAGCAATTGCCAACCGTCGGCCATGACGAACAGCATCAGCTTGAAGGGCAAGGCAATGGAGGCGGGCGGCACCATCATCATGCCCATGGACATCAGCACGCTGGCTACCACCAGGTCGATGATGAGAAACGGTATGAAGATGGTGAAGCCGATCTGGAACGCCGTTTTCAGTTCACTGATCACAAAGGCGGGAAGCAGGATGCGAAGCGGCACTTCTTCCGGCCCCTGCATGTCGGGAATCTTCGCGAGCCTGGCGAACAGGGCCAGGTCGTTTTCGCGGGTCTGCTTGAGCATGAAGGACTTGAAGGGCGCAATGCCTTTTTCCAGCGCCTTCTCGGCCGTGATCTTGTTTTCGGAGAACGGCTTGTAGGCTTCGTCGTAGACCTTGTCGAACACCGGCGACATCACGAAGAACGTCAGGAAGAGCGACAGGCCTACCAGGATCTGGTTGGGCGGCGACGACGCCGTGCCGATGGCGGTGCGCAGGAGGCCCAGCACGATGAGGATGCGGGTGAAGCTCGTCATGCTCAGCAGCAGTGCCGGCAGGAACGTAATCGACGTGAGCAGCACCAGCGTCTGCACGCTGAGCGACCAAGTCTGGCTGCCGCCGGGGCCGGGCGAGTTGGTCAGGCCGGGCAGGCCCTGCGTCCATGCCGTCATCGGCAGCGCGAGGGCGAGGGCGAGCAGGGTCAGCACGACGCTGCGAAAGCGTCGCTGGGAAGCAATGCGAATCATGGGTTCGGCCGCTGCCTGAGTCCGAGGGAGTCGCGCAGTTTTTGAGCGAAGAGGCCTGCTGCGCCGGCAAGGCGTGGATCCGGCATGGAGGCCGTTGCGCCCGGGCTTGCGGGCACCGCCTGTGCCGGCATCGAATGCAGCGTGTTCACCTGGCTCGATGTAACGCCCAGCACCAGCCAGGTGGCGCCAACCTCGACCACCACCACGCGTTCGCGCTGGCCGACCATGGCACTCGAAACCACCTTCACGAACTGGCCGCCGCCCAGGCGCTGCAGTCCGAAGCGGCGCGCCGCCCAGGCGCACAGGAAGATGAGGCCCAGCACCGCGAACATGCCGAAGCCGGCCTGCAGCAGGCTGGACGCACCGACTGCCGGGGCCGCCGTTTCGACGGGCGAGGGCACCGTCGGTAGCGCGGCATGGGCGGCGTGCGCGGCCAGGCTGCATGCCGCGGCCGCAATCGATGCGGCAACGCGCCGCAACCGCCTGGCAGGCCTTGCAAGAAGGTTCATGACCGGCCGAGCTTCTGCATGCGTTCGGAGGGCGTGACGATGTCGGTCAGGCGAATGCCGTACTTCTCGTTCACCACGACCACTTCACCCTGCGCAATCAGGTAGCCGTTGATCAGCACGTCCAGCGGCTGGCCGGCCAGGCCGTCCAGCTCCACCACCGAACCCTGCGACAGCTGCAGCAGGCTCTTGATGGTGATGCGGGTGCGTCCGAGTTCGGCCGTCAGCTGCACCGGCACGTCGAGGATGCGTTCCACATCCACCGGCGAACCCGAAGCGGACGGTGCCGGCTGCAGCGGCTGGAAGACGCGGCTGCCTGCGGGAGCGGCGGCAGGCGCGGGCGCAAAGGCGGGGGCCGGCGCAGGTGCCGGGGCGGGTGCGGGAGCGGGAGCGGAAGCCGCGGTCTGCTCGGCCAGCGCGCTGGCCCAGTCGTCCGCATCGCTGGAGGATGGGGTGTTGTCAGTCATGTTCGTTCTTCAGATCGCTGTCTTGGTGGGAGATCATCTGCAGCACGCGCAGGGCATAGCGTTCGTTCGATACGCCGTAGCCGCACTCCATTACCGGAATGCCGTCCACGCGTGCGGTGATCGACTCGGGAAGTTCAATGGGCAGCACGTCGCCCGCCTGCAGCTTGAGGACCTCGCCGATGGTCGAGGGCAAGGTAATGAATTCGGCGCTGAGCTCCACGTCGGCGCTCTGCATCTGCTGCGACATCTGCCGCACCCAGCGCTTGTCGACCTCGATCTCGTCCTGCACCGGGTTGGAGAGCAGGTCGCGGATCGGCTCGATCATCGAATAGGGAATGCACACGTGCAGGAAGCCGCCCACCGGGCCGAACTCGATCTGCAGCGTGGTGTTGATCACCACCTCGTTCGGCGCGACGATGTTGGCCAGCTTGCCGTGCATTTCTGCGCGCACGTAGTCGAAGCTCAGCGGAAACACCGGCTGCCAGGCGTCTGCATAGCACTGCAGCGTGAGGTTCAGCAGGCGCTTGATGATGCGCTGCTCGGTGCGCGTGAAGTCGCGGCCCTCCACGCGTACGTGATAGCGCCCGTCGCTGCCAAAGAGGTTGTCGACCACCAGGAACACCAGCTTCGGGTCGAACACGAAAAGAGCCGTACCGCGCAGCGGCTTCATGTGCAGCATGTTGATGTTGGCGGGCACCGGCAGGTGCCGCACGAACTCGCCGTACTGCTGGATGTGTACCGGCCCGACCGAAATGTCGGGGCTGCGGCGCATGAAGTTCAGCAGCGAGCTGCGCAGGTGGCGCGCAAAGCGGTCGTTGATGACCTCCAGCGTGTGCATGCGGCCGCGCACCACGCGATCGGGCGCGCCGAGGTCGTACACCGGCAGGCCGTCCGACCTGGGGGCAGCGCCGTCGTTCTGCTCGGGGCTGCCTCCGGTAACGCCCTGCAGCAGCGCGTCGACTTCGTCTTGGGAGAGCACCTGTTCATAGGCCATGAATCGCCGGTCCGGAAAAAGATTTACTGCACCATGAAGGTGTTGAAGGAAACGCTGCCGATCTCCTGCGGGGGAAAGCCTGCAGCCAGCGGGCGGCTCAGCTCGAGGCGGATTTCCTCGGCCAGCCGGGCCCTGTCCTCGGTGGTCACCAGCGACTCGGGCGGGCGGTTCGACAGCAGCAGCAGCAGCCGGCTGCGCACCTCGGGCATGTACTCGATGACGTGCGCCTTGGCCTGCTCGTTGCGTACCTTCAGGGCCATGCCCACGTGCAGGAAGCGCGCGCGGCCTTCGGACTGCACGTTGACGGTCAGGGGCTCGATCGTCACGAAGATCGGCTTGTCGGGCAGGAGCACCGGTGCGGCCGATTCGGCGGCCGCGGCGGGAGCGCGCTGGCTCATCAGGTAATAGCCGCCGCCGCCGGCAAGACCGCAGGCCAGCACGGCGACCGGAATCACGATCTTCAGCTTCGAGGAGCGAGGCGCGGCAGCGGGCGGAGCGAGTGCGGCAGAAGGACTGGTAGCCATATTTGAAACTGCGAAAACAATGTCTGGTTGGGACTATTCTTTGCCAGGTGCCCGGCAAACGAAGGGCTGATCAAGCGCGGGAAAAGGCCTCAGATCCCGCGTTCGTCTCATGCGAAGGTGTCTACGCCGGCACTGGATGTGCGCGGCGCGGCGGGCGGCAGGCTGCCGTGCAGCGGCCCGGCGAGGGCAGCGGCGTCCGCGCGACCGGGGGCCGGGTACTGCGTCTGCCGGTTCGAACCCTGCTGCTGCTGGGCTTGCTGGTCGAAGGCGCCGCCCTGGCCGGCAAAACGATGTGCCTCCGCACCCACCGAGGCCTGGCCCAGGCTGATGCCTTGTTCCGCAAGGCTCGCGCGCAATTGCGGCAGCGCCGCCTCCACGGCCTTGCGCACGCTTTCATGGGCCGATACGAACATGGCCTGCGCCTGGTTGTCTCCCATCGAGAGCGTGACCTTCAGCGGGCCGAGACCGGCCGGGTTCAGGTTCAGCTCGGCAACCTGCGCGCCGGCCGCGTTCATGCGCAGCATCTGGTGGCCGAGGGCGGGGCCCCATTCGTCGGAGCCCACGGGCGGTGCCACGTTCAGTACAGGCACCTGGCTGGCATTGGCGGGCAGGTTCGCGCGGTCGACCGCGGCGGTGGTGAAAGTCATCCCTTGCGGCAGGGTGAACGGATCGGCTGCATTGGACGTTGCGGCGCCGAGGTCGGGCTTGTCGGCTGCGAGCATTGCGGCTGTGGGTGCCGATAGCGCTTCGTCGGCGGCCGGGGAAGCGGCAGCCGCCTTCGCCGCTTCAGAAGCAATGGCGGTGACGGTTGCGGCGGTCGCATCGCCGGACGGAGCCGTAGCGGCGTCCGGCACGGTGCCCGCGGCTGCTGCGATACCTGCTGCTGGCAGCGCTGTAACTGCCGGCAATTCGGCAACGGGCTGGCCGATGGCCGCTTCGGCACGGCCCTTGTTCTTCGGCTGCGCGATTTCCGATGCCACGGCTTGGGCATCGCGCGGCAGTGCGGCCGTTGCCGGGTTTCCGCCCTCGGCCCCTTCGGCCTCGGTCGCATCGTCGGGCAGCGCATCCATGGCAGCGTCGGTGGGCAGGGCCGCCACGGCTGCGTCGGCAGTCAACAGGCTCTGGGCGCCTTCAGGCAGGGTGGCCGCCACGGTTGCCCCACCCGGGAGCGCCGAGGCCGCCGCGGGCGATGAAGCCAGCGCGGTCATGGTCGGTGCAAAAAATGCCAGCGGCAGCTCGACGGGCAGGTCGTCCTTGCGGTCGCCGGCGCGAGAGGATTTTTGCCGTGCCTTGCCTTCGAGCGCGGGCGACGCGGAATCTTCCTGCGCCTGCTGCGATTGCTGCGGCTGGCCGGCGCCGCGCGAACGGGTCAGCACCGCATTGAAGCTGCGGCCGTCGGCTTCCTCGGCGTTGCGGCCGCGCGGGCCGGAGGCCGTCGAAGAGGCCGAGGCGCCGGCTGCATTGGGCGCGAAGGAAGGAGCGATGAAGGTGGGCATGGCGGTTCTTCAGGAAAACGTCAGGGTGTCGGTTGGGAGGCACGGTCGAAGAACTTGCGCGCCGCGCGTTCGTCGCTGTCGCGTTGCTCGCGCCGTGCGCCGACCACGAGCTCTTGCCGCCGCATGCGCTCGGCCAGCGCGTCGAAGGAGTTGAGGCGGCGCTTGTGGTGCTGCCATTCGTTGCGGCCGATGTCCAGCCGGCTGGCCGCCTGCGCGACGATGGCTTGCTGCTGCTGGATGGCGCCATCGAGCGTGCCGAGAAAGTTGCGGTAGTTGTGCCACTGCGCCGAGGGCAGGCCGTTCTGCATCAGCACGTGCAGCTGGTCGCTGTAGTCCTGGCGGTATTGCAGCAGCAGCTCCAGCTTTTGCGCGGCGCTGACTTGCGCGTTCTGCAGCAGGCCGAGCTGCCGCGCGGCATCGTCGGTCTTGTTGCGGGCGAGGTCGGTGAGCGTGTCGAGCGGAAGTTTGTGCGGCATGGCGGCTCCGTGGTGGTTGTGGCTCAGGCGGGTTCGAACAGGCTGCCCATGCGGGCAATCGAGGTCTTGTAGTCGCAGCGTTCTTCCATCGATTGCTGCAGGAAGGCCTCGATGCGCGGGTACAGCGCAATGGCCTGGTCGAGCTGCGGATCGTGGCCGGCCGCATACGCGCCGACGCTGATCAGGTCGCGGTTGCGCTGGTAGCGCGAGAGCGCCTGCTTGAAGCGGCGCACGGTGTCGAACTGCGAAGGCTCGATCAGCGCGGTCATTGCGCGGCTGATGGACGCCTCGATGTCGATGGCCGGGTAGTGGCCCGCTTCGGCCAGCGTGCGCGACAGCACCACGTGCCCGTCCAGGATGGCGCGCGCCGAATCGGCAATCGGGTCTTGCTGGTCGTCGCCTTCTGACAGCACGGTGTAGAAGGCCGTGATCGAGCCGCCCCGCCCGTTGGCGTCGCGTGAACCGTTGCCGGCCCGTTCGACCAGCGCCGGCAGCTTGGCGAACACCGAGGGCGGATAGCCCTTGGTGGCCGGCGGCTCGCCGACGGCCAGCGCGATCTCGCGCTGCGCCATGGCATAGCGGGTGAGCGAATCCATGATGAGCAGCACGTCGCGGCCCTGGTCGCGAAAGTATTCGGCCAGGCAGGTGGCATAGGCTGCGCCCTGCAGGCGCAGCAGCGGAGAGTTGTCGGCCGGCGCAGCGACCACCACCGCACGCGCCAGGCCTTCTTCGCCAAGCGTGTTCTCGATGAAGTCCTTCACCTCGCGGCCGCGTTCGCCGATCAGGCCGACCACGATGACCTCGGCGCTGGTGTAGCGCGCCATCATGCCCAGCAGCACGCTCTTGCCCACGCCGGAGCCGGCGAACAGGCCCATGCGCTGGCCGCGGCCCACGGTGAGCATGGCGTTGATGGCGCGCACGCCGACGTCGAGCACCGAATCGATGGGCGCGCGTGCAAGCGGGTTCATCGGCGGCGAACTCAGCGGCACGCGGCGGCTCACGTCGAGCGGGCCGAGTCCGTCGAGCGGCCGGCCGGCGGCATCGACCACGCGGCCGAGCATGCCTTCGCCCACCGGCAGCCGCTTGGTATGCGCATCGCCCGAGCTGCCGCTGGCGCTTGCCTGCGCCGGGCCGGGCCGCGCGAACACGCGGGCGCCGGGCAGCAGGCCGGCCACTTCGCTTTGCGGCATGAGAAACAGGCGGTCGCCGGCAAAGCCGACCACTTCGGCCTCTGCATGGCGCTGCGGGTAGCCGGGCGGCAGTTCGATCAGGCAGTCGCTGCCGACCGGCAGCTGCAGGCCCACGGCCTCCAGCACCAGGCCCACGGCGCGCGTCAGCCGGCCAGAGGTGGCAATGGTCGAGCAAAGCCCGACGTCGTGGCGTGCTTGCGCCAGCGTATCCAGCCAGGAGTTGAGGTGCGGGTTGGCGGCAGGCGTGGAAGGTGCTGCGGCTTGTGCTGTAGCGGTCATCGGTTCAGCCTCCGGCCGCGTCGCTGCCGCTCGGCGCGAATGCATCGGTCACGCGCTTCCAGCGGTTTTCCAGGCTCGCGTCCACTTCGCCGCTTGCGGAGCGCACGCGGCAGCCGCCGCGGGCCAGTGTGTCGTCGGCACGCACCTGCCAGCCGGCGGCCTGCAGCTCGTTGCCGAGGCTGTTCTTGACCAGCGCCACGTCTTCCGGGTGCAGCAGCAGGCGCGGCTCGCCCTGCAGGGCGGGTTCGGCGTGCAGCAGGTCTTGCACCAGGGCAAGCACCCACTCGGGTTCGGTGCGCAGCGTGCGGTGAATCACCTGGCGGGCAACGTCGAAGGCGAGCGCCATCACGGCATCCGCCAGTTCGCGTTCAGCGCTGCGCAACGCAGCGGGCAGCGACGCAGCGAGCGCGCGCAGTTGCTCGGCGTGCGCGCTGGCACCAGCCAAGCCCGCGGCCAGGCCGGCGGCGTGCCCTTCGGCATGGCCTTGGGCCCAGCCTTCGCGCCGGCCTTCGGCCTCACCGGTGGCGCGCGCCTCCAGCCGCAGGCGCTTGAGCTCGGCTTCGCGAGCCAATGCCGCGGGGTCCACGCGAGGAGCCGCAGCCGGTTCGACGGGCGTGCCCGCTGCGGCCGTGTTTTCGTCGAGCGAGCTCATTTCCCAGCGCTGCCAGGCCGAGAGGCGGGGCCTCGCAGCCGCTGGCGGCGTGCTCTGCCGCGCGCGGTACGCAAACGATTGATTGGCCAACGTCATCTCATCGACTCCCCGCGGTGATGCGGAATGGGACTTGCAACATGGTTTCAGACGAAGTCATCGGTTCCGGGCGTGGAAATGACGACTTCGCCGGCATCGGCCAGGCGGCGCACCACCTGCAGGATGGCCTTCTGTTCGGTCTCGACCTGCGACACCCGCACCGGGCCGCGCAGCTCGATGTCTTCGCGCAGCGTTTCCGCGGCACGCTGCGACATGTTCTTGAGGAACTTCTCGCGCAGCTCGGGCGCCGAGCCCTTGAGCGCGACGATGAGCGAATCGGACTCGATGTCCTTGAGCAGGCGCTGGATGAAGCGGTCTTCCAGGTCGAGCAGGTTCTCGAACACGAACATCTCGTCGAGGATGCGCTGGGCCAGCGTTTCGTCGTGCTCCCGCACGTGGGCAATTGCGCCTTCTTCCTGCGCGCTGTTCATCAGGTTGACGATTTCCGCCGCCGTGCGCACGCCGCCCAGGCGGCTGCGCTTCAGGCCTTCGCCCGAGAGCATTTCGGTCAGCACGTCGGTCAGCTCGGCCAGCGCCGCGGGCTGCACGCCGCCGAAGGTGGCCACGCGAAGAATCACGTCGTGGCGCAGGCGCTCCGGCAATTTCTCGAGCACCTCCGAGGCCTTCTTGCGGTCCAGGTGGATCAGCAGCGTGGCAAGGATCTGCGGGTGTTCGTCGCGGATGAGCTCCACCACTTCGCCGGCTTCCAGGTCGTTCAGCCGCTCGATGCCGCCGTGCGGCTGCTCGGGCTGGAGAATGTCCTCGAGCAGGTTGCTTGCGCGGTCGTCGCCGAGCGCCTTGCGGAGCACGGCGCGAATGTAGCTGCCCGAGCCCAGGTGCAGTGCGGACAGCTGCTCGGTCTCCATGCGGAACTCGGCCAGCACGGCCGCCAGTTCATCCTTGGAGACCTGGCTCAGCTTGGCCATTGCCGCGCCCAGGGCCTGCACTTCGGTGGCGGGCAGGTGGGCCAGCGTGGCCGCCGCGCGGTCCTCGCCCAGGGACATCAGCAGGATCGCGCTTTTTCGTGTGCCGGCATCGCTCATGTGTTCATCCAATGCTTGATCAACGTGGCCACCAGGCGCGGGTCCTGGTCAGCGGTTTCGTGTGCGTAGGCAAGGTCGGCCTTCTGGCGCTCGATCTCGCGTGCCTTTGCGCTGAGACGCGACGCGTTCGCTTCGTCCTCGTCGCTCATGCCGTCCGTCTCCGAGGCGGCGCCGGAGCCGGTTGGCGCGGCGGCGGCCGGGGGCGCCGGCGGCGCGAGGTGCTTGCGCAGCAGCGGCCGCAGCACGGCGAACCAGGCGAACAGGGCCAGGAAGGCGAGCAGCACGTACTGTCCGATCGTCTTGGCAAGCCCCAGGTTGGCCGGGTCGCGCCAGAAGGGCAGCTCGGGTCCGGCCTGGCCGTCTTCGCCGTCGCGGGTGAAGGCGCTGTTGACCACGTTGAGCGAGTCGCCGCGCTCCTGGCTGAAGCCCATCGCTTCCTTGGCCAGGTTGCGGATCTGCTCGATCTCGGCCGGCGTGAGCGCGCGCTGCACGAGCTTGCCGCTCGCGTCCGGCGCGCTGCGATGGTTGACCACCACCGCCACCGACAGCCGCTTGACGCCGCCCGCGCCCTGTTGCACGTGGCGGATCGAGCGGTCGAGCTCGTAGTTGGTCGTCACGTCCTTGCGTGCGCTGCCCGGCGCCGAGCCGGCAGTGGTTGCAGCACTCGTTGCGGCCGTGGCACCGGGTGCGGCATTGGGCGCCGGCGGCGTGGTGATGGGCGCGTTCGGCGTTTGCGGCGGCTGGTTCGACAGCGCGCCCGGAATGCCGCCCGGCGGCGTGGCGCCTTGCTGTGTCGATTCGCTCGACTGCTGGCTGCGGATCGCCGCGTTGCGGGGGTCCTGGTTCGGCTTGTAGCTTTCTTCAGTGCGCTCGACCACGGAGAAGTCGATGTCGGCGGCGACCTGTGCGCGCACGTTGGTGGCGCCAAGAATCGGCTGCAGGATGGCTTCGATGCGGCGGATGTAGCCCTGCTCGATTTCCTGCGCGTACTTCAGCTGGCTCACGTCCAGCCCGCGCGCGCCGGCGTTGGCGGCCGAGAGCAGGTTGCCGTGCTGGTCGACCACGGTCACGCTCTTGGCGTTCAGTTCGGGCACGCTGCTCGACACCATGTGCACGATGGCGCTGACCTGGCCTTCGTCGATGCTGCGGCCGCGGTGCAACGTGAGCACCACCGAGGCCGAAGGCTTCTTCTGGTCGCGCACGAAGAGCGAGGGCTTGGGCAGTGCCAGGTGGATGCGCGCCGATTCGACCGAGCCGATCGATTCGATGGAGCGAGCAAGCTCGCCTTCCAGGCCGCGCTGGTAGTTGACCTGCTCGGCGAAGTGGCTGGTGCCGAACTTCTGGTTGTCCAGCAGTTCGAAGCCGACGCCGCCGCCCTTGGGCAGGCCCTGGGATGCAAGCTTCAGGCGGACTTCGGGCACCTTGTCGCTGGCAATCAGGATCGCGCCGCCGCCCTCGGCGAACTTGTACGGCACGTTCATCTGCTGCAGCGACGCAATGATGGCGCCGCCGTCGCGGTCGGACACATTGGTGTAGAGCACGCCGTAGTCGGGCCCGCGGCTCCAGAGCAGGAACGCGGCGGCCGCGGCGACGATCGCGGCGGCGCCGACGATCAGGGGCAGTTTCGGTTGTGCGCGCAGGCGGTCCGCAATTGCGGAACCGGGCGACGGCATTGCGCCCGCGGGCGCCGCCGAACTCATTGGAAGACCTCCGCCCTGCGGGCTGCGGTATTCGCCTTGGGAGCGGCCCGGCGGCTCATGCGAGTACCCCGGGTCACGGCCAGGAGCGCCGGGCGGCGCGGGGTCATGGTGAGGGGCTGGAGGCTTCGATGTTCTGGAGTCATGCCGGTGGGCTGTGGTGTCGTCAGCGGGCTTGGGGATCGGCGTTGATTCTCAGCAGGCGCGCCATATTCGATTGGTCGAACAACTGGGGGTTTTGCCGTCAGTTGGGGGCATGTCCCAAGGGCTTCCCCTGATACGCTGAAAACACGCGGAGGCGCCCCGGTGCTTCCTTGTCCACCCCCAAATTCACACACATAGAAAGCATTCCATGTCGATTGCCGCCATCGAGTCCGTTTTGCAGCAGATGCGGGTCACCTCGCTCCAGACGGGCATTGCCCAGCCCGCCGCCGAAGCGGCCGAGCCGGGTGGTTTTGCCGCCGAGCTCCGTCGCTCGCTGGACAACATCAGCACCGCGCAGACCAAGGCCTACGGCCAGGCCGAAGACTTTGAAATGGGCAAGCCGGGCGTTGCGCTGAACGACGTGATGGTTGATTTGCAGAAGGCCAACGTGGCTTTCCAGACCGGCCTGCAGGTGCGCAACCGCCTGGTCAGCGCCTACCAGGAAATCATGAGCATGCAGGCTTGACGGACCCGGTCAAGGCTGCGCGCGCAATATTTTTCGTTCTCGCCCTAAAGGTTTGATGCCCCCTGTCGATAAACAAGCAACGGTGGATTGGGTCTCGCAAGTGGCAGGTCCAGCGTTACGGTCCATTGCATTAAACCTTTCTTCTTTTTACTAGGAGTCGAGAATGGCGCAAGTCATCAACACCAACTACCTCTCGCTGGTTGCCCAGAACAACCTCAACAAGTCCCAGGGTTCGTTGAACTCGGCGATCGAGCGCCTGTCTTCGGGCATGCGCATCAACAGCGCCAAGGACGACGCTGCCGGCCAGGCCATCGCCAACCGTTTCACCGCGAACGTCAAGGGCCTCACGCAAGCAGCCCGCAACGCCAACGACGGCATCTCGCTCGCTCAGACGACCGAAGGCTCGCTGAACGAAATCAACAACAACCTGCAACGCGTTCGCGAACTGTCGGTGCAGGCTGCCAACGGCACGAACTCGGCCAGCGACCTCTCGTCGATCCAGGCTGAAATCAAGCAGCGCATGGACGAAATCGACCGTGTGTCGGCCCAGACGCAATTCAACGGCGTGAACGTGCTGGCCAAGGACGGCAAGCTGTCGATCCAGGTCGGCGCCAACGACGGCGAAACCATCGACATCGACCTGAAGGAAATCACCTCCAAGACGCTCGGCCTGGGCAACCTGGACATCAGCAAGAAGGGTCTGGACCTGTCGACCGTGGCAACTGCAGCCACGACGACCGTGAAGCCCGCTTCGACCGGTGCAACGACGTCGGTCGACCTGGTGGCCGTGGACACCGCCGCTGCGAGCTCGTACACCGTGTACGTGGACGATGCCGACGCCGACACGCTGTATGTGTCCGACGACGCTGGCACGACCTTCTACGCTGCCACCTACGACAGCGCCTCCGGCACCCTGTCATTCGACGGTTCGACCCCGTTGGGCGCTGCGCCGACCGCCACCCTGGCTGCCGCCGGCCAAGAGATCTCCACCGGTACCGGCGCAACTGTCAACGTTGACAACGTCACGGCTGTGAACTCCGACGCTGCCGCTTCGATCGAGATGTACGTCGACCAGAACGGCGACTTCTTCGTGTCCAAGGACAGCGGTACGAACGTCATCGCCGCAACCTTCGATGCTGCGACCGGCCAAGTGTCGTACGACAGCGGCGACTTCGCCACGGCAGCTCCGCCGGCCACCGGCATCTCCGACGCGATCACCAGCTACGAAGTTCCGCCGGTCGCAGTGCCTGCCGTTACCGCCAACCTGTCCGGCCTCGCTGCCGACAAGGTCGGCTCGTCGCCCAGCCTGCACAAGGTCACGCTGGAAGACGGCAGCGATGGTGGCTACGTCGTCAAGGGCGAAGCCAACGACGCCGACGTGTACTACAAGGCCAACGTGGCTGCCGACGGCACCGTCACGCTGGGCGAGCAGTACAACCCGGATCCGCTCAAGGCGATCGACGCGGCCCTGGCCAGCGTGGATGAGCTGCGCAGCAGCCTCGGTGCGGTGCAGAACCGTTTCGAATCGACCATCACGAACCTGAGCAACACGACCAACAACCTGTCGGCCGCCCGCTCGCGTATCGAAGATGCCGACTACGCCGTGGAAGTGTCGAACATGACCCGCGCGCAGATCCTGCAGCAAGCCGGTACCTCGGTGCTGTCGCAGGCCAACCAGACCACGCAAGGCGTCCTGTCGCTGCTGCGTTGATCTGAAGAAGCTAGGTAGCGCCCCGCGCATCGGCCGAAAGGCCGGTGCGCATGGCGCAGACGCGGAGCCTGCGGGCTTCGCGCCTGCGCTTTTCTCTGCGGCCTCCAGGCCGGAGGCCGCAGAGAAAAGCGAACAACAGGAGTTGAAGTCATGTCCATCCCCGTCGGGCCTGCGGCCGAGAGCCTGCGAGCCGCACCAGTGCCCAGCAGCCGCGCCGGCGGCGTGGAGGGCATGGCCGCCTTGGCCGGCGGATCGGCCGGCAAGGCGCAGGACAGCACCCCCGCGGCACCCGAGGCGTTGGATGACGCGGTTCGCGAGATCAATGCGTCGATGGCCGACCAGTCCATCGGCGTGCGTTTCGAGGTCGACGACGACACCGACCGGCTCGTGGTGAAAGTGGTGGACCGCGCGAGCGGCGAACTGATTCGCCAGATTCCCTCCGAAGAGGTGCTGCGCATCGCGAAGCTGCTGGGCAAGGTGCCCGGCGTGCTGATGAGCCAGAACGCCTGATCGACCCACCCATCAAAGGAATAAACCCATGGCCATCAGCAGCATCGGCGTCGGATCCAATCTCGAACTCGGCGCCCTCCTGACCAACCTCGAGACGGCGGAGAGTCAGCCGCTGAAACTCATCCAGAGCAAGGCAACGAGCTACACCACCAAGCTGTCTGCCTTCTCGCAGGTGCAGGGCGCGCTGAACGCGCTCAAGACGGCGAGCGACAAGCTGAACAGCCCGAGCTTCTTCCAGACGGTGAAGGCGGCCGTGTCCGATCCGAAGGTTCTCTCGGCGGCCGCCGGCGAAACTGCGGCGGCAGGCAGCTATTCCATCGACGTGACGCAGCTCGCCCAGCCGCAATCGCTGGTGTCCGTCGGCCAGGCCGCCGCCACCACCGCGATCGGCAGCGGCAAGATCACTTTGCAGTTCGGCACCATCGATGGCGGCACGCTCGATCCCGCCACGGGGCAGTACACCGGCGCCGGCTTCGACGCGGACGTGACCCGCCCGGCCGCGGAGATCACGATCGATGCAAGCAACAACACGCTCGAAGGCATCCGCAACGCCATCAACAAGGCCGACGTCGGCGTCACTGCGAGCATCGTGAACGACGGCAGCGGCACGCCGTTCCGCCTGGTGCTGGCCTCCAAGCGCAGCGGCGAGGCCTCCAGCATGCAGATTTCGGTCGCGGGCGACGCGGCGCTGCAGAACCTGGTGGGCTACAACCCCGCTGGCGCGCAGTCCATGCGCCAGACGGCGGTCGCGCAGGACGCCAAGCTCAACGTCAACGGCATCGACATCACCAGCTCGGGCAACACCGTGTCCGAAGCCATCCAGGGCGTCACGCTGACCTTGTCGACGATCGGCAAGACCGACCTCAGGACGACAGCGGACACCTCGACCGTGTCGACCGCGATCACCGCTTTCGTGAACGCCTACAACAGCCTGCAGACCACGTCGAACAAGCTCACCGCCTACGACGCCGAGACCAAGACGGCCGCGGCACTCACCGGCGACCAGACGCTGCGCACCATGCTGTCGCGCGTGCGCCAGACGCTCACCACTCCGCAGCCCGGCGGCCCGAACGACATGAAGGTGCTGTCCGAGATCGGAATCTCGCTGCAGAAGGACGGCACGCTCGCAATCGACGATGCCAAGCTCGGCAAGGCGCTGAGCGACAACCTGCCCGCCGTGGCGGCGCTCTTCACCAGCGAAACGTCGAGCTCGTCCGGCTTTGCCAAGCAGATAAGCGCCCTGGTCACCGACCTGACGTCGACGGGCGGCGCCCTCAAGGCCGCCACCGACGGCATCGGCTCCACGCTCGACGACCTGACCGACCAATACAACGCCGTGCAGAAGCGCGTGGACGCGACCGTTGCCCGCTATCGCGCGCAGTTCACCCAGCTGGACGTGCTGGTCGCCACGATGAACAACACCATGAGCTATCTCACGCAGCAGTTCGCAGCAATGAGCAACAGCACCAAGTAAAGAAGCGTTCCTGAGAGGCAACCGATGTACACACCCCATAACCATCGTACAGGCGCCGGCGCGTATGCACGCCTCGGCATGGAAACGCGCGCAATGAGCGCGTCTCCGCACCAGCTTATCGTGATGCTGTTCGACGGCGTCATCACGACCATCGGCATGGCTCGCCACCACATGGCGAGCGGCGATGCGATTGCCAGGGGCAACGCAATTTCCAAGGCCATCAGCATCGTCGACAACGGGCTGAAGGCCAGCCTGGACGCCAAGGCCGCAGGCGCCGCGGGCGCCGAACTGGTGGCCAACCTGTCGGCGCTCTACGACTTCGTGATTCGCCGGCTCTTGTACGCAAACCTGCGCCAGGACGTGAAGGCGCTCGACGAGGCCGAAGCAATTCTCGAAAACATTGCGTCTGCATGGCGCGAAGTCGGCGGTGCAAGTGCCGACAACTGAAACACCGGAATCGCAGGCCATGCCGGTCCGCCACGAAGTCCTCCATTGCTACAGCGAACTGGCCTCGACCATGTCGCTCATGGCGGCGCTCGCCCGCGCCAAGGAATGGGAACGGCTTGCAGAGCTCGAAGCCCGCTGCGCGGCGCTGGTCGACCGCCTCAAGGCCATCGGCAAGGTGTCGCTGGACGCGGTGCAGCTGGAGCAGGTGCGCAACCTGATCGATTGCATCCATTCCGACCAGGAAGAGGTGTGCGACATGGTCAAGCCTCAGCTCGAGGACCTGGTGTCCAAGATGGCCCAGTTGCAGATGCGCAGCGAACTCGGCAAGGCATACGGCACGCCGTACTGACCTGCAAGAGAGCACGGCAAACGCAATGAACAGATCGATCGGACTCGCCGATGCGCCGCTCGCAACGAAGCTCGCCGCACTGCGGCCGGAGCTCGCTGCGCTGCAGACGGAGGTCGGCACCAGCCTGCCTGCCGGGGCGGTGGCCGAGGTCCAGCAGGTCAAGAACGATGTCCGGCTGCCGTCCCATTCGCTGCTCGAGTCCGTGTTGCCGGCCAAGGTGCCGGCCGGCGCACCGCGCGCGGCCGATGCGCCGCCTTCGGTGGCTACCCAGTGGTCGGCGGCGGCCCGTGCCATCAGCGCCGTGCTGGCCGATCTTCAAGCCGACCCCGAGCCGGTGCGCGGCGCGACGCCCCTGTGGCCCTCGGCGCAGACGCCCGCGGCGCCCGTGCTCGCCGGCGCGCTGGCGCAGACCGTGGCAGCAAGCGGCCTGTTCTACGAATCGCATCTGGTTGAATTTGCCAACGGACTTCGCACCGTGCAGCAACTGGCGCAGGAGCCGCAAATGCGGTTGACGCAGGCAGCCACGCCCACCAATGGCGGCACCGCGCAGCCTTCGTCCCAGGCGCATGCGCAGCCCCAGCCCGCCCAGGCAGTTCCGGGCCGGCCGGTTGCCGCGGATCAGCTTTTGGCGGTTCCCGCCGCTGGCCAACCGGTTGCGGCCGCGGGCGCATCCGTTCCCGCGGCGAGCCAGCCTTTGCCGGGCGCGCCCGCCCAGGGGCAGCCCGTTGCTGTTGCCCAAGGTGCACCGGCGCAAACGCCGCCGGCATCGGTCTACACGAGCCAGGGTGTTCCAGTTGCTTCGGCCGCGGTTCCGGTTTTTGCGGGTAGCGCGAGTGATGCGGGCGCGGCTGCCGACGAGCGCATGGCCAGCCGCAGCCTCGGCGAGAACAGTGCCGCCACCTCTTCGGCGCGCACGGCTGCTTCGGTGGCCGCGCCGGCTGAAATGATTCATCCGCAAACCGTGGCGCTGGTGCATCAGCAACTCGATCTGCTGGCCACCTCGGTTTTCCGCTGGAGCGGCCAGGCGTGGCCGAATGTTCCGATGGAATGGTCGATCCACGAAGAGGCCGACCAGCCCGCCGATGCGCCTGGAGACCAACGCAACGACGAACGCAAGGAGCGCCCGCGCAGCTGGTCGACCACCGTTTCGCTCTCGCTGCCCAAGCTGGGCGCCGTCGATCTTCGGCTGAGCCTGACGGGTGAACTGGTTCAGGCGCGCCTTGCCGCGAGCGAGGGCGCCACGCTTGCGCGTTTGCGCAGCGACAGCGGCGAACTGGGGCCGCGCCTCGAAGCCGCCGGATTGCGTTTGCAAGACCTGCAGATCACGGCGATGAGCCCGGTGGAGCATGCGGAATGACTGCCTCGACCGATACGCGCCCGAGCGCGGTGGCTCTCTCCTATGCCGACCAGGCAAAGGCGCCGGTGGTGGTGGCCAAGGGTTACGGGGTAACGGCGGAATCGATCCTGCGGCAGGCGCGGGAGAACGGCGTGTACGTGCACGCCTCGGCGGACCTGATCAAGCTGCTGATGCAGGTGGACCTCGATCGGCAGATCCCGCCGCAGCTCTATCTGGCGGTGGCAGAGGTCATGGCGTGGATCCACCGGATCGAAGCCGACCAGGGTGCTGCAGGGCCCGGAAAAGTTAATGCTTTGTAATTAACTTTCAAGAATAAATGAGAACTAATTTCATCGGTGGAAACCATGTAACGTGGTTGCAACAAAAGCTTACATGTACTTGTAGCTCGCTTTACAGTTTCTCCGTGATCGAAAGTTACAAAGTGTTAAATAGTTGGAATAATTCACTCAAGACATGACTGAACGGAGTGCAATTTTGGAAACGGATATTGTGATGAACGTGGCCAACGGCGAGATCTCCCGCGAGATCGGTGACATCAATCTCGCCTACATGTTGCTTGCGCAGAAGCTGGTCAAGCAGGACCGTGTGGCGGCGATGTTTCGCCTGGGCGTGAGCCGCGAACTGGCCGACATGCTGGCCAGCATGTCGCTGGCGCAGATCCTCAAACTGGCGGCGTCGAACTTCCTGCTGTGCAGTTTTCGCCTTGACGAGCATGCCTCGATGTCGGCAGTGGTTGGCGAAGGTAAGGACACGATGCTGCAACAAGCGCACATGTCGATACTGATGTCTGCACGAAGCCTGCAGAGCCAAAAAGAAACCGCAGCCGTATGAGCACCAAGAGCGTCCTTGGCGAAGTGCGCGAAGTTCAGCTGGCGATCCAGCTGATCCACCTCGGCGCCCGCCTGCAGTTCCTCGAGTCGGAAGTGGGCCTGAGCCGCGAGCGGCTGATCCGCCTCTACAAGGAAATCAAGGGCGTCTCTCCGCCCAAGGGGCTGCTCCCTTTTTCAACGGATTGGTATATGACTTGGTTGGCGAATATCCATTCGTCAATGTTTTACAACATGTATCAATTCATGAAAACCCATTCCGATGAAGAAAAGGTTTGGGTATTGATTAAAAGCTACAAATTGTATTTGCAGCAAATTGAAGCGCAGGAAAGCGAGCCAATTCTGGATTTCACGCGTGCATACACGATGGTTCGCTTCTTCGACAGCGACATGCTGCAACTGAGCACCTGCTGCCGGTGCGCGGGGCAGTTCGTGGCGCATGCGCACGACCACAAGAGCGGATATGTCTGCGTGCTGTGCCGGCCCCCGTCGCGGGCAGGCAAGGCGCGCGGTTCGAAGCGCGCGGCGGGCGGCGAAATCGCTGTGCCGGGCATGGAAAGCATTGGTCTGGCCGTGGAAGCGGCGCTCGATGGCGGTGGACTTCATTGAAAAAAGCGGACCTTGCCCCCGCGGGCAAGGCTTTTGAATCGACGCCTCAAGGGCAGTAGGGGAAGCGCGTGCTCCTTTTGGTTGGTTATCTGGTGGTCATAGGCGCCGTGTTCGGCGGCTATGCGCTCATGGGCGGGCACTTCGGGGTGCTGTTCCAGCCGGTCGAGCTGCTGATGATCGGCGGCTCCGCGCTGGGCGCCTTCATTGCGGGCAACAACGGCAAGACGATCAAGTCGACGCTCAAGGAGCTGCCGCTCCTGCTGCGCTCGTCCAAGCACAACCGGCAGCTCTACCTGGACCTGCTGGCGCTGCTCTACGAGCTCTTGGCCAAGGCGCGCAAGGAAGGAATGATGAAGCTGGAGTCCGACGTGGAGGACCCGGCCAAGAGCGAGATCTTCGCCCGCTATCCCAACATCCTGGCCGACGAGGCCGTGATGGAGTTTTTGTGCGACTACCTGCGGCTGGTCATCAGCGGCAACACCGACGCATTCGAGATCGAAGCGCTGATGGACCACGAGATAGAGACCATCAAGCACGAAGCCGAAGTGCCCATGCACAGCCTTTCGCGCGTGGGCGACGCGCTGCCCGCGCTGGGCATCGTTGCGGCCGTGATGGGCGTGGTGCATGCGCTGGCCTCGGCCGACCTGCCGCCTTCGGAGATGGGCGCGCTGATTGCGCACGCGATGGTCGGCACCTTCCTGGGCGTGCTGATGGCCTACGGCTTTGTCTCGCCGCTGGCTTCGCTCATCGAGCAGAAGGTGGCCGAGAGCATGAAGATGTACCAGTGCACCAAGGTCACGCTGCTCGCAAGCCTGAACGGGTATGCACCGCAGCTGGCGGTGGAATTCGGCCGCAAGGTGCTGTTCTCGACCGAGCGGCCCAGCTTTACCGAGCTGGACAGCCACGTGCGCGAGGTCAAGGCCCGCTGATACACAGCGTGGAACATTGCCATGAGCACGGAAAAACACAGGGTCGTCGTCAAGCGCGTTCCCGCCCACGGAGGCGGCGGGCACGGCGGCGGCTGGAAGATCGCCTATGCCGACTTCATGACGGCCATGATGGCGTTCTTTCTCGTGATGTGGCTGCTGTCGAATGCCTCGCCCAAGCAGCGTGAGGGCATTGCCGAGCACTTTCGCATGCCGCTGAAGGTGGCCATCAGCGGCGGCGAGAAAAGCAGCACCAGCGAAAGCGTGATTCCGGGCGGCGGCATGGACCCGAGCACGCGCGCTGACGGCGAGGTCCAGCGGGCCGACGCCGAGGAAGACGCCGATGCCGAGCGCCTGGCCAGCATGAAGGACCGGCTGGACAAGCTCATCGAGAACAGCCCGGTGTTCAAGCAGTTCCGCTCGCAGATATTGATCGACATCACCACCGAGGGGCTGCGCCTGCAGATCGTCGACAGCGAGAACCGACCGATGTTCGACCTGGCCAGCGCGCAGCTGGTGCCGCACATGCGCGCCATCCTGCGGGAGATCGGCCCCACGCTCAATGAGCTGCCGAACAAGATCACCTTGTCGGGGCATACCGACGCCATCGTCTACACCAACGGAGACCGCTCCTACGGCAACTGGGAGCTGTCGGCCGACCGGGCCAACGCCTCGCGGCGCGAACTGGTGGTGGGCGGCATGGCCGAGAACAAGGTGCTGCGCGTGGTCGGGCTGGCCGACAGCATGCACCTGGACAGGAGCAATCCGCGCAACCCGATCAACCGGCGCATCAGCATCATCCTGCTCAACCACCGCACCCAGCACCAGATAGAGCGCGAGAACAGCGGCAGCGGCAACGCCGCGAGCTGGCCCGCCAAGTCACTGTCGTCGCCTTCGCCGCTGCTCCCCGCCCAGAGCGTCAAGGTAACGGCCAGGGGGAGCGCCGGCGGCGGCGCTTCCGCAGAGCACCCATAGAAATTGATGCCGGCCCTACAGCAAGCCGGTTCGGAGCAACGATGGATCTCAGTCAGTTCACCCAGGCATTTTTTGTCGAAGCCGTCGAGCTTCTGGCGCAGATGGAGCAATTGCTTCTCGAGCTGGACGCCGATGCGCCCGACAGCGAGCAGCTCAACGCCATCTTCCGTGCCGCGCACTCCATCAAGGGCGGCGCGGCCACGTTCGGCTTTGTTGCGCTGACCGATACGACGCACCTGCTTGAAACCCTGCTCGACCGCGCGCGCCACGGCCAGCTGAACCTGAGCCGCTCGATGATCGATGCATTTCTGGAAACGAAGGACGCCTTGCAAGAACAACTGATTGCCTATCAGGCCGAGAACGAACCCGATCCTGAAATGGTCGCCCACATCTGCGGTGTGCTGCGGCAGCTCGCGCTCGAGACCGAGGGCGGCGCAACCGCCGCACCGGCCCCGGCGCCCGCACCCGCGCCGGTGGTGGCTGCTGCCCCTGTGGTTGCCGCTGCGGCCGCATCGGGGCACGACGCGCTGCGCATCAAGTTCTCGCGCCTTTCCGACAGTGAATGCGACCTGCTGGCCGACGAGCTCGGAAACCTCGGCAAGCTGCTGTCGCGCACGCGCAGCAACGACCAGCTCACGGTGGTGCTCGAGACCACCTGCTCGCCGGACGACATCATTGCCGTTTGCTGCTTCGTCATCGACGAATCGCAGATCGAGATCACGCCGGAAGCCGCCGGCTCGGCGAGTGCGGCAAATGAGCCCGCTGCCGTGGCTGCACCCGCTGCTGCGCCGGCTGCCCCCGCAGTTGCCCGGCCCGCCGCGGCATCCACCAGCGCAGCCGCCAAGCCTTCCGCCGCCGGCGCGGCAACGGCCGCAAAAGACTCGAGTTCGATCCGCGTGGACGTGGAGAAGGTCGACCAGCTCATCAACCTGGTCGGCGAGCTCGTCATCACGCAATCGATGCTGACGCAGGCCGCCACCATGCTCGACCCGGTGGAGTGCGAGCGTTTCCTGAGCGGCCTGGGCCACCTGGAGCGCAACGCCCGCGACCTGCAGGAGTCGGTCATGTCGATCCGCATGATGCCGATGGACTATGTGTTCAGCCGCTTCCCGCGCGTGATTCGCGACGTGAGCGCCAAGCTCGGCAAGGAAGTGCGCCTGGACACCTTCGGCAAGGAAACCGAACTCGACAAGGGCCTGATCGAACGCATCATCGATCCGCTCACGCACCTGGTGCGCAACAGCCTGGACCACGGCATCGAAACGCCGTCGCAGCGCATTGCCAAGGGCAAGGAGGCCGAAGGGCAGCTGCTGCTGTCGGCCCAGCACCACGGCGGCAACATCGTGATCGAGGTGAGCGACGACGGCGCTGGCCTCAACCGCGAAAAGATCCTGGCCAAGGCCATGCAGCAAGGGCTGCCCGTTTCCGAGACGATGCCCGACGACGAGGTGTGGCAGCTGATCTTCGCACCCGGCTTCTCAACGGCCGAGCAGGTGACCGACATCTCGGGCCGCGGCGTGGGCATGGACGTGGTCAAGCGCAACATCCAGGAGATGGGCGGGCACGTCGAGATCAGCTCGCGCGAAGGCTGGGGTACCACCACCCGCATCGTGCTGCCGCTCACGCTGGCCATCTTGAACGGCATGTCCGTCAAGGTGGGCACCGAGGCGTACATCCTGCCGCTCAGCTACGTGATCGAGTCGCTGCAGCCGCGGCCCGAGCACCTGCATTCGATTACCAGCGACGGCCATGTGATCAAGGTGCGCGGCGAATACCTGCCGCTCATCGAGCTGCACAGTGTGTTCGACGTGTCGGGCGCGCAGACCGATCCGACGCAGGGCATCCTGGTGATCGTGCAGGCCGGCGAGGCGCGCTTTGCGCTCCTGGTCGACGAACTGCTTGGCCAGCACCAGGTGGTGGTGAAGAACCTGGAGACCAACTACCGCAAGGTGCCGGGCATTTCGGCCGCAACGATCCTGGGCGACGGCAGCGTGGCTTTCATCATCGACGTGGACGCCATGCCGCGCATCCAGCGCGCGCACGCAACGCGCACCACCGCCCTGGCGAATGCGGCGCGGATCGACCCGGTTGCCGCCTGACAAACGATAACCATACGGAGACGATGCAATGCGTTTTGATTTTTTCCGGCGCTCCGCCGCCGAAGAAACACCGGCACCCGGACAGTCGAAAGACTTGATGGCCTTGCGCAATGCAGACGGCTACGTGGCCTACACCCTGCTGCTGGATGCACAGAAGCGGGTTGCAGGCTACAAGCTCGGATGGCGCCCGGCCGCCAGGCCCGAAGAAGCGCCCGACGCGATCACGCAGTTCAAGGCCCTGGTGGCCTGCGTGACCGAGCATCTCAATCCACCGGACACCCCGTGGCAGCTGGGGCGCAGCGAACTGTTCTTCGATGTGAATGCGGAATCGCTGGCGCTGGGTGCGCTGCAATCGCTGCCGCCCGAATACACGGTGTTCTGCGTGGAGCTTGCCGATCTTGCGAACCACGACTTGCGGCCGGTGCTGATGTTCCTGCGCGAGCAGGGGTTCAGCTTCATGCTGCGCGGCGCCACCGCGCTGCCTGAAGACCACGAACTTCTTGGCATGGTGACCCATTTCGACGTGGCCGACGGAGACCCGATGCTCGTTGCTGCCGCCCGCCGCGGCGAGCAGCCCGACCACATGCCCATCCAGCCGATTGCGACGCGCATGGCTTCGTGGAAAGACTTCGAGGCTTGCGCCGCGCGCCGTATCGACGTGTTTGCCGATCCGAGCTGCGGTCTGCCGCCGCCCGTGGTGAAAACCGGCAGCCACGCGCTGGAGCCCGAATCGATCCTGATCATGCGGCTGCTGCAGATGATCCAGCGCAACGAAGACCTGCGCGAGATCGAAGCCGCCCTCAAGCGCGATGCGGCGCTCACCTACAGGCTGCTGCGCCACATGAATTCGCCTGCCGTGGGCGCGGGCGTCGAGATCCATTCGCTGCACCATGCGGTGACCATGCTCGGCTATTCGCCGCTGTTCCGCTGGCTGTCGATGCTGCTGGCAACCAGCAACCCGACGGGCAGCCCGCCCTTCATGATGAAGAAGGCCATCATGCGCGGCCGGTTCGTCGAGCTGATGGGCGAAATCATGCTGCCGCGCGGCGAGTCGGACAACCTCTTCGTGGTGGGAATGTTCTCGCTCATCGACCAGTTGCTTGGCATTCCGATGCAAGAGGTGCTCAGCAAGGTGCAGCTTTCCGATTCGGTGCAGCAGGCCATCCTGACGCGCGGCGGCGTGTACGGCCCGTTCCTCTCGCTGGCCGAGGCCTGCGAGCTGGACACCGGCGATGCGCCGCGCCTGGCGGAAGCGCTGCTGCTGAGCGCCGCGCAGGTCAACGCCGCACACCTTTCCGCGCTGGCCTGGTCGCAGGACGCGGTGCCCATTGACGGCCATTGAGACATTGAGCATGACGTCCGAATTTCTTTTTACCGACAGCGACTTCTCGCGGATTCGCACGCTCATTCATCGCCGCGCCGGCATCGCCCTGGGCGAGCACAAGCGGCAGATGGTGTACAGCCGGCTTTCGCGCCGCCTGCGGGACCTGGGGCTGCCCCAGTTCGCCACCTACCTGAACATGCTGGAAGACAGCCGCGACGGCGACGAGTGGCAGCTGTTCATCAATTCTCTGACGACCAACCTGACGTCGTTCTTTCGCGAGGCGCACCACTTTCCGGTGCTGGCGGACCTGGCACGCAAGGCGACGCAGCCCGTCACGGTGTGGTGCGCGGCCGCATCCACCGGCGAAGAACCCTATTCGATCGCCATCACGCTGATGGAAGCGCTCGGCGAGCGCGCGAGCACCGCCCGCGTGATTGCCACCGACATCGACACCTCGGTGCTGGCCAGGGCCTCGGCCGCGGTGTTCACCATGGAGCAGGTGAACCGGCTGTCCCCGGAGCGCCTGCGGCGTTTCTTCAACAAGGGCACGGGCTCCAACGCGGGCAAGGTGAGGGTGCGTCCCGAAGTGACCGCCATGGTCAAGTTCTCGCGGCTCAACCTGCTGGACGCGGGGTGGCCGGTGAAGGAGCCCGTGGACGCGATCTTCTGCCGCAACGTGATGATCTATTTCGACAAGCCCACGCAGAAGAAGCTGCTGGACCGCTTCGTGCCGCTGCTCAAGCCCAACGGCCTCCTGTTTGCGGGGCACTCCGAAAACGCGTCGCTGGTGAACCAGACGTTCAAGACGATCGGGCAGACGGTGTACACGCTGAGCAAGGCGCGCGCATGAATCCGGGCCTGCTTCAGGAGCGGGGTTCCAGGCCGCCGGCCGTGCCGGGCTCGGTGGCCACGCACCACTACTTCGACCGCGACTTCGATTGCACGGCAGTCAAGCTGCTGCCGGCGGAGTACTACGTGACGGATGCCGGCATCCTGCTGACCACCGTGCTGGGTTCCTGCGTGGCGGCCTGCGTCACCGACGTGGAAGCGGGCGTTGCGGGCATGAACCACTTCATGCTCCCGGACGACGCCGAGGCCGATGCACGGGACCAGGTCGAATCGATGCGCTATGGCGCCTACGCCATGGACGTGCTCATTGCCGAGCTGCTGCGCGCGGGCGCAAGGCGCGAACGCCTGCGGGCCAAGGTCTTCGGCGGCGCCGCGGTGCTGGCCAACATGACCATGCTCAACATCGGCGGGCGCAACGCCGACTTCGTGCTGCGCTACCTCGAGAAGCAGCGCATCACCATCGCCGCGCAAGACTTGCGCGGCCTGCATGCGCGCCGCGTGTGCCTGCTGCCCACTGGCAAGGCAGTGGTGCGCAAGCTGCGCGCGCAAGTCGATATTCAGGCGGTCCAGCACGACGAAGGCGAGCTGCTGCGCAAATGGTCTGCCACGTATGGCAAGGGGAGTTGGGTCGCATGAAGAAGATCAAGGTAGTTTGCGTCGACGATTCGGCGCTGATTCGCAGCGTGATGACGGAGATCATCAACAGCCAGTCCGATATGACGGTGGTCGGCACCGCGGCCGATCCGCTGCAGGCACGCGACCTCATCAAGGTGACCAACCCCGACGTGCTCACGCTCGACGTCGAGATGCCGCGCATGGACGGGCTGGAATTTCTCGAGAAGCTGATGCGCCTGCGCCCGATGCCGGTGGTCATGGTGTCGTCGCTGACCGAGCGCGGCTCGGAAATTGCGCTGCGTGCGCTGGAGCTGGGTGCCATCGACTTCGTGACCAAGCCGCGCCTCGGCGTGCGCGACGGGCTCATGCAGTACACCGAAATCATCGCCGGCAAGATCCGCACGGCCGCCGCCGCGCGGCTGTTGCCGAGCCGGCACGCCACCGCCGCGAAGGGTGCACCGGAGAGCCCGCAGGAACCGATGCTGCGCAGCCCGCTGCTGAGTACCGAGAAGCTCATCATCATCGGCGCCTCCACGGGCGGAACGGAAGCCATCCGCGAGGTGCTGCTGCCGCTGCCGCCGGACTCGCCGGCCGTGCTCATTGCGCAGCACATGCCGGCCGGCTTCACGCGGTCTTTTGCGCAGCGCCTGAACGGCCTGTGCCGCATTACCGTGAAGGAGGCCGAGCACGGCGAGCGCGTGCTGCCGGGCTATGCCTACATTGCGCCGGGCGGCTTTCACCTGTCGCTCAGCCGCAGCGGTGCCAACTACGTGGCCCAGCTGAACGAGGAGCCGCCGGTGAACCGCCATCGTCCTTCCATCGACGTGCTCTTCGACTCGGCTGCACGGCATGCCGGCAAGAACGCGATCGGAATGATCCTGACGGGCATGGGCAAGGACGGCGCCGAAGGGTTGCTGCGCATGAAGCAGGCGGGCGCCTACACATTCGCGCAGGACGAAGCGAGCTGCGTGGTCTTCGGCATGCCGCGCGAGGCCATTGCATTGGGGGCCGTTGACGACGTGGCGCCGCTGGGAGAGATGGGGCGCCGCGTGCTGGCCCATCTGCGCACCTTCGGCGAACGCGCGAACCGGGTTTGAAAACGAACTGTTGGAGTTGGAAAAATCGTGATCGATAAGAGCATCAAAATTTTGGTTGTGGACGACTTCCCGACCATGCGCCGCATCGTGCGCAACCTGTTGAAGGAACTCGAGTTCCTGAACGTCGACGAGGCGGAAGACGGCGCGGCCGGCATCGAGAAGCTGCGCGGCGGAAACTTCGGCTTTGTGGTGTCGGACTGGAACATGCCCAACATGGACGGCCTGACCATGCTGCAGACCATTCGCGCCGACCCCGAGCTCGGCAAGCTGCCGGTGCTCATGGTCACGGCCGAAGCCAAGAAGGAAAACATCATTGCGGCCGCCCAGGCAGGCGCCAACGGCTATGTGGTCAAGCCCTTCACGGCGGCCACGCTCGAAGAGAAGATCAACAAGATCTTCGAGAAGCTCCAGAAAGAGGCGGCCTGAAATGACACACGCTGCGCTCGAACCCGTAGAGCACGGGAACACAGCCGAAGAGTTGCTCGGGCGCATCGGGCAGCTGACCCGGCAATTGCGCGAAGGCCTGCGCGAGTTGGGGCTCGACAAGCAGGTGGCCAAGGCCGCGCAAGCCATTCCGGATGCGCGCGACCGGCTGGGCTACATCGCCTCGATGACCGAGCGGGCGGCGCACCGCGCGCTCAACGCCATCGACCTGGCGCAGCCGCTGCAGGAAGACCTTGCAAGCAATGCCAAGGGGCTCAGCAAGCGCTGGGACGAATGGTTTGCAAACCCGGTGGAGCTGGACCATGCGCGCCAACTGGTCATGGACACGCGCGGCTACCTGCAGGAAGTCCCGCAGAAGGCCGGCGCCATCAACACGCAGCTGATCGAAATCCTGATGGCCCAGGACTTCCAGGACCTGACCGGCCAGGTCATCAAGAAGATGATGGAAGTGGTCAACGACGTGGAGACGCAACTGCTCCAGGTGCTGATCGACAACTCGCACATCGAAAAGCACCTTGAAAAACGCCACGAGGCGGAGGCCAACAGCCTGCAGAACGGCCCGCAGGTAGTGGCCGGCAACCCGGACGCCGTGACCGGCCAGGCCCAGGTGGACGACCTGCTGGAGAGCCTCGGGTTCTAAGGGCTTGCCAATGGCCCGGAAGCCAGGGCGATTCGCCCCGGAGCCGCGGGCCTATTTGCCTCTGCGATTCGACGCAGACGGCGCCGAAGTCGACGAAGGGGCCGCTCCGCCATCGACACCCAGGCGCCCGCCGCCGCCGAGGCCCTGGCCGCGTACCGTCTGCGCCTTGTAGCTGCGCAGCGACCGGACCATCTGGTTGAAGGAGTCCATGAACGCAGCGGCAATCACCTTGCCCTGCGGCGTGCGCGTGTAGCCGCCGACGCCCCCGGCTGCGGAAACGCCGCTCAGACCGGCAAAGCCCGCGAAGTCGGTCTTCGAAGCACTGCCTTCGGCCGCTGCCACCTGCACACCCGAGCGGTTGTCGATAAGCGTCAGCAGTGCGCTGGCTTCTTTTGTCTGCAAGCTCGCGCCCAGCTTGGCGATGGCGAGGCCTCGCCCCCCGCCCACCAACCCGCCCAGCGCGCCGCCAAGGCCACCCGCGTCGTTGTTGCTGAAGACGATCTCGGGCGAAAGTCCGTAGTCCGAAGCCACCATCTGGCCGCGCCCGAAGTTGCTGCCCCCGCGCATTTCACCCGACTGCATGAGCGCACGCTCGCGGTTCATGGCGTTCATGCCCGCCGCGCCGCGCTCGACCACCACGAAGCAGTTCGATTGCTGCACCAGCAAGCGCAGCAGGTTGGCCGTGGGCGGCAGGCGGTATTCGCCGGTGAGCACGGTGTACCAGCCGGCATTGACGTTTTCGATCAGCGAGACGGTGCCCAGCGGCGACTCGCAGCGTTCCAGCTGGCTGCTTTCGCCGGCGGTGGCCGAGCCGGCCGCGCTGCCGGTGGCCACCGTCTTGGCGGATGGGCTGCCCATCTGCATGTCGAGAGCGGGCATGTTCTGGCAGCCCGCCAGAGCCATGAGCCCGGCTACCGCCGTGGCCATGGCCGATCTTGAAAGCGCGAGCCGGCTTGGCTTGCCCGTGGACTTCTTCATGCGATCCTCCCCGTTTGTTGCAAAGGGCCGAGATCAGGCCCCGCGCAAATTTAGGGGGAAGGAACGATTGCCCCCAGTGCCTAAAGTCACTTTGTTGCACGGACGCCAATTCCCGTGAAACCCGAACGGCACGCGGTGCGGCAGGCGGGCCACCGCAACCGGCCCCGCGGACAAGCGCATGGCCTCGAACACGAGCAGGTCGCTGCGGTTTTCCTTTTCGCGCCAGGCTACGGCAAGCAGCCAGCCGTCGCCCTCGGCCGCATCCGCCGCGCGCGGCACGAACACCGGTTCGGACACCACGTCTCCTTGCGGCAGCGTGTACAGGCTGCGCGTGGAGGTATCGAAGTCGAACCGGGCCAGGCGGTCGTAGAGCACGCTCTGCGAGTCGTCTCGCGCGCGCGGCGTCGCATGGCAGGTGTAGAAACCGTAGCGGTTGCGGCGCCCGGTGTAGCGCTCGTCGATGCGCGGAAACTCCGCCGCCAGGTCGTCCAGGTATTCACGCTGGAAGCCGTTGCTCTCACCGGCCAGGTCGAAGGTCCACCGGCACAGGCGCGCAGCCATGGCGTGCGGGTCGCCGGGGCGGCCTTCGGCATCGGGCAGGCCGGGGGCGGTGTCCGACTGCATTACATAGGCCACGATGGTCTCGCCGTCGTCCCAGGCATTCATCACGTGGAACACGTGGCAGGCGTCGGTCTCGAACCAGCGCAGGGTGTCGACCGCGCTGCCGCGGCGCATCACGCCGACATGGGTGCGCTTGGTGGCGTCCCACGCGAGCAGCGGCTTGCCTTGCATCGCGCGCTCGATGCTGAGCGTCAGCGGCGTGACCGGAAAGAGCACGTGCCCGCGCGTCAGCATGAAGTCGTGCGCCATGCTGGCATGCGGCGCGGTGAACGACTGCAGTTGCGTGACTTCGCAATGCGGGTCCATCACGCCGTAGAGCATGGTCGGCGAGCAGGGACCGTCGGGCGAGTACGCGAAGAAATGCAGTTCACCGGTTTCGGGGTCGATCTTCGGGTGCGCGGTGCAGCGCGAGGCCACGCGCCCGCCGAAGCTCTGATGCCCCCTGGAAGCCAGCGTGAACGCATCGAGCTCGAAAGGCTGGTGCGACTCTTCGAGTGCGAAGAGCCGGTTGCCATGCCACAGCATGCTGGTGTTGGCGGTGCCGCCGTTCTGGCCATGCGCCAGCGGGTCGCTGGTGGCGGGGTTGCCGAAGGTGCCGAAAAGCGCGTGCCCGGCTTCATGCTCGAGCTGCCATTTGGGCGTGCGCGCCCAGCGGTTGCTGTAAGACACCTTGCCCTCGCCGATATGAAAGGCATGCACCATGCCGTCGCCGGAGAACCAGTGGTAGCTGTCGTCGCGCGGTGTGAATTGCGGGTTCGGGCCGACGCGGTAGAGGCTGCCCGAGAGCCCGGGCGGCAGCGCGCCTTGGATCTCGAGCGCGGCAATGTCGTGCTCTTCGGTCAGCGGCGCGTAGTTGCCGGTGAAGAAGTGAGGGTTCTTCTGCGCTGCTGCGTTCACTGGGGGCCTTGGGGTTTGTTCATGAGAGGCGGCGTGCCGTCGAGCTGTGCAATCGCTTGCCCGACATAGGCGGCCAACGCCTCGTCGATACCCGAACCGGCCCGCAGCGCCGCGTCCTGGCGAAATGCGTGCTGCAGCCTGGCATGCAGGGCCGCGTCGCCGCCGGCCTTGGCGAGCGACAGCGCCTGCCAGCGCAACGCCAGCGCGCGCATGGCCGGGCCGTGGGTGGGCTCCTTCGCCATCATCTGCTGCCGGACTTCCGCGATGAGCGGCGGCCACGCATCGGTCTGCGCAGCGTAGTGCCGGCGCAGCGTGGCCATGTCTTCCTCGCTGCAGTAGGGCGCATAGAGTTGCAGGCGCGCGAACGCCATGGCGTGCGAGATGTAGCGGATGCCCGCGCGGTCCACGCCGGTGAGCGCATGGAGCGACGGCTCGTTCCAGTGCATGGCGTAGAGCTTCATCAGCAGGCCCTCGTCGCCGCCGGCTTCTTCGAGCAGCAGCGCAATCCAGCGCCGCGCCAGGGCCAGGGCCTGCGGGCTTTCGGGCGATGCGCCGGCCGCCATGAGGCCATGCAGGCAGGCCGACAATTCCGCGCGCTCTGGAGCCAGGGCATCGGCCGCGCCGCGGCGCTGCGCCTCGAGCGTGCGCTGCTCGTCGTCGCTGAAGTACTTTGCGCCCGCAACCATGCTTTCGAGTGCCAGCAGCCAGTCGTCGATGCCGGGCTCTTCGCTGGCCTGCAGCAGGCCCTGCACCGCGAGCAGGTGGGTGCGCAGAGCGGAGGCCCGCAGGATCTCGTCGTCGAGCTGCGCGACCTGCCGGGCCACGACCTCCGGAAGCCCTCCGGCGTCGTCATCGAGAAGTTGCTGTATGTCCGCAAGCGGCAGGTCGAGCCGCCGCAGCGCCTGGATGCGGTAGAGCCGCGCCACGTCCTTTCGGCCGTACAGGCGATAGCCGCCGCTGGATCTTTCGGACGGCACCAGCAGTGCGATGTCGTCGTAGTGGCGCAATGCGCGAACCGTCAGCCCGGTGCGCCGGGCGAGTTCGCCGATCTTCAAGAACATGCCTTCCCTCTCAAGTTGAAGGCATCGTAGACCCTGCCGCTACGTGAGGGTCAAGCGGCGCTAGAGCGAATGTTTCAGGTGCGCGCGCAGGCGGCTGATGGCCTGGGCGTGCAGCTGGCACACGCGCGACTGGGTCACTTCCAGGATGGCGCCGATCTCGCGCAGGTTCAGTTCTTCTTCGTAGTACAGGTTCAGCAGCAGCTGGTCGCGCTCGGGCAGGGCGGAAATGGCGTCGACCAGCTCGTGGCGAAAACCGGCCTCGAGCAGCTGCGCCAGCGGGTCGTCGTCGGCGCCGGGGCGGCCGCCGCGCGCCTGGCGGTCGAGCCAGGGGTTGTCGGATTCGCCCTCCTGCGCAAAGTCTTCGACGTACAGCAGCTGGCAGCCCTGGATCTCCTGCAGCAGCGACTGGTAGTCATCCAGGTCCATCTTCAGTTCCTTGGCGATCTCCCCTTCGGTGGCGGGCCGGCCCAGCCGGTGCTCCAGCGACTGGATCGCCTGTTCGACCTTGCGGGCCTGCTGGCGCAGGTTGCGGGAGCCCCAGTCGCTCGCACGCAGTTCGTCGAGCATGGCGCCGCGGATGCGCTGGCTCGCAAAGGTTTCGAACTGCGCGCCGCGGTTGTCCTGGTAGCGGGTAGAGGCGTCCAGCAGCCCGATCATGCCGGCCTGGATCAGGTCGTCGAGCTCGACGCTGGCGGGCAGCTTGGCCAGCATCTGGAGCGCCATGCGGCGCACCATGGGCTGGTGCTGCTTCAGCAGATGAGACTTTTCAATATTGCCCTGAGCGGTGTACACGGCCTTCCCTTTCCTCATGTGCTTGTTGCGGCGCCAGTGCCTCCGGCCGCCAGGGCGCCGGCTCCGCGTCCCGCGCGCGAACCGATGGGCGCCACGGCCATTGCGCAACGTCGGCGCCGATGACGCGGAAGTCCACCGCCGCCGGGCTGGTCGGGAACGCCTCGACGACGGTCCGGCGCAGGCGCCTTGCATCGCTCAGGTGCGGATCGGCGCGCACCCAGCCCGCGGCATGCATCGAAATCGCCAGGTAGCGGCTACCCGTGTCGATCAGGTTGGCCATGAGCCGCCGGGCCGCGTCGGGTTCGGCGACGCCGTTGACCAGCAACCGCAGCTGGTGCAGCGCGTGCGCGTAGTGCAGCCGCTTGATGCCCGAGTAGGTGGCGGTGATGGACGCGGGGTTGGGCTGGAGCACCACCACCAGGTCGTCCGCCAACCGCGCCAGCGGCGACAAGTGGCCGGCACTGTCGAGCGCCGCGTCGATCAGCACCACGTCGCCGTCCCAGAACAGACGCGGGTCGACATGGTCGGGCTGGGCGCCCGGCACCGCCGGCAGCACGTTGACGCCGCACTCGGCACGCGCGGCCGCGCCTTCGCAGGTGAGCCGCCGGGTGGCGACGTCGGCGAGCGTTCCGAGCGGGTCGACGGCCCACGCGCCGCGAACCGAGTTCGCGCCGGCCCTGTGCTCGTCCAGCAATAGCACGTCCTTGCCCATGTGGGCCAGGGCCGCGCCCAGGTTCATTGCCGCGGTGGTAGCACCCTGTCGGCGCTCCATGCCCGCGATGGCGATGAGCCGCACGGACGACTGCGCGAGCAGCCGCCGCAGTCCGTCGGCTTGATCCGGCACCAGCTTGCTCACGTGTCCAGCGCCTCCAGCAGGAAGAACAGCTTGCCCATGCCTGCATACAACACGTTGCCCGAGAGGGCGCGGCCGGGCCGCACCGGGCGGCCGGTCAGCTGGCCCAGCAGCGCACGCGTGCGGCCGGCCCAGTCGCCATCTGCCTGCAGCAGCCGCCACACGGTGGTGGTGACCTGGCCGGCGATGAGCAGGCGCTTCATCATGTGCGGATCGCCCGCCTCGCCGAGCCCGCCGATGACCGAGAGGCCCTGGCGCAGCAGGCGGAAGCAGGGCTCCGCTTCGGCGGCCCAGGCCTGCCATTGCGCAAGCTGCAGCACGGAAACTTCCTGGCCGACGTTGGAGAGCGCATAGGTCTGCGCCAGCACCTTGCGGCTGCGCGGATCGGTGATGCGGGTGACCACGCAGCGCAGGCCGGGCGGGCCGCCGTCGGTGCGCAGCGTGATGTGGGCCTGGGCTTCGGATTGCAGCGCGGGGCGGCCCTTGAAGGTCACCGGCCGTTCTTCGCCGAACGAGAAGTCCAGCCCCGTGAGGGTGGCGTATTCGCCGGTGCGTGGGTCGATGACCGCGGTGGAGCCGGGTGCGCGCGCGAGCCACTGCTGGCGCTGCACTTTCCACTGCAGCATGAGCTCGGCCGCGGGCAGCCGCGACAGCACGTGCACCACGGTCTTGCCGAAGTCCTGCTGGCGCAGCCACTGCACTTGCCGCACGCCGGGCCTGCGCGCCGGGTCGGCGGGGTTGCGGACCGTGCCGGTGGAAAGCCACTGGTTGGGTGCGGCCAGCGGCATGCCGGTGCGGTCCGAAAGCAGCAGGCTGCCATGGCATTGATAGGCGTCGCCGCCTTCGTCCGACTTGAGACTCACCTGGCTCGACAGCGCGAGCAGATGGGTGTCGCAGCCGGTAGCGATCTCGCTCGTGGCATGCATCATGAGCGCTTGCAGCACCGCCTTGTGGCCGACGTTTTCATCGGCGGCCTGGCGCCAGAGCGCGCGCGACTGCTCGAAGCCGAGCGGCGCATTTGTGAGCGCAGCCGCGGCGGCGGCCACCTCTTGCGCGTCGTGCGCCATGGCGCGAATCAGCTGGCGGTAACGCAGCCGCTGCCGTTCGGCCTCGGCCTGTGCGGCTGAGGCATCGGCGTTTGCCGCGGATCCGTCCTGCATGTCGCTTTCGCCAGGAACGAAGAGCGCGCTGCGGCTGTTGGCCTGGAACACGCTGTCCACCAGCTGGGCGCGATCGGCGCGCATCAGGTTCTCGGGCACCTTCTGTCCGCTGGACACGTAGTGCACCGGCAGGCGATGGCGAATGACGGTGTCGATCAGCGCGCCGGGGTGGGTGGCCTCGTCGACCTTGGTGAAGATGCAGCCGGCCAGCTCGTTGCCGCCGCCGTTGCGGTAGGCGTGCACCACTTCGTTGAGCGTGTCGCCATGGCTTGCGGCATTGAGCAGCAGCAGCCGCTTCACGGGCCGCTGGCTGTTGCAGAACATCGCGATCTGGTCGGAGACGGCGCGGTCGCGCTGGCTCATGCCGACCGTGTCGATCAGCACCATGTGCTTGTCGCGCAGGTCTTGCAGTACCAGGTGCAGGTCGGCCGCATCCTTCACGGCGTACACCGGCACATTGAGAATCTGGCCGTAGATACGCAGCTGTTCGTAGGCGCCGATACGGTAGCTGTCGGTGGTGACCAGCGCCAGCTTCTCGGCGCCGAAGCGCATCACGCAGCGCGCGGCGAGCTTGGCCGTGGTCGTGGTCTTGCCAACGCCGGTGGGGCCCATCAGCGCATACACGCCGCCTTGCGCCAGCAGCGCGTCTTCGTCTTCATGCACCGGAAGGGTCCGGATCAGCTCGGAGCGCACGAAGGCCATGCCCTGGGCATAGCTCTGGCCCGTGGGCAGGTGCTCCAGCATGGCCTTGGAGAGCCGCGCGCTGAAACCGGCGCCGAGCAGCGTGCGCAGCAGGCGCCCGCGCATCGGGTCGCGGCGCTGCTTGTCGTTCCACACCACGCCGGCGAGCTGTTCTTCGATCATGCAGCGCATCGAGTGCAGCTCTCCGAGCACGCTCTCGACTGCAACGGGGGCCGCCGCGGGTGCAGGGGCGGGCGCCGGGGTGAGCATGAAGGCGGACGCGGGGGCGGCTGCAGGAGCTGCAACAGGAGCTGCTGCAGGAGCTGCTGCAGGAGCGGGCGTGGGCTGCGCGGTAGCCTGCGCCGCGGGTGCGCTCGCACGCACTTCTTCCACTTCGTCCGGTGCCATGGCGACGATCTCCACGCCTTCGGCAACCACGCGATTGGTCAGCACCATCGCTTCGGCGCCGAGTGCTTCGCGCGCAAGGCGCAGGGCTTCCCGGCTGGTGGGGGCGACGAACTTGCGTGCGCTGGTCCGCACGTCTGTCTGGGTGTTCAAACTCTTCCTCCGATGGTGGCGGTGATCTTGATGTTGCGGGTGTCAGGTATCTCGGCGTGCGAGAGAACCTTGAGTTGACGGAAGCTGCGGCGCAAAAAGCGCGAGAGCAGGACTCGCAGCGAATGCTGGACGACCAGCACCGGCGCAAGGCCCATCTGCTCCTGGCGCGCAATCGCGGCGCGGGTCTGCTGCATCAGGCTGTTGGCAAGGCCAGGCTCGATACCGTTGTTGTTGGCAAGCGCCTGCTGCAGCACGCTGTCGAGCGCGCCGTCCAGGCCGATGACCTGAAGTTCGGAATCGCCCGGGAACAGCTGCTGCGTAATGGCACGGCCAAGCGCCAGACGCGTGAGCGAGGTGAGCTCGGCCGCGTCCTTTACGGTGGGCGCGTGCTCGGCCATCACGTCGAGAATGGTGCGCATGTCGCGGATCGGCACCTCTTCGTCGAGCAGGTTCTGCAGCACCTTGTGCAGCGTGCTCAGCGAGATGATCTTGGGCACCAGGTCTTCGGTGAGCTTGGGTGCGGTCTTGCCGATCTGGTCGAGCAGCTGCTGCACTTCCTGGCGGCCCAGCAGCTCGGCGGCGTTGGTGTGGATGAGGTGGTTCAGGTGCGTGGCCATCACGGTGCAGGCATCGACCACCGTGTAGCCGAGCACTTGCGCCTCCTGCCGAAGGCTGGCGTCGATCCACACCGCGGGCAAATGGAAGGCCGGGTCCTGCGTCGGCGTGCCGGGCAGGGTGCCGGTCACCTGGCCGGGGTTGATGGCCATCCACTGGTTGGGGAAGGCCTCGCCGCGGCCGATCTCGACGCCCTTCAGGCTGATGACATAGGTGTTGGGCGCAATCTCGAGGTTGTCGCGGATGTGCACCACCGGCGCCAGAAAGCCGATTTCTTGCGCGGTCTTCTTGCGGATGCTCTTGATGCGGCCGAGCAGTTCGCCGTTCTGCGTCTGGTCCACCAGCGGAATCAGGCGGTAGCCGACTTCCATGCCGAGCGGATCGACCAGCGCCACGTCGTCCCAGGTTGCCTCGGGCGCTTCCACCGCCGGTGCGGCAGCGGCCTGCGCCGCGGCGGCTTGCTCGGCCGCGACCTGCGGCGCGCGCTTGAGAAGGCGCCGGCCCAGCCACACCAGGCCACCCGCGATCAGCAGGAACGCCAGGTTCGGCATGCCCGGGATCATGCCCATCAGGCCAATGATGCCGGCCGTGAGAAAGAGCACCTGCGGGTTGGAGAACAGCTGGCCGGTCAGTTGGCCGCCCACGTCTTCGTCGGTGGTCACGCGCGACACGATGACACCGGCGGCGGTGGAGATCACCAGTGCCGGAATCTGCGCCACCAGGCCGTCGCCGATGGCCAGCAGCGTGTAGGTCTTGCCGGCGGTGCTGAAGTCCAGCCCGTGCTGCACCATGCCGACCACCAGGCCGCCGATGATGTTGATCACCATGATCAACAGGCCGGCCACCGCGTCGCCGCGCACGAACTTGCTGGCACCGTCCATCGAGCCGTAGAAGTCGGCTTCCTGCGCGACTTCTTGCCGGCGCTTGCGCGCCACGTCTTCGCCGATGAGGCCGGCATTCAGGTCGGCGTCGATCGCCATCTGCTTGCCCGGCATCGCGTCGAGCATGAAGCGCGCACCCACCTCGGCAATGCGCCCCGCGCCCTTGGTGATCACCATGAAGTTGATGAGCACAAGGATGATGAACACCATAACGCCGACCGCGAAGTTGCCGCCCACGAGAAAGTGGCCGAAGGCCTCGATCACCTTGCCTGCAGCGTCGGGCCCTGTGTGGCCGTGTATCAGCACCACGCGGGTGGAGGCCACGTTAAGGGACAGGCGCAGCAGCGTGGAGAACAGCAGCACCGCGGGAAAGGCCGCAAAGTCGAGCGCCTTCATGGTGTACATGCTCACCAGCAGCACCATCACCGACATTGCGATGTTGAAGGTGAACAGCAGGTCGAGCAGAAAGGCCGGCAGCGGCAGCACCATCATGCTCAGGATGAGCACGATCAGCACCGGGCCGGCAAGGCCCTTCCACTGGGTTCCGGAGAACAGTTGCGCCTGCAGGCGGGTCAGCGTGGCGTTCATGCGGCGTCCAACGAGTATTCGAGCGATTCGGGAATGGGCAGGTCGACGGGCGTGCGCGGCGCTTCGCCGCCTTCGCTCTTCCAGCGCTTGAGCTGGTAGACCCAGGCCAGCACCTCGGCCACGGCGGTGTACAGGCCGGCCGGAATTTCGTCGCCCAGGCGGGTGTGCTTGAACAGCGCGCGCGTGAGCGGCGGCGCTTCGAGAATGGCAACGTTGTTCTCGCGTGCAAGCTCGCGGATGCGCGCGGCGATGAGGTCGCTTCCCTTGGCCACCACGCGCGGCGCGCGCATGTCATGGTCCACATACTTGAGCGCTACCGCAAAGTGCGTGGGGTTGGTCACCACGATGTCGGCCTTGGGCACCTCGGCCATCATGCGGCGGCGCGCCATCTGCTGTTGCTGGCGGCGGATCTGCGCCTTGATGTGCGGGTCGCCTTCGCTTTCCTTGTGCTCCTGGCGCAGGTCTTCGCGCGACATGCGCAGCTTGCGGTGGTAGCTCCACAGCTGGTAGGGCACGTCGATGAGGGCCACCAGCAGCAGCGCCGAGGCAATCAGGGCGCAATTGCGCGCCACCAGGGCGATCATCTGCGGCAGCGCGGCGCGCTCCGACTGCGCCATGAGCGCATTGACCTCGTCGATGTTGCCCATGATCACCAGCCAGGCCACCCAGCCGATCAGCAGCGACTTGGCCAGCGCCTTGATCAGCTCCGACAGCGCCTGCGTCGAGAACATGCGGCCGACGCCGGCAATCGGGTCGAGCTTGTTGAACTTGGGGCCGATCGCCTTGGCCGAGAACAGCCAGCCGCCGAGCATCATGGGGGCGACCACCGCGGCTACCACCATCATGCCGAACAGGGGCGCCAGCGCAATCAGCGCCTCATACGCCAAGAGTCCGGCGCGCGACATCATGTAGGCGGGGTCGAACGCCGAGGCCCGGTCGAAATGCATGCCCTGGGCCAGCGCGCCGCGCAGGGTGCCCCCGAGCGAGCCCGCGGTGAGCCACAGGCCGGCAACCGCCGTGCCCAGCATTACGAAGGTGACCAGCTCCCGCGACCGGGCAACGTCCCCTTCCTCGCGGGCCTTTTCAAGGCGCTGCGGTGAGGCGGGTTCCGTTTTTTCGAGGTCGCTTTCTTCAGCCATTCATGCTCCGGGCGAGCCTTGGCGAGAGATCGCCTGCTCATGGCTGTAGATTGTTCGTTTTCAGGGCTCCGGACAATTGATCGATCAGGGCGGGCATTTGCCCCCTGCTTGGGTGATCGGGATGTAACAGGCGGCTAGGCCGCGGCCGGCGCGGTGCCGTCCGAAGCGGCAACCGGCGGCGCCACGGCCGCATAGGGCACCAGCTCGATCCGTTCGGCGCGCAGGCGCTCCAGGATGGTGAACAGCAGGTCGCTGCGCACGCTGCCCGCCAGGCGTGGGCTGGGCACATAGGCAATGGCCTGGAAGATGAGCAGGCCGCCCTCGATGCCTTCGAGCGTGAGCGAAGGCGCGGGGGTTTCGAGCACGCCCTCGTGCGCGCGGCAGGCTTCCAGGATAAGGTCGCGCACGCGCTGGGCGTCGGTGGTCAGCGGCAGCGGCAGGCGAATGAGCACCCGGCCTTCCGCATTGGCCAGCGTCATGTTGCGGACGGTCTTGGTGATGAACTCGGAGTTGGGCACGATGACCGTCGAGCGGTCTCCGAGCTGGATTTCCGTGGCGCGTACGTTGATGCGCCGCACATCGCCCTCGGTGGTGCCCAGCACCACCCAGTCGCCCACCTTCACCGGCTGCTCGGCCAGGAGAATGAGGCCCGAGATGAAGTTCTGCACGATGGCCTGCAGGCCGAAGCCGATGCCCACCGACAGCGCGCTGGCCACCCATGCGATGCGCTCGATGCCGATGCCCAGCGCCGAGAGCGAGAACGCAACCACCAGGATGCCGCCCACGTAGCCCAGCAGCGTGGTGATCGAACTCTGCATGCCCGGCTCGAACTGGGTGCTGGGCAGGTAGCTGCGCGCCAGCCAGCGCTTGAACACCCGCAGCACGATGAAGCCCACCAGCGCCACGGCAATGGCGCTGAAGATGGCGCCGGGCACCAGCTGGAACTCGCCCACCTTCACGCCGGTGCCGAACTTGCCGCTGCGCTGGAACACTTCGCCGGGCCCGGTGCCCAGGGGCGCCGCCAGTGCGATCAGCATGTAGAAGAACAGAGCCACGCGGCTCAGGCCGGAGAGCACCGTGGCCGCCTGGTCGAGCGTTTGCGGCGCAAGGCCGAAGCTCTTTTGCAGGCGCTGGCCGAAGGTGCTGCGCGACGACACGCCGGCCATGAAAACGTCGTCGGCAAACTTGAACAGCACATAGAACGCCGCCGCGACGATGCCGCTCCAGGTGAGCTGCGAGGCCAGGAAGCTCGCAAGCGCCACATAGCCGACCGCGACCAGCACCCAGATCGTCACGATGAGCACGCCGATGCATGCCACCAGCAGGCCCACCCACATCGGCCGCTCGGGCAGGCCGGCCTCGGGCGCGTCGGCGCGCAGCGCCTTCAGGCGATACATCACCGCGCCGACCAGCGCCGTGAGCACCAGCGCCGTGAGCACATGGGTGGCCACCACGGCGGCGAAGCTGGCGTTCACCAGCTGGTTGATTTCAGCCGGCGTCCAGGCCAGCGCGGCCACCAGCGCGACCAGCCACGGCAGCGCGGCCAGGCGTGTAGCCATCGCATCGGGAATGGGCGGCAGGCGCCAGGTCGGTCGCTTGGTGGCCAGCAGCGCGCGGCCCAGCCCGATGACGAAGGCCATGAACACCAGCGCCTGCGCCATCGAGCGCATGGCCTTGCGTGCCTGCGGCTCCCAGGTGGCGTATTCCTCGAGCACCCACACGAAGCCGTGCGCCGCGATGGCAACCAGCAGCACATGGCTTGCCACGATGGCGATGACCAGCAGCGACCGCCGGAGCCGGCCCGCCGGCAGCAGCCGCGCGGCAATGCGCGTCAGCAGGTGCTCGGCCACCCAGTTGCCGAGTATCGCGAGCAGCACCGCCAGCACCAGTGCGCCGAGCACTGCCGTTCGGGGTCCATCCTGCTCCATGGCCAGCGCAAGTCCGTCTTGCAGGCCGGACGCCAGCGCGCTCAGGCGTTCGAGATCGCTGGGCCATGCCTCGCGCAGGTCGCGCCAGAACTCGCCGCCGAGCGGAGAAGGGGCACGCTCGGTGATCTGCGCCTCGAAAAGCGCCCGGCGCTGGGTGAGCAGCTCGGCGCTGCGCTGCCGCACGTCGATGGTCAGGAGGCGCGCGAGCCTGATGTCCGCATCGAGTGCGTTGCGTTCCTTGGTCAGGCGGGCGCGCTGGCGCGTGATGTCGGGGTCTTCCGTCGTGCCGGCGGCCGGCGGGTTGCCGAGCTCGCCGAGCCGGGCGTTCAGGTCGGCCAGTTCGCCGGTGCGTGCGGCAACGAACTTGTCGGCCTGGGTGCCGATCTCGTTGATCTGCGCGACGAGCTTGCGCACATCCGCATCGGAATCGGGCGAAGCGGTGATCTTGGAGAGCTGCTCGCGCAGTTCGGCCACCGTGGGTTCGGGCGCGAGCGCCGCGGCGGCGGCGCTGTTGCCACCGATGCCGGTGTCCGGCTGCGCCACTGCGGCACCGCAACACAGCAGGGCCGCCAGCCAAAGGGCCATCAGGCGTGGGATGAAACTCATGGCTGCCATCATAGAAGGCGCCATTTGCGGCCCGCGGCGCGGCTCGTGACAGCGTGTGTCGAGCGGCCGCGGCCGGTGGCCGGGGCGATCAGGCGGCGGGGCTGAACAGGTCGACCCGGTCGGTGATGATGCCGTCGGTGCCGAGGGCGATCAGCCGCTGCGCGGCTTGTTCGTCATTCACGGTGTAGCTCAGCGCGCGCATGCCGGCGCCGTGCACCTGGGCCACCGTGTCGGCGTCCCAGAGCTTGTGGTTGCAGACGATGGCGGCGCACTCCAGGCCGATGGCGGCCTCCAGCCAGCCGTTCCAGAGCTTGTCGAGCAGCAGCCCGCGCGGCAAGCCGGGCTCGACCGCCTGGGCGCCCTTGAGCGACTCGACCTGGAAGGACGTGAGCAGAGGCGCAATGGCCGCGCCCTGCCACAGCCGTGCTGCCTGCCGCGCCACCGCTTCGCCGGTCTCGCGCTCGGTACCGGGCGTAGGCTTGATCTCGATGTTGAGCAGATGGTTGCTGGCCAGGCAGAAGCGGGCCAGGTTCTCGAGCGTGGCGAGCGGTTCGCCCGCAAAGGCGCGCGAGTGCCAGCCGCCCGCGTCGAGCTGCGAGAGCGCGCGCCACGGCTGCTCTCCGCCGATGCCGTGGCCGTTGGTGGTGCGGTCGAGCTCGGCGTCGTGCATGAGAAAGGCCACGCCGTCGGCGCTGAGCTTGGCGTCGCACTCGAACATGCGGTAGCCGTGCGCGGCGCCGAGCCGGAACGCGGCCAGCGTGTTCTCGGGCGCCAGCTTGCCGGCGCCGCGGTGCGCTACCCAGCGCGGGTAGGGCCAGGGTTTCAGTTCCGGCATCGTGCTTCAGTCCGCGCGCTTGCCGGAGCCGGCGTCGAACCAGTGCAGCTTGTCTTCGCGCGCCGCAATCTTCACCGTGTCGCCCGCAACCGGTGGATGATCGCCTTCGTCGGTGCGCATGATGATCTGCTCGTCGCCGATGCGGCCATACACCAGCCGTTCGGCGCCCAGCAGCTCGACCGACTCGACCTGCACGGACCAGCCGCTTTCGTCGAGCTTCATGTGCTCGGGGCGGATGCCGAGGATCTGGCCCGCCCGCACGCCGGGGGCATGCTGCAGCAGGTTCATCGGCGGCGAACCGATGAAGCTGGCCACGAAGGTAGTGGCCGGCCGGTTATAGACCTCTTCGGGCGTTGCGAACTGGTCCATCACGCCGCCGTTCATCACGATGATGCGCTGCGCGAGCGTCATGGCCTCGACCTGGTCGTGCGTGACGAAGAGCGAGGTGATGCCGAGTTCGCGATGCAGCTTCTGGATCTCCAGGCGGGTTTGCGCGCGCAGCTTGGCGTCGAGGTTGGACAACGGTTCGTCGAACAGAAACACCTGCGGCTGGCGCACGATGGCGCGGCCCATGGCCACGCGCTGGCGCTGGCCGCCCGAAAGCTCGCGCGGCTTGCGCTCGAGCAGGTGGCCCAGTTCGAGGATCTTGGCGGCCTTGTCGACACGGGTCTTGATCTCGGCTTCGGGCAGTTTGGCGATCTTCAGGCCATAGGCCATGTTCTTGAACACGCTCATGTGCGGGTAGAGGGCGTAGTTCTGGAACACCATGGCGATGTCGCGCTCGGAAGGTTCGAGCTGGTTCACCACGCGGCCGCCAATGGCGATGTCGCCGGCAGAGATATCTTCGAGGCCGGCCACCATGCGCAGCAGCGTGGACTTGCCGCAGCCCGAAGGCCCGACGATGACGACGAATTCGCCCTTGTTCACCTCGGCCGAGACGCCGTGGATGACCTGGTTGGCCTTGGCACCCTTGCCGTAGCGCTTGATGACGTTGCGAAAGGAAATGGCTGACATGTTGTTCTGTTGTGAATATCAGGTTGTGGTGGCAGGCCTGCCCGGGAAACACCGCGGAACCGGCTTTGCCGGGCCGCCGGTGTTGCCCCCTCGAGGGGGAGGCGGCTACACGAAGTGAGCCGCTTCGGGGGGGGCTTATTTCTCGGTGTCGACCAGGCCCTTGACGAACCAGCGCTGCATCAGCACCACGACGATGGCCGGAGGAATCATCGCCAGCATGGCGGTGGCCATCACGAGGTTCCAGTCGACCGCGGCGTCGCCCGAGGCGATCATTCGCTTGATGCCGATGACCACCGGGTACATGTCCTCGCTGGTGGTGGCCAGGAGCGGCCAGAGGTACTGGTTCCAGCCGTAGATGAACTGGATCACGAAGAGCGCGGCGATCGAGGTCTGCGACAGCGGCACCAGGATGTCCTTGAAGAAGCGCATCGGCCCGGCGCCATCTATTCGTGCGGCCTCGACCAGCTCGTCGGGCACCGAGAGAAAGAACTGCCGGAACAGGAAGGTCGCCGTGGCTGACGCAATCAAGGGGACGGTCAGGCCCGCGTAGGTGTTGAGCATGTTCAGGTCGGCCAGCACCTTGTAGGTGGGCAGGATGCGCACCTCCACTGGCAGCATGAGCGTCACGAAGATCATCCAGAAGACGATCTTCTTGAACGGAAAGCGGAAATACACGATGGCAAAGGCCGAGAGCAGCGAGATGGCGATCTTGCCGATGCTGATGACCAGCGCCGTGACCAGGCTGATCCACATCATGCGGCCCACCACCACGCGCGCGCCCTGCGTCTCGGTGCCAAGGAGGGCCGCGGTGTAGTTCTCGACCATGTGCGCACCAGGCACAAGGGGCATGGGTACGCGCAGGATTTCGTCGCGTGTGTGGGTCGAGGCGACGAAGGCCAGGTAGATGGGAAAGGCCACGATGGCGATGCCCAGGATCAGCACCACGTGCGAAAGGACGGTGAGGCCGGGCCGGCGTTCAATCATGGCGGTTGCTCCGGAGGAAAAAAGCAAAAGGGAAAGAGTGCGCCATCAGTACTGGACCTTCTTTTCGACGTAGCGGAACTGGACCACCGTGAGGACGACAACGATCGCCATCAGCACCACGGACTGCGCGGCCGAGCCGCCCAGGTCCAGAGCCCGGAATCCGTCGTGCCAGACCTTGTAGACCAGGATGGCGGTGTCGCGGCCCGGGCCGCCTTCGGTGGTGGCATGCACGATCGCGAAGGTGTCGAAGAAGGCGTACACCACGTTGATCACCAGCAGGAAAAAGGTGGTGGGCGAGAGCAGCGGAAACTGGATGGTCAGGAAGCGGCGCAGCGGACCGGCTCCGTCGATAGCCGCGGCCTCGATCAGTGCTTTGGGAATGGACTGCAGCCCGGCCAGGAAGAACAGGAAGTTGTAGGAAATCTGCTTCCAGATGGCGGCGACGACGATCAGCGACAGCGCCTGGTTGGAATTGAGCAGGTGGTTCCAGTCCATGCCCATCTTGCGCAGGCCGTAGCTCACCACGCCGATGCTGGGCGAGAACATGAACACCCACAGCACGCCCGCGATGGCCGGCGCCACTGCGTACGGAATGATCAGGAAGGTCTTGTAGAACAGCGAACCGCGTAGGATGCGGTCGGCAAAGATCGCCAGCAGCAGCGATATTGCGATGCCGATGCCGGCCACCAGCACCGAGAACAGCGCGGTGACCTTGAACGACTCGATGTAGGCGGGGTCGTCGAACAGGTGCTTGAAGTTCTCCAGGCCCACGAAGACGGTGGAGGTGCCGAAGGCGTCCTCGGTCTGCATCGATTGCCAGATTGCCTGGCTGGCGGGCCAGAAGAAGAACACCAGGATCACCGCCATTTGCGGCGCGATCAGCAGCCATGGCAGCCATGCCGATCGAAATAGAACGCGTTTTTCCATAGCCCCTCGAATCCCTCAAAAAACGAAACGCCCGCCCACGGCTTTTGCAGTGGCGGGCGGGCGAGTCTACTTCGGCGCCGAGCCGAACGGAGCGTCAGCCTTTGTTGGCTTTCTCGAAGCGTTCGAGCTGCTCGTTACCGCGCTTGACGGCGGCATCGAGCGCTTCCTTGGCGGTGCGCTTGCCGTTCCAGATCTGCTCGGTTTCCTCGTCGATGATGGTCCGGATCTGCACGAAGCTGCCCAGGCGCACGCCACGCGACTTGTCCGTGGTCTTGCGGATCATCTGCGTCACGGCAACGTCGGTGCCGGGGTTGTCCTTGTAGAAGCCCGAGGCATCGGTCAGCTTGTAGGCGGCGGTGGTAATGGGCAGGTAGCCCGTGCGCTTGTGGCTTTCGGATTGCACCTTGGTGTCGGACAGGAAGGTGAAGAAGCTGGCCACGCCCTTGTAGTGGTCGGCCGGCTTGCCGGACATGACCCAGAGGCTGGCGCCGCCGATCACGGTGTTCTGCGGCGCGCCCTTCACGTCGGGGTAGTAGGGCAGGGTGGAGATGCCGTACTTGAACTTGGCGTCCTTGGCCACGCGTGCGTACAGGCCCGAAGAGCCGGTCATCATCGCGCATTCGCCCGAGGGGAAGGCGGCGTCGGCCGTGTTGTTGCGGCCCTTGTAGACGAAGGTGCCGTCCTTGGACATCTTCGCCAGGTTCTCGAAGTGCTTCACCTGCAGCGGCGAGTTGAAGGCCAGGCGTGCCGAGGTGCCGCCGAAGCCGTTGTTCTGCGTTGCATAGAGCGTGTTGTGCCAGGCCGAGAAGCTCTCGAGCTGGGTCCAACTCATCCAGCTGGTGGTAAAGGGGCACTTGTGGCCGCTGGCCTTGAGCTTGTCGGCCGCGGCAATCACTTCGGGCCAGGTGGTGGGTGCCTTCTCGGGGTCGAGGCCGGCCGCCTTGAAGGCGTCCTTGTTGTAATAGAAGATGGTCGTCGAGCTGTTGAACGGAAAGCTCAGCATCTGGCCGTTGGGCGCGGTGTAGTAGCCCGAAACGGCGGGCACGTACACGCTCGGGTCGAACTTGGCGCCGCCGGAGTTCATGACTTCGCCCACGGGCTTGATGGCGCCCTTGGAGGCCATCATGGTGGCGGTGCCAACCTCGAACACCTGCAGGATGTCCGGCGCATTGCCGGCGCGATAGGCTGCGATTGCGGCCGTCATGGATTCGTCGTACTGGCCCTTGTAGGTCGGCACGACCTTGAATTCCTTCTGGCTGGCGTTGTACTGCTTGGCGAGGTCGTTGACCCATTCGCCGAGCGGGCCGCTCATGGAATGCCACCACTGGATTTCGGTTTGGGCGTGGGCCACATTGAACAGCGTGGTGGCTGCCAGCGCCGATGCCAGCGCGAGCGTCTTGAATCGCATGAAGACTCCTGATGGGAAATGAAAGCGCGGATGCTAGGCCATGTGGATGACACAGCCGCGTCACATTGGCGCACGGACCGTTGTCATTTTCCAATCGGGAAAACCCCTTTGGCACAAGGCTTCCAGCAGGGTGGGCTCCCTCATGCTGCGGCGCAGCATGCTAGCATCGCCTTCCCCTTTTTTCGGCCTAGCCTGTTGCCGTGGCCGGGGCTTTCGCGAGTACGTCATGAGCAGCAAAACCTCCCTCGACAAAAGCAGGATCAAGTTCCTTTTGCTCGAAGGCATCCACCCTTCCGCCGTGGAGGTCCTGCATGCCGCGGGCTACACCAACGTGGAATCTCTGCCGGGCGCGCTCCCCGACGCGGAGCTCAAGGCGAAGATCGCCGACGTTCACTTCCTGGGCATCCGCTCGCGCACGCAACTGACGGCTGAGGTTTTTGCGGCCGCCCAGAAGCTGGTGGCGGCGGGGTGCTTCTGCATTGGCACCAACCAGGTCGACCTGGAAGCCGCGCGCGAGCACGGCGTGGCGGTGTTCAACGCGCCTTATTCCAACACCCGCTCGGTGGCCGAGCTGGTGCTGGCAGAAGCCATCCTGCTCTTGCGCGGCGTGCCTGAAAAGAGCGCGGTGGCGCACCGCGGCGGCTGGCTCAAGTCGGCCGAGAACGCCTTCGAAATTCGCGGCAAGACGCTGGGCATCGTGGGCTACGGCTCCATTGGCGCCCAGCTGTCGGTGCTGGCCGAGGCGCTGGGCATGCAGGTGGCTTTTTTCGACGTGGTCACCAAGCTGCCATTGGGCAATGCGCGCCAGGTGCGCGAGCTGCACCAGCTGCTGGCGCAGAGCGACATCGTCACGCTCCATGTGCCCGAGACGCAGGCCACCCAGTGGATGATTGGCGCGGCCGAAATCGCCGCCATGAAGCCGGGCTCCATCTTGATCAACGCTTCGCGCGGAACGGTGGTGGAGATCGAGCCGCTGGCCGAGGCCCTGAAGCAGAAAAAGCTGCTGGGCGCCGCAATCGACGTCTTTCCGGTCGAGCCGCGCACCAACAAGGACGAGTTCCAGTCGCCTTTGCGGGGCCTGGACAACGTGATTCTGACCCCCCACATCGGCGGCTCGACCATGGAGGCGCAGGCCAACATCGGCCTCGAAGTGGCGGAAAAGCTGGTGAAGTACAGCGACAACGGCACCTCGACCTCGTCGGTCAACTTTCCGGAAGTGGCGCTCCCGGCCCACCCCGGCAAGCACCGGCTGCTGCACGTGCACCGCAACGTGCCCGGCGTGCTGTCGGAAATCAACAAGATTTTCTCGGACAACAACATCAACATCTCCTCGCAGTTCCTGCAGACCAACGAGAAGATCGGCTATGTGGTGACGGACATCGACGCGGCCTATTCCGACCTGGCGCTGGAAAAGCTGGCCAAGGTGAACGGGACGATCCGGAGCCGCGTGCTGTTCTAAGAGGGCCTTTTCCGGTTTTCCTCCCTCTCCCTCTGGGAGAGGGTTGGGGTGAGGGCAGCGACATCCACGACGCAGCAAGCGCCCGGTAGGCGACCGACCGCCCGTACCGCCTGCCGGTCGCCTCTCAATAGGGGAACGGCGACGCCCCAAGGCAAGGCCCCCGTCCCTGCCCTAAAATCCCCACCCCCGGCTATGGGCGCGCAGCGCCCGGCCGAGGTGCCACCCCCGATGAATGCTCCGACCGCGTTGACCACGCTGTTGTCGCAGGCCGCAGAGCCTGTACGACTGCGCGAGATCCCCTATAACTACACCAGCTTTTCCGATCGAGAGATCGTGATCCGCCTGTTGGGCGAGCGCGGCTGGGAACTGCTCCAGACCCTGCGCGCCGAGCGCCGCACCGGCCGATCGGCCCGCATGCTGTACGAAGTGCTCGGCGACATCTGGGTGGTGCAGCGCAACCCCTACCTCGTCGACGACCTGCTCGACAACCCGCGCCGCCGCGGCCAGCTGGTCGATGCGCTCAAACACCGCCTGGCCGAAGTACAGAAGCGCCGCACGCCCGACAGCGACCTGCCGCGCGACCAGCTCGTGGGCGAACTCACGGGGCTCGTCGGGCAGGCCGTTGCCGCCTTCGACACCGCGTTTCGCGACGTGGCGGCCCTGCGCCGCAAGGCCACGCGCGTGCTGGGCCGCCTCACGGCAAAGGACAACATCAAGTTCGACGGCCTCTCGCGCGTGTCGCACGTGACCGACGCCACCGACTGGCGCGTCGAATATCCGTTCGTGGTGCTGTGCCCCGACACAGAGGCCGAAATGGCCCTGCTGGTCAAGGGCTGCATCGAGCTGGGCCTGACCATCATTCCGCGCGGCGGCGGCACCGGCTACACCGGCGGCGCCATTCCGCTCACGTGGAAGAGCGTGGTCATCAACACCGAAAAGCTCGAGGCCATGACCGAGGTCGAGATGGTCTCGCTGCCCGGCCTGGAAGCGCCCGTGGCCACCGTCTGGACCGAAGCAGGCGTCGTCACACAGCGCGTGGCCGACGCGGCCGAGCGCGCGGGCTATGTGTTCGCGGTTGACCCCACCTCCGCCGAGGCCTCGTGCGTCGGCGGCAACGTGGCAATGAACGCGGGCGGCAAGAAGGCCGTGCTCTGGGGCACGGCGCTCGACAACCTGGCTTCGTGGCGCATGGTGACGCCGCAGGCCGAATGGCTCGAAGTCACGCGCATCGGCCACAACCTGGGCAAGATCCACGACGCCGAAAACGCCGTGTTCGAGCTGCAGTACTACGCCGCCGACGGCAAGACCAAGCTGCGCACCGAGCGCCTCGACATTCCGGGCCGCACATTCCGCAAGGAAGGCCTCGGCAAGGACGTGACCGACAAGTTTCTTTCGGGCCTTCCGGGCATCCAGAAAGAGGGCTGCGACGGCCTCATTACCAGCTGCCGCTGGGTGGTGCACCGCATGCCGGCGCACACGCGCACCGTGTGCCTTGAATTCTTCGGCAACGCGAAAGACGCGGTGCCCAGCATCGTCGAGATCAAGGACTTCATGTTCGCCGAGCAGAAGCGCAGCGGCGTGCTGCTGGCCGGCCTTGAACACCTGGACGACCGCTACCTGAAGGCCGTGGGCTACGCCACCAAGTCGAAGAAGCATGGCGGCCTGCCGAAGATGGTGCTGTTCGGCGACATCGCGGGCGACGACGCCGATGCGGTGGCGCGCGTTACTTCGGAAGTGGTGCGCATAGCCAACTCGCGCAGCGGCGAAGGCTTCATTGCCATCAGCCCCGAGGCGCGCAAGAAATTCTGGCTCGACCGCAAGCGCACGGCGGCCATCAGCAAGCACACCAACGCCTTCAAGATCAATGAAGACGTGGTCATTCCGCTGCCGCGCATGGCCGAGTACAGCGACGGCATCGAGCGCATCAACATCGAGCTTTCGCTGCAGAACAAGCTCGCGCTCACCGATGCGCTCGAGGCGTTTCTGCTGCGCGGCAACCTGCCGCTCGGCAAGACCGACGATGCGCACGAGATTCCGGCCGCCGAGCTGCTCGAAGATCGCGTGGCACAGGCGGTGGCGATGGTGCAGGGCGTGCGTGCCCTCTGGGCCGAATGGCTGCGCGATGTCGACACGCTGTTTCCGCAGCTGCAGGACCACACCCTGCGAGCCAGCTGGAAGACCCAGCTGCGCCAGCCGCTGCAGGAAATATTTTCGGGCGCCGAGTTCGCGCCGATCCTGGCCGAGTGCACCGCCATTCACAAGCAGGTGCTCAAGGGCCGTGTGTGGGTGGCGCTGCACATGCACGCGGGTGACGGCAACGTGCACACCAACATTCCCGTCAATAGCGACAACTACGAGATGCTGCAGACCGCGCACGCCGCGGTGGTGCGCATCATGGCGCTGGCGCGCAGCCTCGACGGCGTGATTTCGGGAGAGCACGGCATCGGCATTACCAAGCTCGAATTCCTGAGCGACGAAGAGCTCGCGCCCTTCATGGACTACAAGCAGCGCGTCGACCCCGAAGGCCGCTTCAACAAAGGCAAGCTGCTGCGTGCGCCCGCCGGCCAGAACATCGAGCTGCATGCCGACCTGACCAACGCCTACACGCCGAGCTTCGGCCTCATGGGGCACGAGTCGCTGATCATGCAGCAGAGCGACATCGGCGCCATTGCCGACAGCGTGAAAGACTGCCTGCGCTGCGGCAAGTGCAAGCCGGTGTGCGCCACGCACGTGCCGCGTGCCAACCTGCTGTACAGCCCGCGCAACAAGATCCTGGCGACCTCGCTGCTGGTGGAGGCCTTCCTTTATGAAGAGCAGACCCGCCGAGGCATCAGCATCAAGCACTGGGAAGAGTTCGAGGATGTGGCCGACCACTGCACCGTGTGCCACAAGTGCCTCACGCCGTGCCCGGTGAAGATCGACTTCGGCGACGTGTCGATGAACATGCGCAACCTGCTACGCAAGATGGGGCAGAAGAGCTTCCGCCCCGGCAACGCGGCCGCGATGTTCTTCCTGAACGCGACCAATCCGCAGACCATCAAGGCGGTGCGCGCGGGCATGGTGGGCATCGGCTTCAAGGCGCAGCGCCTGGCCAACGATCTGCTGCGCGGGCTTGCCCGCAAGCAGACGGCCGCGCCGCCGGCTACGCTGGGCCCGGCGCCGGTGAAAGAGCAGGTGATCCACTTCATCAACAAGAAGATGCCGGGCAACCTGCCGAAGAAGACGGCGCGCGCGCTGCTCGACATCGAGGACGCCGACTACGTGCCGATCATCCGCAACCCCAAGGCGACCACCTCGGAAACCGAGGCCGTCTTCTACTTTCCGGGCTGTGGTTCGGAGCGGCTGTTCTCGCAGGTGGGCTTGGCCACGCAGGCGATGCTCTGGCATGCGGGCGTGCAGACCGTGCTGCCGCCGGGCTACCTGTGCTGCGGCTACCCGCAACGCGGCAGCGGCCAGTTCGACAAGGCCGAGAAGATGATCACGGACAACCGAGTGCTCTTCCACCGCGTCGCCAACACGCTCAACTACCTCGACATCAAGACGGTGGTGGTGAGCTGCGGCACCTGCTACGACCAGCTCCAGGGCTACCAGTTCGACAAGATCTTCCCGGGCTGCCGAATCATCGACATCCACGAGTACTTGCTCGAAAAGGGCATCACGCTGGCCGATGCCGCGGGTGGTGGCTATCTCTACCACGACCCCTGCCACAGCCCCATGAAGCTGCAGGACCCGATGAAGACCGTGAAGGCGCTGGTCGGCGACAACGTGCTCAAGAACGACCGCTGCTGCGGCGAGTCGGGCACGCTGGGCGTGTCGCGGCCGGACATCTCCACGCAGATCCGCTTCCGCAAGGAAGAAGAGCTCAAGAAGGGCGAGGCCGCGTTGCGCGCGAACGGCCAGGTCGGCGAGAAGGACAACGTCAAGATCCTCACCAGCTGCCCGAGCTGCCTGCAAGGCCTCTCGCGCTACGGCAACGACCTGAACAACGGGCTGCTCGAGGCCGACTACATCGTGGTCGAGATGGCCAACAAGATTCTTGGCAACGACTGGATGCCGGAATACGTGGCCGCTGCCAACAACGGCGGCATCGAGCGGGTGCTCGTATGAATGTGGCCCCCACGCTCGGCACTGGCGTGTCCTCGCTGCCCCCCGAGGGGGCGCTCGCCGCCTTGGGGCGGCCCGGCGGCGGCTCGGTGCAAGGCTGCCCGTTCTGTGAAGGCCCCGGCGGTCGCATCGTGTTCGAAGGCGCGAAGCTTCGCGTCATCCATGCCGAAGAGGCCGGCTTCCCGGCCTTCTACCGTGTGATCTGGCGCGAGCATGCGGCGGAGTTTTCCGACCTTGACGCGTCCGACCGCGTGCTGTGCATGGAAGCCGTCGCGGTGGTCGAGCAGTGCCTGCGCGAGCACCTCTCGCCGGCCAAGATCAACCTTGCGGCGCTCGGCAACATGGTGCCGCACCTGCATTGGCATGTGATCGCGCGCTTTGCCGACGACACCCATTTTCCCGGCTCCGTGTGGGCGCCAGTGCAGCGCGAGCCGAGCCCGGCCCAAGAGGCCGCCGTGGCCGCGCGCCTGCCCGCGCTCGAGAGTGAGATGATTGCCCGACTGGGCACAAGGAGCTTCTGATGGCAGGTTTGCAAGCCGGCGCACCGACGCCGCAATCGATCACCGTGCACGGCCAGTCGCGCATGCTCGAGGTCGGGTTTTCCGACGGCGCCACGTTCCGCATTCCGTTCGAGCTGATGCGCATCTATTCGCCGTCCGCAGAAGTGCAGGGCCACGGCCCGGGCCAGGAAGTGCTGCAGACCGGCAAGCGCGAAGTCGAACTGGTCGACCTGAAGCCGGTGGGCAACTACGCCGTGCAGCCGGTCTTCAGCGACGGGCACGACACGGGCATCTTCTCGTGGAACCTGCTGTACGAACTCGGTGCCAAGCAGGCCGAGCTCTGGGCCGAGTACGAACGCCGGCTTGCCGCCGCGGGCGTCGACCGCGACGCGCCGATGATCGACAAGGGCGGCTCCGCCTGCAGCAGCCACTGAGCCCCAAGCGGCCTCCGCTACCGAAAAGATAGCCGCGCAGGCAGGCGCGGCGCGCTCTGCAGCGCCCCGCTATTTGAAGAAAAAGCAACAAATGCCCGGCGTCTTCGCAGGGTCGCCATCTTGAGGTGTGTGCTTCCGGCCTAATATCAGGCCAATGAGCACCACCCACTTCGGCTTCGAAAAAGTCGACGAAAGCGAGAAAGCGCAACGTGTTCGCGGCGTCTTCGACTCCGTCGCCACGCGTTACGACCTCATGAACGACCTGATGTCGATGGGGCTGCACCGCGCCTGGAAGGCGTACACCGTGATGGTGGCCAATGTGGGCGAAGGCTCGCGCGTGCTGGACATCGCGGGCGGCACCGGCGACCTCGCACTGGCTTTCTCGAAGAAGGTCGGCGCCAGCGGCCAGGTGGTGCACACCGACATCAACGAAGCCATGCTGCGCACCGGCCGCGACCGCCTGCTCGATGCCGGCGTCGCGCTGCCCACGCTGGTGTGCGACGCCGAAAAGCTGCCCTTCCCGAGCGACCACTTCGACGTGGTGACCGTCGCCTTCGGCCTGCGCAACATGACGCACAAGGACATTGCACTGAAGGAAATGAACCGCGTGCTCAAGCCGCGCGGCAAGCTCCTGGTGCTCGAGTTCTCGAAGGTGGCCAAGCCGCTCGCAAAGGCCTACGACTGGTATTCGTTCAGTGTGCTGCCGCGCCTGGGCAAGCTGGTGGCGGGCGACGACGCGAGCTACCGCTACCTGGCCGAGTCGATCCGGATGCATCCCGCGCAGGACGAACTCAAGACCCTCATGAAAGAGGGCGGTTTCGGGCATGTGGACTATCACAACATGACGGGGGGCGTGGTCGCCCTTCATGTTGGAATCAAGTGTTGATGACGCGAATTCTTCGCTCTAAAGAGGAGACGACATGAAAAGTTTGAGTTCTTTGTTCCTGGCTTGCGTGCTGGCCCTGGTCAGCGTGCAGGCCGACGCCGCCCGTATCGGCGGCGGCAAGTCGGTCGGCCGCCAATCGTCCAACGTGACGCAGCGCGAATCCGCATCGCCCAGCGCGCCCGCGCAGCAAAACGCAACCAATGCCGCGCCGCGGCCCGCAACGCCGGCGCCCGCTGCCGCGGCGCCCAAGCGCCCGTGGGGTGCAATGCTCGGCGGCCTGGCCGCCGGCCTGGGCCTGGCCTGGCTCGCAAATTCGCTCGGCCTTGGCGCCGGCTTTGCCAACATCCTGCTGATCGGCCTGCTGGTCATGGCCGGCTTGTTTGTGTGGCGCATGTTCAAGGCGCGTTCGGCCGCCTCGTCGGGCGCCAACCGCCAGGGCGGCTTCGCCTTCCAGGGCGCGGGCAACCCGGCCAACGCCAGCGCGCCTGCGCAGTACAGCCCCGCCAACGTCGGCAACGACGCCTCGGCACGGCCGTGGGAGCGCAACGCAACCGCTTTTGATGCATCGCCCACCCAGGCTGACGAGCGGCATGGCAGCAGCCTTTCCGCGGCGGGTGCCGCGGCCGGCGGCAGCATGATCGGCTCGGCGCTCTCGGGCTCGCAGTCGTGGGGTATTCCTGTCGGCTTCGACGTGGACGGCTTCCTTGGCGCCGCCAAGCGCAATTTCGTCACGCTGCAAGACGCCTGGGACCGCGCCGACGTCACCACGCTGCGCTCCATGATGACCGACAGCATGGTCGACGAGATCCGCACGCAGCTGGCCGACCGTGCCAGCCACACCGGCGGCGCGCCGAACAAGACCGAGGTGGTGATGCTCGACGCCAAGCTGCTCGGTATCGAGGAACTGGCCGACGCCTACATGGCCAGCGTGGAGTTCTCCGGCATGATCCGCGAGGACGACTCGGCCGGCCCGGGTCCGTTCCGCGAAGTCTGGAACATGACCAAGCCCGTCAGCGGCAACAGCGGCTGGCTGGTGGCAGGCGTGCAAGCGCTGCAGTAAGCGCATTCCGGCGGCCATGAGGCCGCTTACAGAACCGATAATGGGGACATGGCCACACCATCGTCCCCATTTTCTTTTCTCGACGACCTGTTCAATCGCATCGGCGAACGGCTGCAGCCGCCCGCCTGGGCTGTGCACGAGATCCAGCACCGCGCGGTGCTGTTTCTCAACCATGTGCTGCAGCAGGAGCCCGAGGCCCAGCAGCGGCTGCTGCGGCAGCAGGGGCGGGTGGTGCGCTTCCAGTGGCGCTTTGTCACGATGGAGCTGGTGGCCACGCCCGCCGGCCTGCTCGACCTGGCTCCGCCGGGCTCGGTGCCCGAGCTCACCCTCACCGTCACGGATGAGTCCCCCTTCGACCTGGCGCGCGCCACGCTGCGCGGCGACAAGCCTTCAGTGCAGATCATCGGCGACGTGCAGCTCGCGGCCGAGGTCAACTGGCTGGTCGATCATGTGCGCTGGGATGTCGAGGACGACCTTGCGCGCCTGATCGGCGACGTGCCGGCGCACACCATTGCCAACGGCGCCCGCAAGGTGGCGGGCGCGCTGCGCCAGTTCGTCGGCGGCAAGCCCCCGCAAGCCGGCGGTTCGGCGGCCGGCCCGGCGAGCACGGCCGAATGAGGCGCTTCTACCGCGGATTCTTCATCGTCTGGGTCGCACTGCGCTACGGCCTCGACGAGCTCGTGCTCACGAGCTTCCAGAAGCCCTGGCTGCGCGTGGTGGCGCGGGTCGTTTCCATCGGCCGCAACCTCGACGCGCCGCGCGGCCAGCGCCTGCGCGAGGCGCTCGAGCGGCTGGGCCCCATCTTCGTGAAGTTCGGCCAGGTGCTCTCCACCCGGCGCGACCTGCTGCCGCCCGACATTGCCGACGAGCTTGCCTTCTTGCAGGACCGGGTGCCGCCGTTCCCGTCGTCCGTGGCCATCGCCACCATCGAGCGGGCCTTCCGCCGGCCAGTGGGCGACGTGTTCGTGCAGTTCGACGAAACGCCGATTGCCAGCGCATCGATCGCCCAGGTTCACTTCGCGACCATCCGCACCAACCACGGAGAAGTGCGGGAGGTTGCCGTCAAGGTGCTGCGTCCCAGCATGCGCGGCGTGATCGAGAAAGACCTCGCGCTCATGGCCATGATGGCCGGCTGGGTCGAGCGGCTCTCGCCCGACGGCAAGCGCCTGAAGCCGCGCGAGGTGGTCGGCGAGTTCGACAAATACCTGCACGACGAGCTCGACCTGGTGCGTGAGGCGGCCAATGCGGCCCAGCTGCGCCGCAACATGGCCGAACTCGACCTGGTGCTGATCCCCGAGATGTTCTGGGACTTCTGCCACCCCGAGGTGATCGTGATGGAGCGCATGAACGGCGTGCCCATTGCACAGCTCGACCGGCTGCGCGCGGCCGGTGTCGACATTCCCAAGCTCGCTCGCGACGGCGTCACGATCTTCTTCACCCAGGTGTTCCGCGACGGCTTCTTTCACGCCGACATGCACCCGGGCAACATCCAGGTGAGCCTCGCGCCGGAGACCTTCGGGCGCTACATCTCGCTCGATTTCGGGATCATCGGCACGCTCACCGAGTCGGACAAGGAATACCTCGCTCAGAACTTCGTGGCCTTCTTCCGGCGCGACTACAAGCGGGTGGCCGAGTTGCACCTGGAAAGCGGCTGGGTGCCCGAAGGCACCCGCATCGACGAGCTGGAGGCGGCGATCCGCACCGTGTGCGAGCCGTATTTCGACCGGCCGTTGAAGGAAATCTCGCTCGGCATGGTGCTGATGCGGCTCTTCCAGACTTCGCGGCGCTTCCACGTCGAGATTCAGCCGCAGCTGGTGCTGCTGCAGAAGACCCTACTCAACATTGAGGGCCTGGGCCGCCAGCTCGACCCGGAGCTCGACCTCTGGCACACCGCCAAGCCCTTCCTCGAGAAGTGGATGGTCGACCAGATCGGCCCCAAGAAGCTGTTCCAGCAGCTTAAGGCCGAGGCGCCGCGCTACGCAAAACTGTTGCCGCAACTGCCGCGGCTGCTGCACGATTTCCTTGAGAATCGGCCCGCCGACAACCGCCGCGAGCTGCTCGAACTGCTGGCCGCACAAAAGCGCACCAACCGGTTGCTGCAGACCATCATCTACGGTGGCATAGGATTTGTATTGGGATTGCTCGCCATGCAGGTGCTGGTGCGCGTGAAGTTGTTCTAGAGGAGAGTCCCCGTGTTGCTGACGCTGGTTGTCGTTTATCTGCTGGTCACCATTGCGATCGGCCTCTACGCCGCCAAGCGGGTGAAGAACACCACCGACTTCGCGATTGCGGGGCGGCACCTGCCGCTCTTCATGATCGTGACGACCACCTTCGCCACCTGGTTCGGCTCCGAAACGGTGCTCGGCATTCCGGCCAAGTTCATCGAAACCGGGCTGAACGGCGTGGTCGAAGACCCGTTCGGCGCGGGCACCTGCCTCATCCTGGTCGGGCTGTTCTTTGCGGGCAAGCTCTACCGCATGACGCTCCTGACCATCAGCGACTACTACCGCGAGCGCTACGGCCGCGGCGTCGAGGTGGCCTGCTCGCTCATCATCATGCTGAGCTACCTGGGCTGGGTGTCGGCGCAGGTCACGGCGCTGGGGCTGGTGTTCAACGTGCTTTCCGCCGGCGCCATCAGCATTCCGGTGGGCATGGTGATCGGGGTGGTTTCCATCCTGGCCTACACCCTGTTCGGCGGCATGTGGTCGGTGGCGGTGACCGACTTCATCCAGATGATCATCCTCGTCGCGGGGCTTGCCATCATTGCCGTGTTCGCCGGCAACATGGCTGGCGGGGCGGACAAGGTGGTGGCCTTCGCGGTCAGCAAGGACCTCTTCAAGTTCTGGCCCGAGCCCAACTGGCACGACATGGTGTTCTTCCTTGCCGCGGCCATCACGATGATGCTCGGCTCCATTCCGCAGCAGGACGTGTTCCAGCGTGTCATGTCGGCCAACAGCGTCAAGGCCGCAACGCGCGGGCCGGTCATCGGCGGCGTGGCGTACATCCTGTTCGCCTTTGTGCCGATGTTCCTGGTGGCCAGCGCGCTGCTGATCATGCCGGAGCAGACTGCCGCGCTGCTGAAGGACGATCCGCAGAAGGTGCTGCCGACCCTGGTGCTCGAGAAGATGCCTTTCGTGATGCAGGTGCTGTTCTTCGGCGCGCTGCTGTCGGCCATCAAGTCGACCGCCTCGGCCACGCTGCTGGCGCCGAGCGTTACCTTCACCGAGAACATCTGGCGCCAGTTCCGCCCGTCGGGCACCGACCGCCAGAACCTCATGACCATGCGCATCACCGTGCTGGTCTTCAGTGCGGCCGTGCTGGCCTATGCCATCCGCATGCAGGGCACTCCCATCTATGAGCTGGTGTCGGGCGCCTACCAAGTGCCGCTGGTCGGCGCCTTCGTGCCGCTGGTGTGCGGGCTTTACTGGCGCCGCGCCACCACGCAGGGGGCGCTCGCTTCGATCCTGTTCGGCATCGGCACCTGGCTGCTGTTCCTGTCCATGCCCTGGAGCGCCGTGTTTCCGGCCCAGCTGGCCGGCGTGCTCGCCTCGTTCGGCGGCATGGTGGCCGGATCGCTGGCGCCGCAGTGGGTGACCAACACCCGCACCCCGCACCGGATGCTCGCAGCCTAGGAACGCCCCCCGAAGCGCCCTTGGCGCCTCCCCCCACTGGGGGGCGCACCCGGCGGCCCGGCAGAGCCGGTTCCACGGGTGCACTGGCCGGGCCATGCGGGTTCATGCCTGGCGGGGGCACCCTTATAATCGAGGGCTTTGCGAGCGGCCTCTGCTCGGTTTTTGCGCCGCTTTTTTACTCAATTCCATGCCCATTTACGCCTACAAGTGCAGCGCCTGCGGCTTTGCCAAGGACGCCCTGCAAAAAATGTCCGATGCGCCGCTCACGGTGTGTCCGGCATGCGGCGCGAGTGCCTTCGAAAAGCAGGTCACCGCCGCCGGTTTCCAGCTCAAGGGTTCCGGCTGGTACGTGACCGATTTCCGCGATGGAGGCGGCAAGAAGGCCGAAGCCGCCACCGCTGCACCCGCGAACAATGGCGACAGCGCCGCTGCGCCAGCCGCCAAGACCGCAGAGGCTTCCAGCCCCGCGCCTGCACCCGCCCCTGCCTCCAGCCCTGCGCCGGCGCCAGCTGCCGCGGCCAAGAGCGACTGACGAGCGACCGAGAACAACACACCATGCTCGCCCTGCGCAAATGGCTGTTTTCCGGCTTGCTGGTCATCGTTCCGCTGTTCATCACCCTGGCGGTGCTGAAGTGGATCATCGACACGCTGGACCAGACGCTCTGGGTGCTGCCGCTGGGTTGGCAAACATGGCTGCACGAAAACAACGTGCGCGGGTTGGGCGTGCTGCTCACGCTGGCCATCTTGCTGGGCGTGGGTGCCATTGCAAGCAACTTCGTGGGCAAGCGCCTGCTGGGCTGGGGCGACGCGGTGGTGCGGCGCATCCCGGTCGTCCGCTCGATCTATTCCAGCGTCAAGCAGGTCTCCGACACGCTTTTTTCCGAGAACGGCAATGCCTTCCGGACGGCCGTGCTGGTGCAGTGGCCGCGCGAGGGCGTGTGGACCATCGCCTTCGTGACCGGCGCGCCGGGTAGCGACGTGGTCGAGCACCTGGGCGGCGGCGACTACCTCAGCGTCTATGTACCCACAACGCCCAACCCGACGGGCGGTTATTTCGTGATGCTCAAGCGCAGCGACTGCATCGAACTCAAGATGAGCGTGGACGAAGCGCTCAAATACATCGTCTCGATGGGCGTGGTCGTTCCCGGCGGCCCCTCGACCCTCGCGAACAAGTAAGAAACGCGCCTTTGCGGCGCTGGAAATCAAGATATGGCCATGCGTACTCACTATTGCGGTCTTGTGACCGAAGCCCTGATGGGCCAAACCGTCACCCTGTGCGGCTGGGTCAACCGCCGCCGCGACCATGGCGGCGTGATCTTCATCGACGTGCGCGACCGCGAAGGCTACGTGCAGGTGGTGTGCGACCCCGATCGCGCCTCCACCTTTGCCGTGGCCGAGAACCTGCGCAACGAGTTCTGCGTTCAGATCACCGGCCTGGTGCGCGCGCGCCCCGAAGGCACCACCAACGACCAGCTCAAGAGTGGCAAGATCGAAGTGCTGTGCCATGAGCTCAAGGTGCTGAACCCCTCGGTCACGCCCCCGTTCCTGCTGGACGACGACAACCTGTCGGAAACCACGCGCCTCACGCACCGCGTGCTCGACCTGCGCCGCCCGGCCATGCAGCGCAACATGATGCTGCGCTACAAGGTGACGATGGAAACGCGCAAGTTCCTCGACGCCAACGGCTTCATCGACATCGAGACGCCGATGCTCGGCAAGTCCACGCCCGAAGGCGCGCGCGACTACCTGGTGCCCAGCCGCGTGCACGACGGCAGCTTCTTTGCGCTGCCGCAGTCGCCCCAGCTCTTCAAGCAGCTGCTGATGGTGGCCGGCTACGACCGCTACTACCAGATCGTGAAGTGCTTCCGCGACGAAGACCTGCGCGCCGACCGCCAGCCTGAATTCACGCAGATCGACATCGAGACCTCGTTCCTCGCCGAAGAAGAAATCCGCGAGATGTTCGAGGGCATGATCCGCAACGTGTTCCGCAATGCCGCGGGCATCGACCTGCCGGTGTTCCCGACCATGACGTACGCGGACGCCATGTTCAAGTACGGCTCCGACAAGCCCGACCTGCGCGTGAAGCTCGAGTTCACCGAGCTCACCGAGCTCATGAAGCGTGTGGAATTCAAGGTGTTCTCCAACGCCGCCACCATGCAGGGCGGCCGCGTGGTCGCGCTGCGCGTGCCCGGCGGCGGTGCCGAAGGCGGCCTGTCGCGCGGCGAAATCGACGCGTACCAGGAATTCGTCAAGATCTACGGCGCCAAGGGCCTGGCCTACATCAAGGTCAACGACGCAGCCGCCGGCCGCGAAGGCCTGCAGAGCCCGATCGTCAAGAACCTCGACGACGCCTCGCTGGCCGAGATCATTGCCCGCACGGGCGCGCGCAACGGCGACATCCTGTTCTTCGGTGCCGACAAGGAAAAGGTCGTCAACGACGCCATCGGCGCGCTGCGCGTGAAGATCGGCCACAGCGCCTTCGGCAAGAAGGCCGGCCTGTTCGACGACCGCTGGGCACCTCTGTGGGTGGTCGACTTCCCGATGTTCGAGTTCGACGAGGAAGGCCAGCGCTGGAGCGCCGTGCACCACCCGTTCACCGCACCGAAGGACGGCCATGAAGACCTCATGGACACCGCGCCCGAGAAGTGCATTGCCAAGGCCTACGACATGGTGCTCAACGGCATCGAGATGGGCGGCGGCTCGGTGCGTATCCACCGCGAGGAAGTGCAGAGCAAGGTGTTCCGCGCGCTCAAGATCAGCGCCGAAGACGCCCAGCTCAAGTTCGGCTTCCTGCTCGACGCACTGCAATACGGCGCCCCGCCGCATGGCGGCATCGCGATCGGCCTCGACCGCCTCGTCATGCTCATGACCGGCGCCGAGTCGATCCGCGACGTGATCGCATTCCCCAAGACCCAGCGCGCGCAAGACCTGCTCACGCAGGCGCCGAGCCCGGTCGACGAGAAGCAGTTGCGCGAGCTGCACATCAAGCTGCGCAACACGCCCCAAACCGCCTGATGCGCCCATGACGACGAGCGTCCGGCCCTGGAAAATTCCGGAGTCGGTGCTGGTTGTCATTCATACCCCGGCGCTCGACGTTCTGCTGATCCGTCGCGCCGATGCCAACGACTTCTGGCAGTCGGTCACCGGCAGCAAGGACCTCGCCGACGAGCCGCTCATGCTCACCGCAGCGCGCGAGGTGGCCGAGGAAACCGGCATCCAGTGCGGAGAGGGCACACCCCTGGCGCAGCGGCTGGTCGACTGGCAGCTGAGCAACGTCTACGAAATCTACCCGGGCTGGCGGGCCCGCTATGAACCGGGCGTGACGCACAACACCGAGCACCTGTTCGGCCTGTGCGTGCCCGACCGCCTGGTGCCCACCCTGGCGCCGCGCGAGCACACCGACTGGAAGTGGCTGCCCTACCGCGAGGCGGCCGACGCGTGCTTTTCTCCGTCGAACGCCGAAGCCATTCTGTTGCTGCCAGAATTTGCCCGATGAACCTGCCGGCACACACCCTCCGGGTCGCAACCTACAACATCCACAAGGGTGTGCAGGGCATCGGCCCGGCGCGGCGCCTGGAGATCCACAACCTGGGGCATGCCATCGAGCAGCTCGACGCGGACATCGTCTGCCTGCAGGAGGTGCGCAAGATGAACCGGCAGGCCGCGCTCCGCTTTGAGCGCTGGCCCGAGCTTCCGCAGGCCGACTTCCTGGCGCCCGAGGGCTACACCGCCGTTTATGAAACCAACGCCATCACCCGCCACGGCGAGCACGGCAACGCCTTGCTGACCCGCTGGCCGGTGATCCGCACCGGCCACCAGGACATTTCCGACCATCGCTTTGAGCAGCGCGGGCTGCTGCACGTCGTCATCGAGGTGGAGGGCCGGCCCGTGCATGCCATCGTCGTGCACCTGGGGCTCATCAAGGGCAGCCGCGTGCGGCAGGTCGCGCGGCTGCGCGAGTTCATCGAACGCGAAGTGCCGGCCGGCGAGGCGGTGGTGGTCGCGGGCGACTTCAACGACTGGGGCGCGCGCATGCGCTACGCCATGAACGCCATGGGCCTGCGCGACACCAGCGACCTGCGTGGTGCGCGAACGCTCACCTATCCCTCGCGCCTGCCGGTGGCGCAGCTCGATTTCGTCTATGGGCGTCAGCTGGAGCCGGTGGCCTGCTCGGTGCCGCGCGGGCCGATCTGGGCGCGCATGTCCGACCATCTGCCGCTGGTCGCCGACTTTGTGCTGGCATGAGTCCCGCTTTCGCTGGCTTCTCCCTGCGGAGTCTGCAAAATGCGTTCGCTGATACCATGCGCGGATGCTGAGGAAAACCGACGTGGAACCGCGCCCTGACGGAAACAACGACGACGAGGGCACCCCCGTCTCGGTGAAGATCCGTGAACGCCTGACTGCCGCGCGCAGGCGCTTCAACGCCAACGACAACATCGCGGAGTTCATCGAACCCGGCGAGCTCGAGTCGCTGCTCGACGAAGTCGAAGTGAAGATGAAGGGCGTGCTCGAAAGCCTGGTGATCGACCTCGAGAACGACCACAACACCGGCAACACCGCCCGCCGCGTGGCCAAGATGTACCTCAACGAAGTGTTCAGGGGCCGCTATGTGGCGCCGCCTTCGCTCACCGAGTTTCCCAACGCCGAGCACCTGAACGAGCTGATGATCGTCGGCCCGATCACCGTGCGCAGCGCGTGCTCGCACCACTTCTGCCCGATCATCGGCAAGCTGTGGATCGGCATCATGCCCAACGAGCACACCAACGTGATCGGGTTGTCGAAGTACGCGCGCCTTGCCGAATGGGTAATGGGCCGGCCCCAGATCCAGGAAGAGGCCGTGGTGCAGCTGGCCGACCTGATCCAGGAAAAAACCCAGCCCGACGGCCTGGCGCTCGTCATGGAAGCCGAGCACTTCTGCATGGCCTGGCGCGGCGTGAAGGAAATGGACAGCAAGATGATCAACTCCGTGATGCGCGGCGTGTTCCTGAAAGACCCGAGCCTGCGCCGCGAATTTCTTTCCCTGCTGCCGAGGAGGAGCTGAGCATGCTCGTGCGACTTCTCTACGCCAGCCGCGCCGTCGACACCAGCCCCGAGGCCATCGACGCCATCCTCGCGCAATCGCGCACGCACAACCCTTCCTGCGGCATCACGGGCATTCTTTGCTACGGCGCGGGCACCTTCCTGCAGGCCATCGAAGGTGGACGCATGGCCGTGAGCGAACTCTACGGCCACATCCAGCGCGATGCCCGCCACAAGGATGTGGTGCTGCTGCACTACGAAGAAATTTCCGAGCGCCGCTTCGGCGGCTGGACCATGGGGCAGGTCAACCTCTCCAAGCTCAACGCCTCGACGCTGCTCAAGTACTCGGAAAAGCCCGAGCTGAATCCGTACGCAGTGTCGGGCAAGGTCTCGTTGGCGCTGCTCGAGGAACTGATGGCCACCGCGGCCATCGTCGGCCGCCACTGAGGCGTGGCCCCCACGCTCGGCACTTCGTGTCCTCGCTGCCCCCCGAGGGGGCCGCTCGCGCCTTGGGGCGGCCCGGCGGCGCTCGGTCGCGTATAGCGCGTCTACTGGGTGCCGCTCTCCGCCTTCGCATTGATCCTGCTCGCCGGGATCATTCACGCCAGCTGGAATATCGCCGCCAAGAAGGCGAACGGCGACGCGCGCTTCGCCTTGCAAAGCGGCGTCTTCATGGCCGTTGTGTGGGCCCCCGTGGGCCTTACGCTGGGCTGGAGCGTGGTGCCGACCTGGGGTGTCACCGAGTGGGGCTTCGTCGCGCTGAGCGGCGTGCTGCATGTCATCTACTACGTCATTCTGCTGCGCGGCTACCGCAAGTCCGATCTCACCGTGGTCTATCCGCTGGCGCGCGGTTCGGGCCCGCTGCTGTCGTCCCTGGTTGCGATCTTGTTTCTCGGCGAGCGCATCAGCCTGGTTGGCGTTGCGGGCATTGCGGGCGTGGTGCTGGGCGTGTTCCTTGTGGCCGGCGGACCGGGCCTGTGGCGAAAGAAGCATGACCCGGCCCAGCGTGCGCGCGTTCACAAGGGCGTTCGCTACGGCATGCTGACGGGGGCCTTCATCGCGGCCTATACGGTGGCCGACAGCTATGCGGTGAAATTCCTGGCCATGTCCCCGATCCTGCTCGACTACTTCGGCAACCTGGTGCGCGTGGGGCTGCTGCTGCCCGCCGGGCTGCACGACCGCGCCGAAACCGCGCGGATGTGGCGCGCGCAGTGGAAATATGCGCTCCTGGTGGCGGTGATCAGCCCCGTTTCGTATGTGCTGGTGCTCTATGCGGTGCAGCAGGCACCCATTTCCCATGTCGCACCGGCGCGCGAAGTCTCGATGCTTTTCGCTGCGCTGATCGGCGGCCATCTGCTGCGCGAGGGCGACCGCCTGCTGCGGCTGCTGGGCGCCGCCTTCATTGCCGCCGGGGTGGTGGCGCTCGCGCTGGGGTGAGATGAACGCGCCGCTGCTGTTCGGATGCGATTTTTCCTGCGCGCCCACGTCGCGCAAACCGATCGTCATTGCGAGCGGCCGCATGGGCGACGCGGGAGAGTTGGCGCTGACGGGCCTCCAGCGCTTCACCACCCTCGACGCCTGGGCCGAGTGGCTGGGTAGCGAGCCGGCGTGGATCGGCGGCTTCGATTTTCCGTTCGGCCTGCCGCGCGAACTGGTCGAGCATCTGCGGTGGCCCCGGGAATGGAACGCGCTCATGGCCCACTATGCGAGCCTGAGCCGCGCGGAGATCCGCGCCACCTTTGCCGCCTTCTGTGCCGCGCGCCCGGTCGGCGGCAAGTTTGCGCACCGCGCTACCGATGCGCCTGCCGGTTCGAGCACGTCGATGAAATGGGTCAACCCGCCGGTGGCGTTCATGCTTCATGCGGGCGTGCCGCCGCTCCTGGCCGTCGGCGCGAGCCTTCCGGGGCTGCACATCGGCAGCAACAAAAACCGCATCGCGCTCGAGGCCTATCCCGGGCTGCTGGCCCGCGAGCTGATCGGCCGCCGCAGCTACAAGAGCGACGAGGCGGCCAAGCAGACGCCCGAGCGGCTGGCGGCGCGCACGAGCCTGCTCGCCGCGCTCGGGGCAGGCACCACGCGGCTGGGCCTGCGGGTGGCGCTCAGCAAGGCGCAACGCACCGAATTGCTGGGCGATGCGCGCGGCGATCACATCGATGCGGTGCTGTGCCTTGTCCAGGCTGCGTGGAGCGCACAGCGCGCCTCCACGCCCGGGCCGGGTTTCGGGCTGCCGGAGAGCGTCGATCCGATCGAGGGATGGATCGTCACGGCCTGAGCCTCCTTGTCCTACAGGGTTTCGCGCCGGCCGCGACTCCCGCGTCTTTGGCCCGAAAGCTAGATTGAAAAGGCGCTCCGGCCTTGTCCGGACCCCCTGCGCGCAACCTGCGCGCGTCACCCGCTCTTCGGAGCGAAACGGAGGATTCAATGAAAAAAACTGGTCACACCATCGCCATGCCGTTTTCGCGCGCATGGCTCACCGTGCTGTTGCTGGCGGGCGCGGCATTGACGCTTGCCGCTTGCGACGCCTCGGACAACCGCACCGCGGGCGAGAAGCTCGACAGCGCCATCGCAAAGACCGAGAAGGCGGCCGAGACTGCCGCCGCCAAGACGGGGGAAGCCGTCAAGGACGCCAAGGCCAAGATCGATGCCTCCGGCACCACCGCCGAAGTGAAGGACGGCATGGCCAACATGACGGACGCCGCAAAGCGAGCCGGCACAGCCGCGAGCGCGACGGTGGACGATGCCGCGATCACCGCATCGGTGGCCGCAGGCCTGGCCAAGGACCCCGACCTGAGCGCGATCAAGATCGACGTGGACACCAAGGCCGGCGCCGTCAGCCTGAAGGGCCCGGCACCCACGGCCGCTGCGAAGGCGCGCGCGGAGGAAATCGCCAAGGGCGTGCAGGGCGTGACCTCGGTGGACAACCAGCTGGAAGTGAAGAGCTGAGCGCGCTGCGTTGTCCCAAACAAAAAGCCCGGATCGTCCGGGCTTTTTTGTTGCACAGCCCCTGGGCGAGGGGCCCTTGGAGATCAGTGGCCGAGCCAGTCCTTGAGCTCGTCCGCGTGCTCTTCCTCGTCGGAAAGAATGTCTTCCAGCATGCGCCGTGTGGTCGGGTCCTTGTCGCCGATGAGCGCGATCATCTGCCGGTACGTTTCCACGGCAATGCGCTCGGCCACGAGGTTGGCGCGCACCATGGCCTGCAGGTCGGTCGATTCGTCGTAGCCGGCGTGGCTGCGTTCGAGCAGGTGCGTGGGGGCAAAGTCGGGCTCGCCGCCCAGTTGCACGATACGTTCGGCAATGCGGTCGGCGTGGGCCGACTCTTCGTTGGCGTGCACCAGGAATTCTTCCGCAATGGCGGGCGACGACACGCCGTTGGCGGTGAAATAGTGGCGCTTGTAGCGCAGCACGCACACCAGTTCGGTGGCCAGCGCGTCGTTCAGCAGCTTAACGACATCGTCGCGCCACGGGCCGTAGCTCGGCGTGACCGCGCCTTCGTCGAGGCTGTTGGCCGCCGCCTCGATGGCTTTTTCGTCGAGCACCAAGTGCTCGTGCCTTGCCGGGTTGGTACCCGGGGAATTCGCATTCATGGAGGGTCCTTTCGTGGGCTGGTGTTTTTCTGATGCATCAACGTGTTGACGACGTCTGCCACATCGGATGTCTTGAGCACCGCTGCCAGCACCGCCGTGAACGAGAGCAGGCGCCATGGCTTGACCAGCACGATGGCGGCGCCCGTGGCGGCGGCAATGGCCATGAGCTTGGCCGGCTCCTTGCGCGCATAGTGCTCGAGCAACGGGCGCGCGAGCTGGCCCACCGCATGGGCCGGATGCCGGCGCCACCAGCGCTCGGTCATGCTGCGCGCCATCGACGTCCAACGATGCCGGCTGCTGCGCGGCGGCGACTCTTGCTGCGCGCCTTCTGCGGCGTACATCTCCGGATGGTCTTCGGGTGCCGCGTACCGCCTGCCGCGGCGGTTCTCGCGCGGCTCGTCGTCTTCGCCGTTCAGATGCCGCACGAGCGCGCGGCGCGAAAGCGCAAGGCGTTCCTGCGGCGTGAGCGAACTTCGGTCAGTGCCGTTCATGGCGGGCTCCTGCTTCGTGCAACGCCTGCAGGTCGGCGTCGACCTGGGCGCGAAGATCGTCGAACGCGTAGCCCGAAAACGGCCGGCTTGCCACCCAGGCGCAAATGCCGGCAATTACCAGCGCAACGCCCGGCACCGCCACGAGCACCCAATGGAAGCTGCCATGCAGCACGCCCATCAATACCGCAACCCCGATGAGCCCGAGCGCGAGCATGGCGCTCGCGGCAGCGACCACGCCGGCAATGATGCGGGCGACGAGCCCGCGCCCCGCCTCGGAGGCCTCCTGCCTCACGAGAGCCGCGTAGTTGGCTGCGTGTTCGGCGATGAGTTCCGGATGCCCGAGCACCGTAGAAAAAATCGGATGAAGCATGGTGCGCGGAATCGGTGGAACGGGGCGTCAGCAGATCAGTATTCGTCCCGGCGGCTGCGGCTGGCCAGCACGATGAGTGCGGTAATTGCGGCGCCGGCTGCGGCGGCAATCAGCACCGAGCGAACGGGCTGGTCGGAGATGTAGCGGCCCGTGACGTCAGCGGCCTGCTCCAGGCGGCGCTGTGCGCGTGCGCTGGTGGTCGAGGCGGCGTCGAGGCCGCGCTGCACGGCTTGCTGCACGCGCGCTGCCAGCTGTTCGACCGCCGGTTCTGCGTCGCGGCGCAGTTCGCGGACCTTCTCGCCGGCCGCATTCACGGCGTTCTGTGCGTAGGCGCGGGTGGACTCGACAGCCTCGTTGGCGGTCTGGCGTGCGTCGTCGGCGAGTTGCGAGGGAGTCTTGGTCGTGTTCATAGAATTTCCTTTCCGGGGAGATGAATTGCGGGAGCCTGTTGATCGTAACTACGCTACTTGCGCCTGAGCAAGCCGGCCAGGAAACTGGCAATGGCAAGTACGGCGAAGATCACGAAAAGGATCTTTGCGATTCCTACCGCGCTGGCGGCAATGCCGCCGAAGCCGAACACTGCGGCAATCAGCGCAATGACCAGAAACACCACCGTGTAATGCAACATGTGGACTCCTTCGAGACTTCGCTCGTTGTTGTGGGACTGCGCGTTCAAGAGATGAAATGAACGGCACAGGAGCAACCTTAAGTGGCGCCCTTGCAAGGCCCTGTCAGCGGCTGGGCGCGTGGAACGTAGGAGACGACCGAGTTCCCCCTTCACCTGCCGCGCATGGGTGCCGCCGTTCGCACCGGCCGCGCAGCCGGCTGTGCGTCAGAGCGGCTTGACGACCGGCAGCATCGCGCTCAGGCGCGTGCCCCGGCCCGGCGTCGAAGAGATCGTGAGCTTGCCGCGTGCGGCCTCCACCCGGTGCCGCATGCCCGCGAGGCCGTGCGTCGAAGGGTGGATGCGCCGGGGGTCGAAGCCCTTGCCGTTGTCGGCAACTTCCACGATCACGTGGTTCTCGTAGTTCTTCAGCACGATCGTCGCCTCGCTGGCTTCGGCGTACTTGCCGATGTTGGTGAGGCTCTCCTGCACCATGCGGTAGATGGTGAGCTGGCGCGACTCGTCCATGGTCACGGGCTCCAGCGCCATCTGCACCTGGATGCCCGAGCGTTCAGCGAACTCACGCCCGAGGATCTCGAGCGACGCCACCAGCCCGAGGTTCGACAGCGACGACGGCCGCAGGTCCTCGATGATGCGGCGCTTGAGCGCGATGCCGCTGTTCAGCAGCTCGGTCAGGTGCTGCAGCCGCTGCGTGGCGTCCGGCGCCTCCAGCAGCCTCGACTTGAGGCGGGCGACGTCGAGCTTGGCCGCGGTCAGCAGCGAGCCGAGTTCGTCGTGAAGCTCCCGTGCGAGATAGCCGCGCTCGGTTTCCCGCACGTCCTGCAGGTGGGTGGCCAGCTCGGCCAGCGAGGCTGTGCGTTCGCGCACCTCGTCTTCGAGTGCGTTGCGCTCGCGCTGCAGCGTTTCCTGCTGGCGCTCGCCAATGGAGCGCAGTGCATGCGTCTGCCGCAGGTACAGGAAGAACGCGATAAGGGCGGCAAGGGCCACGATGGCGGTGCCGATACGCGACAGCCGCAGCGAATTCATCACCTGCACCTGGCTTTCCTGCAGGGTCTTGTTGCTCGCGGCCACAAGGTGGTGGGCACTGTTGCGGATGGCGTCCATTTCCTCGCGCCCCACGTCCGTGGTGATGACGAACTTCCAGGCATCCTCCTTGCCGTCCTGCCGCAGGCGCACGCTCATGTCCATTTCGGCTATCTTGCGCAGCACGTGCTTGGAGAGCTCCGCCAATTGGGTACGCTCGGCCGGCCGTTGGGCGTAAAGTTGGCGCAGTGTGGCAAGGTATCCGTCGACCTGCTTGACGGCCGTGTCGTAGGGTTGGCGGTAGCTGGTTTCACCGGTCAGGAGGTAGCCTCGCTGCCCGGTTTCGGCATCGAGCATGCTTTGCAGGATCAGGTTGACCGTGGCGCGCACTTTTTGCGCCTCGTCGATGTTCGCCAGGGCCTGGGTCGACTGGCGGTAGCCGGCCTCGTTGATACCGACGAGGGCCAGCGCAGCCAGTGCCGCGAGCAGTAGGCTCACGGCCATTTTTGGAGGAGCTAGCCAGTGCATGAAACTTTCAAAGGTGCTTTCAGCACAAGTTCGTGAATAATTGATAACAACCAGGGGATCGGCATGTTGCGGCTTCCTCGGCCACGACACAACGAAGAAAGTAACAGATGATCAAAATTGGAATTGTGGACGACCACGCTATCGTGCGTTCGGGCCTGCGGCAGTTCTTCTCTGAACACGTCGACTTGCGCGTGGCCGGCGAGGCCGCCAGCGGGCGCGAGGCCATCGAGCTGGTGCGCACCACCGAACTCGACGTGCTGGTGATGGATCTTTCCATGCCCGGGCAGAGCGGCATCGACGCGCTTGCAATGATCCGCGCCAAGGCGCCGGACGTGGGCATTCTCATTCTCAGCGGCTACCCCGAAGAGCACTACGCGATGAACCTCATCCGTCAGGGCGCGAGCGGGTATCTCAACAAGGAGTGCGACCCGATGGAGATCGTCAACGCGATCCGCACCATCTCGCTGGGCCGCCGCTACATCACGCCGGCCGTGGCGGAACTGCTCGCCCGCCAGCTCGACCGCAAGGACGACGCCGCGCCGCACGAGCAGCTCTCGGAGCGCGAATTCCAGGTGTTCCTGAAGCTTGCCAAGGGCGAGACCGCGGGCGACATCGCCAAGACGCTGTCGCTGTCGGTCAAGACCGTGAGCACCTACCGCACGCGCCTCATGGAGAAGATGAACCTGTCTTCCAACAGCGACCTCACGTACTACGCGCTGAAGAACAAGCTGATCGATTGAGCAGACAAACAGCCGGCGGCTGAAGAAGGAGGCGGGGAGGTCCGACGGGGCTTCTTCTGCCTCTTTTTCATTCCGTGCCGGTGGCGGGGCGGTGAGCCACCGCCTCCAGGATGCAGAAGTCGACCAGCGCGTCGATCTCGTTCGATTTGTCGAACACCGCATCCACTCCGAATTCGGCGCAGCGCCGCCGGATGTCGGGCGTGGCGTAGTTGCTGAGCACCACCACCTTCTGGTTCGGCCGGCGCGAGGTGCAGGCCTGGAGCACGCCCAGGCCGCTTCCCTGCTTGAGAAAAAGATCGACCACCGCCAGGTCCCACTCGTCGCTGTGGTCCTGCAGCCATTGGCGCGCGTGCGCTTCGGTCTCGGCAAAGCCGACAACCGTCGTGCAGGTGAGTTCTTCCAGGGTACCGATGAGGTTTTCACGGATCGTGAGGTTGTCTTCGACGATGTATGTCTGCAATCTGGTATCCATGCCGAACCGCGCTTCCTCTGTTGGCAGGTGTCTCGCGAATGCCCCTGCTGGCGATTGCCTGCGCATCGAAGATTGAGGCGTCGCCGACACGCATCATGCAGGGTTCGGAGGATGGGTGTTGTAGGCGGGTTCTGACGAGCCGGCGTCGCGAAGCCCTTCCGTAGGCAATGCCGCACGGTTTTTGCGGTCCATTGCCGACCCGGCGCAAGAGCGGGCGGGTATATCCAGACTCCATGGCAACGAACGTCCTTCGCAACCGGCCGCTCTGGCTCAAGCTGCTCGCGGCTTTGGTGCTGCTGTTCGCCGCGCTGGCGGTGGTGATCGCGTTCTTTCCGTGGGACACCTTGCGCGAGCCCATCAACCGCTACGTCAGCGAAAAGACGGGACGCAAGTTCGAGATCACGCGCCGGCTCGATGTGGGCGTGGGGCTGCGCGGCGCCACGGTGAAGTTCGACGGCATCGAGTTTGCCAATCCACCGTGGGCGCGCGATCCCTATCTGGTGAAGGCCGAGCGCGCCGAGTTCGACATACGGCTGTGGCCGCTGCTCACGCAGAAGATCGTGATTCCGCGCCTGGCACTGTTCTCGCCGACGCTGGGGCTCCAGATGGAACCGGACGGGCGCCGCACATGGGCGCTCGGCAAGGACACCTCCGATCCCGGAACCGTGCCTGTTATTGGCCTGATGCAGGTCGACAACGGCACGATCGATTTCCTGGCCACGCACCTGGGTGTCGATCTGCACGCCGACGTGAGCTACGACACGGGCCGCGGCACGCTGCCGCTCAGCTACCGCATCAAGGGCCGCTACAAGGGCCAGCCGCTCACGGCCGAGGGTCGCACCGGCAACGTGCTGCAGCTCAAGTCGGCCGGCCAGCAGCCGTTTCCGATGGAGATCGATGCCGCGGCGGGGCAGACCCGCTTCAAGGCCGAAGGCACTGTGACCGACTTTGCCGACCTCGACGGCATCGACGCGAAGTTCGAACTCAAGGGCCAGACGCTTGGTGCCCTGTTTCCGCTGCTTGGCATCGCGCTGCCGGAGACCTCGCCCTATGCACTGAGCGGCGACCTGCGCAAGCGCGCCAAGCTGTGGGAAGTGGCGGGGCTCAAGGGCAGGCTCGGCCTTTCAGACATTGCCGGCGACATGCGCTTCGACCAGGCCGGAAAGCTGCCGCGCCTCGCGGGCGAGTTGCGGTCGAGACTGATGGACATGGACGACCTGGGCCCCCTCATCGGCTTGCCGCCCACCGAGCGCTCCGCCAAGGCGGTCGAAGGCGTGGCGCCGCCACCCACCATCAAGCAGGCCAAGCGGGCGGCGGGCAACAAGGTGCTGCCCACTGCCACGCTCGACTTCGACCGCCTGCGCGCGATGAACGCCGACGTGAAGTACACGGCCGATCGCATCCGTAACGTGCGCGACGTGCCGCTCGACCGCGGCAGCGTGCAGGTCAAGCTCACCGACGGCGTGCTCGCCCTCGACCCGCTCGACCTGGGCGTGGCCGGCGGCAAGCTGGCCGGTGCCATCCGAATCGACGCCACCCAGAACCCGGCGGACATTCGCGCCTCGCTCGACCTGCGCAACATGCAGCTCAACCGCGTGGTGCCGAAGATCGAGACCATGCGCAGCAGCTTCAGCCGGCTCGACGGCCGGGTCAACCTTGCGGGGCGGGGCAACTCGGTGGCCAGCTGGCTCGGCGGCGCCTCGGGCGACGTGGCCGCCCTGACCGGGCGAGGGCGGTTCAGCAACCTGCTGCTGGAGTTCATGGGGCTGGACGGCGCCGAGATCATCAAGTTTTTGCTGCGCGGCGACCAGAACGTCGAACTGCGCTGCGCCGCGATGGCGTTCGACGTCAACAAGGGCCTCATGACCAGCCGCAGCGTGGTGCTCGACACCGCCGACACCGTCTTCTATGCCACCGGCCAAGCCAACCTTGCCACCGAGAAGCTCGACTTCGTGGTGCGGCCCGAGCCCAAGGACGCGAGCTTCCTCTCGCTGCGCACGCCGCTGGTCATCGGAGGCACCTTCGGCTCGCCGTCCGGCGGGGTTCAGGTGGTTCCGCTGGCGGAGCGCGGCCTGGCAGCGCTGGTGCTGGGCGCGCTCAACCCTCTGCTGGCGCTGGCGGCGACCATCGAGACCGGGCCGGGCGAAGACGCGGATTGCAAGGGAGTGCTGTCGCAGGCCAATAAGCCCAGCACCGGCGCGGCGGCCGCCGGAGCGGCTAGGGCCAAGGGCGCCAAGCAGCGCTGAAGCCGGGAAAAAACGAGGAGAGCGCCGAAGGAATGAGCTGCCGTCAGGCGGCGCCTTTGCGGTGCGCACACACGCTGCAGTGCGGGTCGCGCGCCACCTGCAGCGTGTCGAACGCCGTGCGGCGCCCGTCGAACATCAGCAGCTTGCCCGCCAGCGACGGCCCGATGCCCGCCAGCAGCTTCAGCGCCTCGCTCGCCTGCAGCGTGCCGATGGTGCCCACCACGGGACCGAACACGCCCAGCACCGCGCAGAGCGTTTCCTCGAAGGCCGCATCGGGCGGAAAAATGCAGGCGTAGCAGGGAGAGGCTTCATCGCGCGTGTCGTAGACGCTCAATTGGCCGTCGAAGCGGATGGCGGCGCCCGCCACCAGCGGCTTGCCGTGCGCCACGCAGGCGCGGTTCACCGCGTGCCGCGTCGCAAAGTTGTCGCAGCAGTCGATCACCACGTCCGCTGCCTCGACGAGCCGTGACAGCAGCGCCTCGTCGGCACGGGTGGCGTGCGTCTCGATGGAGATGCCGGGATTGATGTCGCGCATGGCCTGTGCGGCCGATTCGACCTTCAGGCTGCCCACCCGCGCATGGGTGTGGGCCACCTGGCGCTGGAGGTTGGTCAGGTCGACTTCGTCGTCGTCCACCAGCGTGACGTGCCCGACACCGGCCGCGGCAAGGTACAGCGCCACCGGCGAGCCCAGGCCGCCCGCGCCGATGACCAGCGCGCGGCCGGCGCTGACGCGCGCCTGGCCGTCGATGCCGAATTCTTCGAGCAGGATATGGCGCGAATAGCGCAGCAGGTCGTCGTCATTCATGGTGGCTCACCCCGGCTTGTGCCAAACGAAAAAATACCGCGGCCCGGCAGCGCCGGTTCCGCGGTATTTCCGGATCTGAAAGCGCCGAGCTCCCGATCAGTTCTCTTTTTTCTCTTCCTTGTTGTCGACGATGACCTGCGTCTTGCTGACCAGCACCGGCTGGCCCTTGAGGCGGTTGAGCGCCTGCATCAACGGAAAGTCCTTGTCGGTGCCGAACTCGGGCACCTTGCGGTCCTGCGGCGGCTTCTTGGCTTCTTCCTCGAGGCGCTTGCGGGCTTCGTCGCGTGCCTTTTCGCGTTCCGGGTCCTTCGTTTCGGGGCCCTGGCCGCTGGCCAGGTGCTTTTCGAGGTCGGCCTCGCGCATGCGCAGGGCGGCGAAGGGGCTGCCCTCGGCGCTCTCGTCGATCAGCACGTTGGGCACGATGCCCTTGGCCTGGATCGAGGTGCCGCTCGGCGTGTAGTAGCGCGCCGTGGTGATCTTGAGGCCTGTGTCCGGTCCCAGGGGGCGCACCGTCTGCACCGAGCCCTTGCCGAAGGTCTGGCTGCCCATGATGGTGGCGCGCTTGTGGTCTTGCAGCGCGCCGGCCACGATTTCGCTCGCAGAAGCCGAGCCTTCGTTCACCAGCACCACCAGCGGCACGGTCTTGAGGGCCGCGGGCAGGTTGCGCAGCGGGTCGCTGCCCGAACGGCGCTGGTAGAACTCGGGCGCCGCCTTGTAGACCGACTTGCTTTCGGCCAGCTGGCCGTCGGTGGAGACCACGGTCACGTTCTCGGGAAGGAAGGCCGCCGAGATGGCCACCGCCGCGTCGAGCAGGCCGCCCGGGTCGTTGCGCAGATCGAGCACCAGGCCCTTCAGGTTGGGGTCTTCCTTGTAGATGTCTTCGACCTTCTTCACGAAGTCGTCCACCGTGCGTTCCTGGAACTGCGACAGGCGGATCCAGCCGTAGCCCGGCTCCACGACCTTGCCGCGCACCGACTGGGTACGGATTTCCTCGCGCGTGATCGTGACCGGGAAGGTGCGGCTTTCGTCCTTGCGGAAGATGGTCAGCAGCACCTTGGTGTTGGCCTCGCCGCGCATGCGCTTAACGGCCTCGTTGAGCGACAGGCCGCGCACGGCGGTGTCGTCGATCTTGGTGATCAGGTCGTTCGGCTTCAGGCCCGCTCGGAAGGCCGGGGAGCCCTCGATGGGCGACACCACCTTGATGAGACCGTCTTCCTGCGAAATTTCGATGCCCACGCCGACGAAGCGGCCGGTCGTGCCTTCCCTGAATTCCTTGAAGGACTTCTTGTCGAAGTACTGGGAATGCGGGTCGAGGCCGGCGACCATGCCGGAAATGGCGTCGGAAATGAGCTTCTTCTCATCGACGGGTTCGACATAGTCGCTCTTGACCATGCCGAAAACGGCGGCGAGTTGCTGCAATTCCTCGAGCGGGAGCGGCGCGAGCGAGCCGCGTGCGACCGTCTGCAAAGAGACGGTGGTCAAGACGCCGGCAACGGCGCCGGCGGCGACCCAGCCGGTAATCTTCAATTTGTGGCCCATCATGAGTGATTGTCCTTGTCGGCTGTCGAACCAATATACACAGCTTGGAAGCAAATTGCCTGCCGGGGTTCCACGGGGGAGCGCCGCCGAGGGGTTTTAATTCTTCAGCCCTTGCCTTGCGAGGCAACCGCCGCGGCGGCCTTTTCGGCGGCTGCGGCGTCGCCCAGGTAGTAGTGCCGCAGCGGCTTGAGGTCGTCGTCGAGCTCGTAGACCAGCGGAATGCCGTTGGGAATATTCAGCCCCACGATCGCGTCGTCCGAAATGCCGTCGAGGTACTTGACCAGCGCCCGGATCGAGTTGCCGTGCGCGGCCACCACCAGGCGGCGACCGGTGCGGATGGCCGGCGCCATCGATTCGTTCCAGAACGGCAGCACGCGCGCCACGGTGTCCTTCAGGCACTCGGTGAGCGGAATCTGCTCGGGCGAGAGCTTGGCGTAGCGCACGTCGCTGCGTTCGCTGCGCGGATCGTCGGCTTCCAGGGCCGGCGGCGGGGTGCCGTAGCTGCGGCGCCAGACCAGAACCTGCTCGTCACCATATTTCTTGGCGGTTTCGGCCTTGTTCAGGCCCTGCAGGGCGCCGTAGTGGCGCTCGTTCAGGCGCCACGAGTGCACCACGGGCAGCCAGGTGCGGTCGAGTTCGTCCAGGGTGTGCCAGAGCGTGCGGGTGGCGCGCTTGAGCACGCTGGTGTAGGCCACGTCGAAGTCGTAGCCCTCTGCCTTGAGCAGCCGGCCGGCCTGCTTGGCCTGCTCGATGCCGGTTTCGGTCAGGTCGACGTCGGTCCAGCCGGTGAAGCGGTTTTCGAGATTCCAGGTCGATTCGCCGTGGCGGATCAGTACCAGTTTGTGCATGTGGGAGGCCTTTGGCAGCGCTTGGGAAAACCAGCATTCTAAAATCCCGGGTTTGCCATCCAAGGAACCCCCGTGAAATTGATCGAATTCGTCACCGCGAACTGGATGCTGATCCTGATCGCACTCAGCTCGGGTGGCATGCTGGCTTGGCCGCTGATTCGCGGCGGAGCGGGCGGCGGCACCCTCACGGCCCAGGGCGCGGTGCACCTCATCAACCGCGAACGCGCGGTGCTGGTCGACGTGCGCGAACCCGAAGAGTTCGCCACCGGCCACATGATCGGTGCCAAGAACGTGCCGCTCAACCTGCTGGAAGAAAAGCTGACCGGCGCGGTCAAGAACAAGAATGTGCCGCTGCTCTTGGTGTGCGCCACCGGCGCCCGCGCCCAGCGCGCCGTGGCCATGGCCAAGAAACTCGGTTACGAGCAGGCCCAAGCCGTCTCCGGCGGCCTCAAGGCGTGGAAAGAGGCTAACCTGCCGGTTGAAAAAGCTTAAGTCTTCCCAAGGTACTGTGTATGCAAGCCGTAAAGATGTACACCACCGCGTTCTGCCCGTACTGTGTTCGTGCGAAGCAGATCCTCAAGTCCAAGGGCGTCGACGAGATCGAAGAAATTCGCATCGACACCGATCCCGAGGCCCGCAGCACCATGATGGAAATCACCCAGCGCCGCACGGTGCCGCAGATTTTCATCGGCGACACCCACGTGGGCGGCTGCGACGACCTGATGGCGCTCGACAGCCGCGGCGGCCTGGTGCCCCTGCTGCAAGCCGCCTGAAAACGAATCGGCCGGGTGTCACGGAAGCGGTCCGGGCGCCGGGCGATAATCGCCTGCTCATTCATCTGCAGCCCGCTGCGGGAACCTCTCCCCGGCGGGCATTGTTTTGATTCTCGAAAGTTCAGCCATGGCCGACCAGCAAGCCCAAGATCCCATTTTCCAGATCCAGCGCGTCTACCTCAAGGACCTGTCGCTCGAACAGCCCAATTCGCCCGGCATCCTGCTCGAACAAGAGCAGCCCACGGTCGATATCCAGCTTGGCGTGGACGCCCAGCCGGTGGCTGAAGGCATCTTCGAGATCACCGTGTCGGCCACCGTGCAGACCAAGATCCAGGACAAGACCGTGTTCCTGGTCGAAGCCAAGCAAGCCGGCATCTTCGAGATCCGCAACCTGCCCGAAGACCAGATGGGCCCGATCCTCGGCATTGCCTGCCCGCAGATCGTGTACCCGTACCTGCGCGGCAACGTGGCCGACGTGATCCAGCGCGGCGGCTTCCCGCCCGTGCACTTGGCCGAAATCAACTTCCAGGCCATGTACGAGCAGCAGCAGGCGCAGGCCGCCGGCCAGCCCGCCCCGACCCTCGCACAGTAAACCGGCACAACGCCGCCAACGCCGATGAAGATCTGCGTTCATGGCGCCGGTGCCTGGGGCACGGCGGTGGCCGTCAATGCGGCCCTCAACACCGCCGTCGGCCACGAGGTCACGCTCTGGGCGCGCGACGCCGCCCAGGCCGACGCCATTTCGAAGGCGCGCGAGAACACCCGCTACCTGCCGGGGCTGGCCTTGCCGCCCTCGCTCGCGGTGCATGCGGGCGACATCGGCCAGGCGCATGCCGGCGCCGACCTCGTCATCGTGGCCACGCCCATGGCGGCCCTGCGTGAACAGCTCATTGCGCTGCGCGGTTGCACCGTGCCCGTCGCATGGCTCTGCAAGGGCGTGGAGCCCGCGCTCGACGCTTCTTCCCCCTCATCCTTCGGACTGCTTGCCCACGAGATCTGGGCGCAGGTTGCTCCAGATTTGATAGCGGGCGTGCTCAGCGGCCCGAGCTTCGCGCAAGAAGTGGCCGAAGGCCGCCCCACCGCGCTGGTGGCCGCGAGCCCGCATGCCGTGGTGCGCGATGCGCTGGTCGAGGCATTCCACGGCCCGGCCCTGCGCGTCTATGCCAACGACGACATCGTCGGCGTCGAGGTGGGCGGCGCGGTCAAGAACGTGCTGGCCATTGCCACCGGGCTGTGCGACGGCCTGGCGCTGGGGCTCAATGCACGCGCCGCGCTCATCACGCGCGGCCTGGCCGAAATGACCCGATTCGGGCTGGCGCTCGGCGCGCGGGCCGAGACTTTCATGGGCCTTTCGGGCCTGGGCGACCTGGTGCTGACCGCGACCGGCGACCTGTCGCGCAACCGCAAGGTGGGCCTGCTGCTGGCGCAAGGGCAAACCTTGGCGCAAGCGGTGGCCTCGCTCGGCCATGTGGCCGAAGGCGTGTATTGCGCACGCACCGTGGTGCAGCGCGCGCGCGGCCTGGGCGTGGAAATGCCCATCGCCGAAGGCGTGGTTGCGCTGCTCGACGGCCGGGTGAGCCCGCGGGAAGCCGTCGCCTCGCTGACCGGTCGCGACCCGGTGCCTGAAACCGTCCGTGCCCACGGGGCCCACGGTTCACCCTGACAAGACAGAAGAGACAAAAAAGAGCCATGAGCCCTCGCTTTGATTTTTCGGCGCCGGCCTTGGCCGCGCTGGCCCAAGCCGATGCTGCCCGCGCCTTGCAGGAAGACGTGGCCGACGGCGACCTGACCGCCTCCCTGGTCGACCCGGGCCGCAGGGCCCGCGCCCGCGTGCTGGCGCGCGAATCGGCCGTGCTGTGCGGTGCGCCCTGGGTCGAAGCCACGGTGCGGCAGCTCGATCCGCAAGCTCGCATCGAATGGCTGTGCGCCGAGGGCGAGCGCTGCGCGGCCGACCAGACGGTGCTCGAGATCGAAGGCTCGGCCCGCGCGTTGCTGACGGCCGAGCGCACCGCGCTCAATTTTCTTCAGCTGCTGAGTGCGGTCGCCACCAAGACCGCGGTTTATGCCGATGCCGTTCGCGGCACGCGCGCAAGCATCGTCGACACCCGCAAGACCCTGCCGGGCCTGCGCCTGGCGCAGAAATACGCGGTGCGCACCGGCGGCGGCGTGAACCACCGCATCGGTCTTTACGACGCGGTGCTCATCAAGGAAAACCACATTGCGGCGGCCGGCGGCGTGGCCGCGGCGCTGCGTGCCGTGGCACCGGTGGCGGATCGAGCGGCCTTTGTCGAAGTCGAGGTCGAAACGCTGGCGCAACTGCGCGAGGCCTTGGATGCCAGTGCACGCATGGTGCTGCTCGACAACATGGACCTGCCCACGCTGCGCGAGGCGGTTCGCATCAACGACGCGGCCGGTAGCGAACGCAAGGCCGTGCTCGAGATATCGGGCGGCGTCACGCTCGAAGGCCTGCGCGCCCTGGCCGAAACGGGGGTGGACCGAATCTCGGTCGGCGCGCTCACCAAGGACGTGAAGGCGATCGATTTCTCGATGCGCTTTCAGGAAAGCTGAGGGCGACGGGCGTGGCTTCTTCTTTCGTCATCGACGTCGACTACGAACAACCGGTGGCTGAAGCCGGCTCGGCCTGCGGCACCCGCCACGCATGGGCGCGCGTGCCGCCCGAACCTTCGGCCGACGAGCGCATCGCCTTGAAGGAGCGCATTCGCCGCCTGCTGCGCGAGCGCAATGCGGTGATGGTGTCGCACTTCTACGTGCACCCCGACCTGCAGGATCTGGCCGAGGAAACCGGCGGCATCGTGAGCGACTCGCTCGAAATGGCGCGCTTTGGCCGCGACCACGCGGCGCAGACGCTGGTGGTGTCGGGCGTGCGCTTCATGGGCGAAACCGCCAAGATCCTCTCGCCCGAGAAGCGCGTGCTCATGCCCGACCTGGACGCCAATTGCTCGCTCGACCTCGGCTGCCCGGTCGATGAGTTCAGCGCGTTCTGCGACCAGCACCCGGACCGCACCGTGGTCGTCTACGCCAACACCAGCGCGGCTGTGAAGGCACGGGCCGATTGGCTGGTCACCTCCAGCTGCGCGCTCGACGTGGTGAGCGCGCTGCACGCGCAAGGCCGCAAGATTCTCTGGGGCCCCGACCGCCACCTGGGCGACTATATCCAGCGCCAGACGGGCGCCGACATGGTCAGCTGGAACGGCGCCTGCATCGTGCACGACGAGTTCAAGGCGCTGGAACTCGAACTGCTGAAGAAGGCGCACCCCGCCGCAAAGGTGCTGGTGCACCCCGAGTCGCCGGCCGACGTGATTGCGCTCGCCGATGCGGTGGGCTCCACCTCGGCAATCCTGAACGCGGCGCAGCGCATGGATGCGAACGAGTTCATCGTTGCCACCGACAGCGGCATGCTGCACAAGCTGCGCACGCTGAACCCGGGCAAGACTTTCATCGAGGCGCCCACGGCCGGCAACGGCGGCACCTGCAAGAGCTGCGCGCATTGCCCCTGGATGGCGATGAATGGGCTGGTGGAGCTGGCGAATGCGCTGGAAACGGGGGCGGGTGAAATTCATGTCGACCCGGCGCTGGGGCTGCGGGCGCGGGTGCCGATTGATCGGATGCTGGCGTTTACTGCGGGCCTGAAGAATGGCCAGGCGGCAGGCAGTTTGATCACAGGCATCGGCGCCGCCTGAAGTCTTGTTCCCTCTCCCTCCGGGAGAGGGCTAGGGTGAGGGCAACGGCCTCACAACATCGCGCTGGCTTTGCTGCCGCGGCCCTCACCCCAACCCTCTCCCCGAGGGGAGAGGGAGCAAAACCCTAGAACTCCAGCGTGCAGCTATCCCCCAGCGCCTCTCTCCACACGCGCACCCGCGCGAGCGAAGCGCGAAAGTCCGGCAGCGCATCCGCGATGAACAGGCACAGGTTTTCCAGCGTCGGCGGATGCAGCCCCTCCACGTCGTCCAGCAGGTGATGGTCCAGCAGCTCGCGCACGTCATCCAGCCGGCGGCGCAGTAGCCCCAGGTCGACCACCATGCCGGTGATGGGATCGCGCTGGCCCGCGAGCCACACTTCGGCGTGGTACGTATGGCCGTGAATACGGCGGCTGCCTTCCACCTCGATGTCGCGCTTCAGCGTGTGGGCGGCATCGAAGAAAAAGCGTTGGCTGATCGTGAATCGCATCTGAAAAGTCTCTCCGCGCTCAGCGGATTCCGGTGATCTTGTGGGTCTGCACGCTGAGGCGCCATGCGGGCTGGCGCATGCACTCGGCAATGCACAGTTCGGTGTTTGCCACGCGGTCGGGCCCGTCCATCGGCTGCAAAAAGCGGTGCGTGAAATCGCCCGTGCGCGCCATGGTGTCGAGGTCGAATTCGGTCTGCGGCCACACCAGCTTCAGTTCTTGCCCTCGCTGCTGCACCCACGGCGCACCGGCCTTGGGGCTGATGCAGAGCCAGTCGATGCCCTCGGGCGCCACGACCGTGCCGTTGCTTTCCACTGCGATGCGAAAGCGCCGGGCATGCAGCGCGTCGACCAGCGCGGCGTCCACCTGCAGCAGCGGCTCGCCGCCGGTGAGCACCACCAGGCGGTGCTCGGCATCGCCGGCCGGCCATTGCGCGGCGATGGTGTCGGCCAGCAGATCGGCGGTCTTGAACTTGCCGCCCAGCGTGCCGTCGGTGCCCACGAAATCGGTGTCGCAGAAGCGGCAAACGGCCGTGTCGCGATCTTCCTCGCGGCCCGTCCACAGGTTGCAGCCCGCAAAGCGGCAGAACACGGCCGGCATGCCCGCCTGGCCGCCTTCGCCTTGCAGGGTGTAGAAGATTTCCTTGACGCTGTAGGTCATGAAGAAGCCTCGTTCTCGATCTCGAGGTTGTCGATCAGCCGCGTAGCGCCCAACCGCGCCGCCGCCAGCGCCACCAGCGGCTCGCCGGCCAGCCCGAAAGTGGGTGCCTGCAGATCGGCACGCCGCCGCAGCACAAGATAGTCCGGTTGCCAGCCGCGCTCTGTGAGCGTCTGCATTGCCCGCGCTTCGATTGCGGCCAAATCGCGTTCGCCGGCTTGCACGGCTGCGGCCATGGCCTTCAGCGCCTTCGAGAGCTGCACGGCCTCCGCGCGCTCGGTGTCGCTCAGGTAGCCGTTGCGCGACGACAGCGCGAGGCCGTCGTCCGCGCGGAAGGTTTCGCTGCCGACAATGTCGATGGGCAACGCGAACTGCCGCACCATGTGGCGGATCATCATCAGCTGCTGGTAGTCCTTCTTGCCGAACACCGCCACGCGCGGCTGTACGCACTGGAAGAGCTTCATTACCACGGTGCACACGCCGATGAAGAAGCCGGGGCGGAAGTGGCCCTCGAGAATGTCGGCCAGCGCCGGGTCCGGGTGCACCTTGCAGGTCTGCGGCTCGGGGTAGAGCGCTTTTTCATCCGGCGCGAACAGCACGTTGCAGCCCGCTGCGCGCAGCTTCTCGCAGTCGCTGTCCCAGGTGCGCGGATAGGTGTCGAAATCTTCATGCGGCAAGAATTGCAGCCGGTTGACGAAGATGCTGGCCACGGTCACGTCGCCCAGCGGCCTGGCCTGTTCGATCAGCGCCAGGTGGCCGTCATGCAGGTTGCCCATGGTGGGCACGAAGGCCGGGCGCTTGAAAGCCGAAAGGTGCTCGCGCAGTTCGGCGATGGTGTGTGCGATGTACATGGTCTGTGCTCCTTACCAGGCGTGCAGTCTGTCGTCGGGAAAGCTGCCGTCCTTCACCGCGCGCACATAGGCTTCGAGGGCCTGCGCGATGCTTGAGGAATCGGCCAAGAAGTTGCGCACGAACTTCGGCATCTTGCCGAGGTTGATGCCCAGCATGTCGTGCAACACCAGCACCTGGCCGGCAGTGCCCTTGCCCGCGCCGATGCCGATGGTGGCGCAGTGCTTCAGTTCAGCGCTGAGTTCGGCGGCCAACGCGGCCGGCACCATCTCGAGCACCAGCATCGTGGCGCCGGCATCCTGCAATGCGTGCGCATGCTGCTTCAGCAGCGCGCCGGCCGCATCGCCCTTGCCCTGAACGCGGTAGCCGCCCAGCGCATGCACGGTCTGCGGCGTCAGGCCCAGGTGGGCGCAAACGGGAATGCCGCGCTCGACCAGAAAGCGCACCGTTTCCGTGGTCCAGCCGCCGCCTTCGAGCTTGACCATGTGCGCACCCGCCTGCATCAGCACCGTGGCGCTGCGCAGGGCCTGTTCGCGCGACTCCTGGTAGCTGCCGAAGGGCAGGTCGGCAATCAGCCAGGCCGTGCCCTGCACGCGGCGCAGGCCCCGCGAGACGCTGTCGGTGTGATAGCACATGGTGTCCAGGCTCACGCCCACGGTGCTGTTCAGGCCCTGGCAGACCATGCCGAGCGAATCGCCCACCAGGAGGCAATCGACACCTGCCGCGTCGGCCATGGCTGCAAAGGTGGCGTCGTAGGCGGTGAGCATCGAGATCTTCTCGCCGCGTGCATGCATGTCGGCCAGGCGCGGCAGGCTCACCGGCTTGCGCGATGCCGGCGGCGAGGCCGGTGGCAGCGTGCCGTAGGGCGTGGCGGCCGCCGGCGTTTCGGAAGAAGGGGTTGCGGTGGTGTTCGACATGGTTGGGTTTCTCCCTGCGGGCGTCGGTGGCCGGGCATCCTTGAGTGAAGAAAAGTTGAAAAGCGGTGGGGTGTCAGCGCCCCGGCGGCGTCAGCACCGTCGGTGCGGTGGGCTCGGCAAGCGAAGGATAGTCCCGGCTGAAATGCAGCCCGCGGCTTTCATGCCGGGCTTGCGCCGAGCGCACGATGAGTTCGGCCACCTGCACCAGGTTGCGCAGTTCCAGCAGGTCGCGCGTGACGTGAAAGTGGGCGTAGAACTCGTGGATCTCGGCCTGCAGCAGTGCAATGCGGTGGCTTGCGCGCTCCAGCCGCTTGTTGGTGCGCACGATGCCCACGTAGTCCCACATGAAGCGCCGAAGCTCTTCCCAGTTGTGGGAGATGACCACGGCCTCGTCGGCATCGGTCACGCGGCTGTCGTCCCACTGCGGCAACGCGATGCCGGTGCGCCCCGGCGCAGCCGCAATTGCGCTGGCCGCGGCGCGCGCGAACACCATGCATTCGACCAGCGAGTTGCTCGCGAGGCGATTCGCGCCGTGCAGGCCCGTGCAGGCGGTTTCGCCAATGGCGTAGAGGCCCGGCACATCGGTGCGGCCGGCCAGATCGCTCAGCACGCCGCCGCAGGTGTAGTGGGCGGCCGGCACCACGGGAATGGGCTCGCGCGTGATGTCGATGCCCAGCTCCGCGCAGCGCGCGAGGATGTTGGGAAAGTGCTCGTTCAGGAACGCCGGGCTCTGGTGCGAGATGTCCAGGTAAACGCAGTCGAGCCCGTGCTTCTTCATCTCGAAGTCGATGGCGCGCGCCACCACGTCGCGTGGCGCAAGCTCGGCGCGCTCGTCGTGCTGGGGCATGAAGCGGGTGCCTCCCGCCGATTCGGGCAGCTTCAGCAGCCCGCCTTCGCCGCGCACCGCTTCGCTGATCAGGAATGACTTGGCATGCGGGTGGTACAGGCACGTGGGGTGGAACTGGATGAACTCCATGTTCGACGCCCGGCAGCCCGCGCGCCAGGCCGCGGCAATGCCGTCGCCCGTAGCGGTATCAGGATTGGTCGTGTACAGGTAGACCTTGCCGGCCCCGCCCGTCGCCAGGATGGTGTGCGGCGCGCGAAAGCTCAGTACCTCGTCGGTTTCGTCGTCCAGCGCGTACAGGCCCAGGCAAGCCGGGTCGTCAAGGCCCAGCTTGGGCCCGGTGATCAGGTCGACCAGCGTGTGGTGCTCGAAGAGAGTGATGCTGGGCGTGCGGCGCACGCGCTCGATCAGCGTCTGCTGCACGGCCGCGCCGGTGGCGTCCGTCACATGCACGATGCGGCGCTGGCTGTGGCCGCCTTCGCGTGTCAGGTGCAGCCCGCCATCGGCTTCGGCGGAAAACGGCACGCCGAGTTCGCGCAGCCAGTCGATGGCCTCGGGCGCATGCTCCACGACGAAGCGCGTGGCCTCGGGGTCGCAAAGCCCGGCACCGGCCACCAGCGTGTCTTCCACATGCGCATCGAAACTGTCGCCTGCGGCCAGCACGGCCGCAATGCCGCCTTGCGCCCATGCGCTCGAGCCGTCGTTGAGCGCACGCTTGGTCAGCACCGCCACCCGGTGCGTCGGCGCCAGGTGCAGCGCCGCCGAGAGGCCTGCAAGGCCGCTGCCGACGATGAGGACGTCGAAGTCGCGCACGGCGGAGTTCACGGGGGCGAAAGCCGGCAAGCTCAGGCCGGCGAGTACGCCAGCCGGACGTAGATGGGTGCGAAGGCCTCGGCCTGCGTGATGTCGATCAGCGTTTCCTTCGCGAGCTCGAGCATCGCGATGAAGGTGACGATCAGCACCGGCGCACCGCGCGACACATCGAACAGCTTTTCGAATTCGACGAAGCGCTGCCCCTGCAAGTGCCGCAGCACGATGCTCATGTGCTCGCGCACGTTGAGCTCTTCGCGCGAAATCTTGTGGTGCTGCACGAGCTTGGCGCGCTTCATGATGTCGGCCCACGCGTCGCGCAGCTCGACCACGTTCACGTCCGGAAAGCGGGGCTTGAGCGACTGCTCGATGTAGACCTGCCCCTTCCAGAAGTCGCGCCCGTAGGTCGGCATGGCGCTGATGGAGGCGGCCTGCAGTTTGGTCTGCTCGTATTCGAGCAGCCGCCGCACCAGCTCCGCGCGCGGGTCTTCGGCCTCTTCGCCTTCCGCCACCTTCTTGGGCGGCAGCAGCATGCGCGACTTGATCTCGATCAGCATCGCGGCCATCAGCAGATACTCGGCCGCGAGCTCCAGATTGGTCTGGCGAATCTCGTCGACGTAGCTCAGGTATTGCCGCGTGAGCCCCGCCATCGGGATGTCGAGGATGTTGAAGTTCTGCTTCCTGATGAGGTAGAGCAGCAAGTCCAGCGGGCCTTCGAAAGCCTCCAGGAAAACCTGCAGCGCCTCGGGCGGGATGTACAGGTCCTTCGGCATCGCGAACAACGGCTCGCCATAGAGCCTGGCGAGCGCGACCTGGTCGACCACCTCCGGCATGCTGGCCACGAGCGTGTCGTTGTCCTCGTTGTCCTTCATCGGGCGCTTGCTATCATTTCAATAGCTGCGGGCGCGATGAGGGCCAACGATGGATGCCGGCTGGGCACCATTACTTGCTTTGGGTCTGGTAGACGTACGGCTGTTGCGGCACGCGGGCTTCGCTGTATTCCTCGAGCAGGCTGCGGTCGAGGTGTTTGTCCCACAGCAGGGCCCGGCCGGCGCGCTGTTCGGCTTCCAGCGTCGGCTTCTTTTCTTTCATCTCCTCGATGAAGCTGGTGATCTCGGAGGTGTAGTGGGGGCGGCGGAAGATGGACATAGACTGGACCTTTGTAGCGCGAATTTTACCGGGGATGGCATGAAGCGACGACAACAGTGGCGGATCGGCACGGCAGCGGCCTTGCTGGCGGTGGTCTTGGGGCTTGCGGGATGCGACCCGCAGCGCATTGGCGAACTGGAGGAAGGCGTGTCCACCGAGGCCGATGTGCGGGCCCGGTTCGGCGAGCCCGAGAACATCTGGGACGTGCCCAACGGCCGCGTGCTCGAGTACAACCGCCAGCCGCAGGGCCAGAAAAACTACATGATCACCATCGGTGCCGACGGCAAGATGAGCGCGCTGCGCCAGGTGCTCACGTCCGAGAACTTTGCCAAGGTGCAGCCGGGCATGATGATGGAAGACCTGCGCAAGCTGCTCGGCAAGCCCGCCAAGGTCACGCCCTACGCGCTCAGGCGCGAAACCGAATGGGAATGGCGCTGGGTGCAGCCGCCCAGTTCGCCGATGGTGTTTACCGCCACGCTCAACGACGACCAGCGCGTGGTGCGCAGCGGTTCTTCGCCCGACCGGAGCACCGAGGCAAACTGAGAACTAGCCTTCCGCGTCGTGCAGCCGGCCGCTCGTCAGCTCATCGGCAAAGCCCGAGCGCACGATCTCCTCGAGCGGCTGCGGCTGCAGCGACTCCAGCCGCAGCAGCCCGTCGCGCGCCAGCACCGCACGGTGCAGCTGCCGCAGCGCATCGACGCCGGTCGCGTCCAGGTAGATGAGGTGCGTGGCGTCGAGCACCACCGTCATGCCGCGCGGCGCGCTCTCGGCCGCGTTCACGGCCTCGTCCAGCTTGGCCGCAGCCCCGAAGAACAGGGCGCCGTACAGCCGGTAGGTGAGCACCGGCGGCTGCAGGGTGACCAGTTCGACGCTGAAAAGCCCGCTCATGCGCCGGATGAAAAGCGCGCAGGCCAGCACGATGCCCACCTGCACCGCCACCGTCAGGTCGAAAACGACGGTGAGAAAGAAGGTGCCGAGCATCAGCAGCCGGTAGTGGCGGCTGAAGTGCCGCAGCTGGCCGGGCGTGAACTCGCGCCATTCGCCCATGTTCAGGCCCACGAACACCAGAATGCCCGCCAGCACCGCGAGCGGCACATGGCGCGCGAGCGGCGCCGCCAGCAGCACGACCACCAGGAGCGTGACCGCATGCACGATGCCCGCGACCGGCGAGTTGCCGCCGGAGCGGATGTTGGTCACGGTGCGCGCAATGGTGCCGGTGGCCGGCATGCCGCCGAAGAACGGCGTCACCAAGTTGGCAATGCCTTGCGCCATCAGTTCCTGGTTCGGGTCGTGGCGCGGCTGTCCGCTGATCTGGTCGGCCACGCGGGCGCACAGCAGCGACTCGATGGCGCCCAGCAGCGCGATGGTCAGCGTGGGCGTGACCAGCTGCTTGACTGTTTCCCATGAAAAGTCGGGCAGCGCGAAGGTCGGCAAGCCTTCGGGAATGCCGCCGAAGCGCGTGCCGATGGTTTCCACTGGCAGCTCGAAACCCCATGACACCAGCGTGAGGGTGACCAGCGCGACGATGGGCCCCGGCATGCGCGCGCCCACCTGCACCGCGCGCGTTCGCGCAAGGCGCCCCGCCAGCCGCTGCACCGCATGGCCCACCTTCGATTCACCCCGCAGCAGCAGCGGCCAGATCACCAGCCCGGCCACGCAGGCCAGCCCCAGCGCGAAGGCATAAGGGTTGAAGGTGCCCATCTGCAGCGCCATGGCGTGCAGCTGCGAGAACACGTCGGCCGGCATCTTCTCCACCGTGAGGCCGAGCAGGTCCTTGAGTTGCGACAGCAGAATGAGCACCGCAATGCCGTTGGTGAACCCGACCACGATCGACAGCGGCACGAAGCGCACCAGCCGGCCGAGCCCGAACAGCCCCGCCGCGAACAGCAGCACCCCGGCGCAGGCGGTCGATATCAGCAGGTTGGCAAGGCCGTAGCGTTCGACGATGCCGTAGACGATCACGATGAAGGCGCCGGCCGGTCCGCCGATCTGCACCGCCGAGCCGCCCAGGAGCGAGATCAGGAAGCCCGCGATGATCGCCGTCCAGATGCCCGCTTCGGGCTTGAGCCCGGAGGCGATGGCAAAGGCCATGGCCAGCGGCAGCGCCACGATGCCGACGGTGGCCCCGGCGCCCAGGTCCTTGAAGAACCGCCCCCGGTCGTAGCCTGCCATGGCGTCCAGCAGACGCGGGCGAAAGCGGGTGATGTTGAGCGGTGAATGCATGGGGCACCCATTGTGTACCCCGCGCCGGCATGGCCGGCCCACTGCCAGGCTGTCGGTCAGTCGCTGTCGGGAATCACCGCGTCGGCCGCCGCACCCACGGCCTTGCCGGTGATGCGCGCAGTGCCGATGGCAGCGTCTGCCGCCAAGCCCACCGCGCCGGCACCCACGCTCACGGCGGTACCCGCCACAGTCACCACCGCGCAGCCGTTCAGCATGGCCGCGAATGACAACAGAAGGATGGTGCGCTTCAGCATGGTGCGGTCCTCTCGAAAATCAGCGAACCCGCATGCCGGGCGTGGCGCCGGGCCAGGGTTCGAGCACATGGATGCTCGGGTTGGCTTTTTCGTCGGCATGGCTGGCGGCCAGCACCATGCCTTCGCTGATGCCGAACTTCATCTTGCGCGGCGCCAGGTTGGCAACCAGCACCGTGAGCTTGCCCACGAGCTGCTCGGGCTGGTAGGCCGAGGCGATGCCGCTGAACACGTTGCGCGTCTTTTCTTCGCCCGCATCGAGCGTCAGGCGCAGCAGCTTGGTCGAGCCCTCGACCTTCTCGCAGGCCACGATCTTCGCAATGCGCAGGTCGATCTTCGCGAAGTCGTCGATGGTGATGGTGGGAGCGATGGCTTCGCCGCCGGGCAGCGCACCGGTGGTGGCTTCAATGGCCGCTGCCGCTACCGGCTCAGGCGCATCGAACAGCTTGTCGACCATCTTCGCGTCGGCGCGCTGCATCAGGTGCTTGTATTCGCCGATGGCATGGCCGACGGGCAACGCCTGCGCGGCATCGGCCCAGGTCAGCGGCGCAATCTGGAGGAAGGCCTCGACATTGATGGCGAGCGCCGGCAGCACCGGCTTCAGGTACAGGGTGAGCAGGCGGAAAGCCTCGATGCACACCGTGCACACATCGTGCAGCCGCGCCTCCTGGCCTTCCTTCTTGGCGAGCTCCCAGGGCTTGTTCTGGTCGACGTACTCGTTCACCTTGTCGGCCAGTGCCATCACCTCGCGCAGCGCGCGGGCGTAGTCGCGGCCGTCGTACAGCGAATGCAGTTGCGGCGCCGCGTCGCGCAGGGCAAACAGCAGCGCGTCGCCGTCCGCCGAAATCTCGCCCAGCTTGCCGCCGAAGCGCTTGCCGATGAAGCCGGCCGCGCGGCTCGCAATGTTGATGTACTTGCCGACCAGGTCGCTGTTGACGCGCGCCACGAAGTCTTCGGGGTTGAAGTCGATGTCTTCATTGCGGCCGTTGAGCTTGGCCGCGATGTAGTAGCGCAGCCATTCGGGGTCGAGCCCGATCGACAGGTACTTGAGCGGATCGATGCCGGTGCCGCGGCTCTTGCTCATTTTTTCGCCGCTCACCGTCAGGTGGCCGTGCACGTACACCGCATCGGGCGCCTTGCGGCCGCTGAAATGCAGCATCGCGGGCCAGAAGAGGGTGTGGAAGGTGATGATGTCCTTGCCGATGAAGTGCACCTGCTCCAGGTCCGGGTCGGCCATGTACTCGGTGTACGAGATGCCGTCGCCGCCCAGTTCAATGCAGCGCTTGTCGAGCAGGTTCTTCAGCGAGGCCAGGTAGCCCACGGGCGCGTCGAGCCACACGTAGAAGTACTTGCCCGGCGCATCGGGAATCTCGATGCCGAAGTAGGGCGCGTCTCGGCTGATGTCCCAGTCGCCCAGGCCGCCCTTACCCTCGTCGTCCTTGTAGAGCCACTCGCGGATCTTGTTCTGCACCTCGGGTTGCACATGGCCGGGGGCGGCGGTCCAGTCCTTCAGGTAGGCCTCGCAGCGCGGGTCCGAGAGCTTGAAGAAAAAGTGCTCCGAGCTGCGCAGCTCGGGCTTGGCGCCCGACAGGGCCGAGTAGGGGTTGATCAGCTCGGTGGGCGCGTACACGGCGCCGCACACCTCGCAGTTGTCGCCGTACTGGTCTTTTGCGTGGCAGTTGGGGCACTCGCCCTTGATGAAGCGGTCGGCCAGGAACATGCCCTTGGCCGGGTCGTAGAACTGCTCGACGCTCTTGGTGCTGATGAAGCCGTTGGCGCGCAGGTCGCGGTAGATGTCCTGCGCGAGCTGGTGGTTCTCGGGCGCGTCGGTCGAGTGCCAGTTGTCGAACGAGATGTAGTAGCCGTCGAGGTAGGGCTTGCGGCCCGCCGCGATCTCGGCCACGAAGGCCTGCGGCGTCACGCCGGCCTTGTCGGCCGCAATGGTGATGGCCGCGCCGTGTGCGTCGTCGGCGCAGACGAAGTTGACCTCGGCGCCATTCATTCGCTGGTTCCGCACCCAGATGTCGGCCTGGATGTATTCCATCATGTGGCCGATATGGAACTTGCCGTTGGCATACGGCAGGGCGGTGGTAACGAAGAGCTTGCGCGGGGCGGACATCGGGGAGGGCGCTTTCGGGGAGTGGCTGACTGGCTGCGGAGGCAGCCAGCGGCCGCTTCCGGGAACCGGGCATTTTAGGTGGCTGCATCGCACCCTGCCGAATGCCCCCGATCTCAGCGCCCGCACTTGCTGGAATTGCCCCCGCGGCTGTCGGATTTGGCGCTTTGCCGCGATCCGAGTGACCCGAAAGCCGGCGGGGTGTCTCCGGCGCGACGTATGCTCCACCCCGCGCATTTCGCCAACGCTTCCTCCTGATATGGCGAAGAGATATACAAGATAGATACACAGAAAGCGAGTTTTCCGATGACCACCCCCATTCCCGCAACCCTGATTCCCGGCGATGGCATCGGCCCCGAAATCGTCGACGCTACGCTGGCCGCTTTCGATGCGCTGAAGGCTCCTTTCGAGTGGGACCGCCAGATTGCCGGCCTCGGCGGCGTCAAGGCCTCGGGCGATCCGCTGCCCCAGGCCACGCTGGACAGCATCCGCCGCACCCGCCTGGCGCTCAAGGGCCCGCTCGAAACCCCGTCGGGCGGCGGCTACCGCTCGTCGAACGTGCGCCTGCGCGAAGAGTTCCAGCTCTATGCCAACCTGCGCCCCGCCCGCACCATCGTTCCGGGCGGCCGTTTCGACAAGATCGACCTGATGGTCGTGCGCGAAAACCTCGAAGGCCTCTACATCGGCCACGAGCACTATGTGCGCATTGATGGAGACCCGCATGCCGTGGGCATGGCCACCGGCATCAACACGCGCCAGGGCTGCCTTCGCCTGCTCGAATACGCGTTCGAGACCGCCATTGCCACCGGCCGCAAGAAGGTCACGCTGGTCCACAAGGCCAACATCATGAAGGTGCTGACCGGCCTGTTCCTGGAGACGGGCCTCGACCTGTACGAGAGAAAGTACAAGGGCAAGTTCGAGCTCGACTCGATCATCGTCGACGCCTGCGCAATGAAGCTGGTGCTCAACCCGTGGCAGTTCGACATGCTGGTGACCACCAACCTGTTCGGCGACATCCTCTCCGACCTGGTGGCCGGTCTGGTCGGCGGGCTGGGCATGGCACCGGGCGCCAACATCGGCGCCGATGCCGCGATCTTCGAGGCCGTGCACGGCTCCGCGCCCGACATCGCCGGCAAGGGCATCGCCAATCCGACCGCGCTGCTGCTGGCCGCCGCGCTAATGCTCGAGCACGTCAAGCTGCCCGACCTGGCCACACGCCTGCGCAAGGCCATCGACGACACGCTCAATATCGACAAGGTGCGCACCGGCGACCTCGGCGGCACCGCCAACACGGCGGCGTTCACCAAGGCGCTGGTCAGCCGCATCCAGAACGGCTGAAGCGCAGGCGGCTTTCCATCGCTTCATGAGAAAGCTGCTGCTCCTGCTGGCGCTCTGCGCGGCCGGCGTGGCCAGTGCGGCCGGCTTGGCCGCCACGGCAGCCGCGGCGGAAGATCCGCCGCGCTACACCGTCGTCAGGGTCGACCTGCGCACGGAACGGCTCGAGCTGTTCCTGCGCGACGACGCCGGCGTGGAGTTCAAGAGCCTCGAACGCCTCGAAGCCTGGCTTGCGGGGCGAAACCGGCAACTGCTGTTCGCGATGAATGCCGGCATGTACCACGCCGACTTTTCGCCTGTGGGGCTGCTGGTGCAGGACGGGCGCGAGGTTTCGCCGCTCAACCTGTCGGCGGGCGCGGGCAACTTCTTTCTCAAGCCGAACGGCGTGTTTCTGGTGTCAGATGCCGGGCCGCGCGTGGTCGAATCGTCGGAATATCCGGCGCTTTCGAAGCAGGGTGTTCGGCTGGCGACCCAATCGGGCCCGCTGCTGCTGCGCCATGGCGTGGTGCATCCGGCCTTCATTCCGCATTCGGACTCGCGCAAGATTCGCAACGGCGTGGGCGTGTCGGGCCACACGGCAATTTTTGTGATCAGCGAGCAGCCGGTGAACTTCTACGAGTTCGCGCTCTACTTTCGCGACGTGCTGCATTGCCGCGATGCGCTCTACCTCGACGGCACCGTGTCGGCGCTGTATTCGCTTGCCTTGCGGCGCAGCGATCTCACGAGGGAGCTGGGTCCGATATTCGGCGTGACCGCACCATGAGCCGGCCGTTGCCGCCAACGTTTTCATCCAGAATTATCGAGACATGACCCAGGCCCTACCCATTCTTTCGCTCGTCGAAACCCGCGTGCTCGGCGTGCTGGCCGAAAAGCAGCGCACCGTGCCCGACAGCTATCCGCTCACGCTCAATTCGCTGGTATCGGGCTGCAACCAGAAGACCAGTCGCAACCCCGTGCTCGACCTGAGCGAGGCGCAGGTGCAGGCTGCCATCGACAGCCTGAAGGGCTACAGCCTGGTGGCGGAAACCAGCGGCGGCCGCGCGTTTCGCTACGAGCACAACATCGACCGCGTGCTGCGCATTCCCTCGCAGTCGGTCATTTTGCTCACCGTGCTGATGCTGCGCGGCCCGCAAACGGCCGGCGAGCTGCGCATTGCCTGCGACCGCATGCACAACTTTGCCGACATCTCTTCGGTCGAGGGCTTTCTCGACGAGCTCGCGGAACGGCCGGCCGGTGCACTGGTCGTCAAGCTCGCGCGCCTGCCCGGTGCGCGCGAAAGCCGCTGGGCGCATCTGCTGAGCGGTGCGCCGACCGAAGAGGTCGCCGGACCTGGCGGCGCTTCGACCGATGGAGCCTACGCGTCGCACGACGCATCGCTCGGCGAGGTGGCGGCGCTCAAGGCCAACGTGGCGCGGCTCGAGGCCGAGCTTGCGTCGCTGAAGGCGCTGGTCGGGCGGGTGTGCTCGGAGCTTGGGATGTCCGAGGCGGGGTAGCGGATGCGCAGCCAATGGCAGCCGGTTGTGCGATGCGGCTGAATTGCGGTATCTTGCGCGGCACATGAAACATGCATGCCCAAGCTGCCGCAAGCCAGGGATCCGCGGCTTGGCAAAGCGCTGGTCCAGCCGTGGCGCTCCCGCCACCTGTGAAGTCTGCGGCGCTCTAAGCCATGTGCTGGAAAGCACTTCGAACGGCATCTGGGCCGCAGGTGTCGTGATCCTGGTTGTGGCGCTGATCGGCGGGCTCGGGCTGGATTCGTTCCTGTTCTTTTTCAGCGGACTGGCCCTTGCCATCGCGTGCAATCTGCGAGCGTGGAAGCGCGCGAAGCTGGTGCCCATCTCGAAAGAAAGCGCAGCCCGTGCGACGGCCGCCAACTGGTTCGTCACGGGCATCATCGTTCTCTTCGGACTCAATTGACCCAAGTGCCAGGGCATTCAACTCAGTCGGCGAACGACCCGCGCTCCGAAGCCTTCATCCGAGACGGCTTCCTTCGCATCGACAACGCCTTCTCCCGTGAACTCGCAGAAGAGGCCCGCGCGATTCTCTGGCGGGATACCGGATGCAATCCGGACGATCCGTCGACCTGGACCAAGCCCGTTGTCAGGCTCGGCATGTACCCGCAGCGGCCCTTCGTCGAGGCAGCGAACACGCCGCTTCTGCACGATGCGTTCAACCTCCTCGTCGGCCCGGGCCGGTGGCAGCCGTGCCGCAGCATGGGCACCTTTCCCGTGCGCTTTCCTTCGGCCGAAGATCCGGGCGATGCCGGCTGGCACATCGATGTGAGCTTCGGGCTGGAGAACCCGGACTTCATGTCATGGCGCGCGAACGTGCGCTCCAAGGGGCGGGCGCTGCTGATGCTCTTCCTGTTCTCGGATGTGGGCGAGGACGACGCACCCACGCGCATTCGCGCCGGCTCGCATGCCGACATCGCCCGCGTGCTGGCGCCGGCGGGCGAGGAAGGCTTGTCGCTCGGTGAACTGGCGCGCAACGGCTTTGCAGAGTCCGCCTCGCGGCCCGAGGTGCTGGCGACGGGCACGGCGGGCACCGTGTACCTGTGCCATCCGTTCCTGGTGCATTCGGCCCAGCCGCACCGCGGCACGCAGCCGCGCTTCATGGCGCAGCCGCCGTTGCTGCCCGCGGGATCTTTCGATGTGGACGCGGCGTCGCCTGCCGATGGGCGCCTCAGTCCGGTCGAAGAAGCGATCCGGAGCGCGCTCAGCCCGCGGCAACAGGTACGTCGAGACTGAGCTTCACAGCGTCCATGGTGACCAGCGTGCGAAAGCGCTTCACGTTGTTGCTCTGGAAGAAAAGCTGCCGCGTCAACGCCGTGTATTGCGCCATGTCGCGCACCACGAAGACGAGGATGAAGTCCCACTCGCCTGTTACGTAGTAGCACTGCTGCACCTGCGGGCAGTCCTTGAAGCTCTTTTTCATCGCGTCGAGCAGATCGATCTGCTCGCTCTCCGTTTCCACTTCCGCCACGATGGTCAGCGGGTGGCCCAGCGCAGCGGGCGACAGCACGGCGCCGTAGCGCTGGATCACGCCTTCGTCGCGCATGCGCTTGAGCCGCCGGTTCACCGCCGCGGTCGATAGGTGCACGCGCTCGCCAAGTTCGCTCTGCGGCATGCGGCTGTCAGCTTGGATCAGTTCCAGAAGGCGAAGGTCGAGAGTGTCCAGTGGCGTCATGAAAGAGGATGCGACGCAAAAACGTTGCGTCGAAGGCGGCGATTTTGCGCGCCCATCCCGCCGCGTTGTCAATAGCATCTCACCATGAACCTCATCGATGCACCCCTGCGCAAAACGCTCACCGGCTGGCGGCGGCAGCTTCACGCCATTCCCGAGACCGGCTTCGAGGAAGCGAAGACCTCGGTTTTCGTTACGCGGGTGCTGAAGGCGCTGGGCCTCGAGGTGCACACCGGCATCGGTGGCACCGGCCTCGTGGCGAACCTCAAGGTGGGCCACGGCAAGGGCGTGATCGGCCTGCGCGCCGAGATGGACGCGCTCGACATCACCGAGCTGCCGACCGACCGCGCCTACGCCTCCGGCACTCCCGGCAAGATGCACGCCTGCGGCCACGACGGCCACATGTCGATCATCCTCGGCGCGGCACAGCTGCTGCGCGAGCGGCAGGATTTCGATGGCACCGTGCGCTTCATCTTCCAGCCCGCCGAGGAACACGGTCGCGGCGCAAAGGCGATGATGGACGACGGCCTGTTCGAGCGCTTTCCGGTCGACGAGATCTACGCCCTGCACAACATGCCCGGTATGCGCGCGGGCACCATCGCCACACGAGTCGGTGGCCTCATGGCAAGCGAAGACAACTTCGTGATCCACGTGAAGGGCCGCGGCACGCATGCCGCGCGGCCACACATGGGCATCGACCCGATCGTCATCGGTGCGCAGATCGTGCTGGCGCTGCAGACCATCGTGTCGCGCACGCTCGACCCGGGCGCGCAGGCGGTGGTCTCTTGCACGGAGTTCATCACCGACGGTATTCGCAATGCAATTCCGTCGAACGTGGTCATCAAGGGCGATACGCGCAGCTACGACCCGGCGGTGCAGCAGATGCTGGCCAAGCGCATGCAGGAGATCAGCGAGGGCATCTGCCGCCTGCACGGTGCCGAATGCGATTTCAGCTACACGCACGAGTTTGCCCCAACCGTGAACTGGGCCGAATGCGTGTCGACGGCGATGGCCGCCGCCACGGCCATCGTGGGCGCCCGGAACATCGATGCCAACGTGGCGCCGATGATGATTTCCGAAGATTTCGGTGCCTTCCTGAAAGCCGTGCCTGGCGCCTTCGTATTCCTGGGCAACGGTGCAGAGGGCGAGCCGGGCGGCACGCCGCTGCACAACGGCAGCTATGACTTCAACGACGAGGTGCTTGCAACGGGCGCCCGCTATTTCGCGGAGATCGTCCGGCTGCGCCTTCCCCGAAACACCGCAACCAAAGACTGACCGCATGCTGTTCACCAACCCCCGGGCGCGGCGCCGCGCATATGACGAATCGTTGAGCGAAGTGATGAACATCGCGCGCGGCCAGCAGAGCCGGCAGTGGCTGTCGCACTGGAGCCGGCTTCAGCCGCATCCGACGCCGGCATGGCCTCTGCCCCGGCTGGCAGCGCAACTGGGCGTTGGCCAGCTGGTCGTCAAGGATGAGTCGAAACGCTCGGCGCTCGGCAGCTTCAAGGTGCTGGGCGCGCCCGTTGCACTGCTGCGCCTCGTGCTGCGTCGTTGGTCCGACCGGGGATGGACGCCCCTGGAACTGCTGGCAGGCAGGCACGCGGCATCGCTGCGCGACTTCGTGGTTGTCAGTGCCACCGATGGCAACCACGGCCGCGCGCTCGCAGCGGCCGCGCAAAGCCTCGGCTGTCGTTGCGTCATCGTGCTGCACGCACAGGTCAGCAAGGAACGCGAAACGCCGATTGCCGCTCTCGGCGCGGAGATCGTACGCATCGCCGGCAACTACGACGAGTCGGTGGAAGAGGCTGCGCGCCTTGCCCGGGTCAATGGCTGGGAGGTGGTTTCCGACACCTCCTACGACGGTTACGAAGAGGTGCCGCGCGACGTCATGCAGGGCTACGGCATCCTAGCCGACGAACTGCTCGAAAACGTGGCTGCCGGCGCGCCGTGCCCGTTCACCCACGTGATCGTGCAGGGCGGCGTGGGTGGGCTGGCCGCAGGCGTAGTGAGCCATTTCTGGGAGCGCTACGGCGCGGCGCGGCCGAGCTTCATCGTGGTGGAGCCCGAGCAGGCCGACTGCCTGCTGCAAAGTGCGCGCAACGGCCGGGCTGATCGTGCAACGGGTTCGGTCGATTCGGTGATGGCGGGGCTGGCCTGCGGCGAAACCTCGCCGCTCGCGTGGCGCTTTCTTCAACCGGCTGTCGATGTATTCATGACCGTGACCGACGCACAGGCCGAACGGGCGATGCGCACACTTGCGAGCGGCGAGGCGGGCGACGTGCCCGTGCTCAGCGGCGAATCCGGCTCGGCCGGCCTGGCGGCGCTGCAGGTGCTGGCGGCCGACCCTGAAGCCCGCTGCGCCGCTGGCTTGGGTGCCGATGCGCGCGTGCTGCTGATCAGCACCGAAGGCGCGACCGCGCCCGGGGTGTACCGCACGCTGACCGGGCGTTCGGGCGAAGAGGTCGTCGAGGCGCAGCGGCAGTGGCTGGCGCGCGAGGGTATGGCCATCGGCTCGCGCGTGTAGCCCGCCTCGAACAGCAGATTGCTCGCGAGCTCGCCGCCCTTCACGTCGGTCTGGTCACGTCGGCCTGGTCAAGCCGGCACGACTGGCGCGTCGTCCGGGTTCGCCGACGCAGCCTGCGTCTTCCTGGCCAGTTGCAGCAATTCGTCCACGTCCCAGTGATCGTCGGCGTGCACGCCGTACTTGCAGGCCGCGATGCGCCCGTGTGAGTCGACGAGAAAGTCCGCCGGCAGGCCCAGCATGCCGTTCTCGGCCCGGGTATAGAAGCGCCTGGTCGCCAGGACCCACCGCAGCCCGCTCCAGAAGACGCGAGGGTTCAGCAGCGCCCGCACGGACGTCTCGACCCCGAACGCCTTGAAGTGCTTCTTGCCAGCGTCCGCAACGCAGTCGAACGGCAGCTGCGCCTGGTACTTGAGCATTTCTTCGCGCGACGAATGAAAGAAGACGACCTGGCGAATTCCCGCGGCGGCAATTTCCGCCTGGCGCCTGCCCATGGTGAGCAGGTGGAAGTTGCACACGGGGCAGCCCGCGAACCGACGGAACTGCAGGTGCACATAGCGCGACATCGGGTCCGGAAGATCGACCGGCTTGCCATGGATGGTGCTTGCGGCAATGACGGGGGCCACATCCCCGGGCGCGAGTTTCATTTGAATTTCCTTAAACGTACGGTGTACGTATTCAAATATACTCGCCTCTTTCAAACTGCGTCAACATCCGCCTCCATGGGACGACCCGCCAAATTCACGCATTCGCAGCTCCAGGCCGCCGCACTGGCCCTTGTCGACCGGGAAGGGCTCGCGGGGCTTTCCATGCGCGCGCTTGCCGCCGAACTCGGCACAGGCGCCATGACGCTCTACAACTACGTGAAGCAGCGCGAGGACATCGATCTGCTGGTGGTGGAGGCGGTGATCGGCGAGGCGCGCTGGGCGGCCGACGCCTACCCGCTGTGGCAGGACGAAGTCCGTGCGATCGCTACCGCCTTGTGGCAGGCAGTGCGGGCGCATCCGCATGCCATTCCGCTGATCCTCACGCGCCGAAGCCGGTCGCCGGCGGTGTTCGAGGTGACCGAGGCGATGCTGCGCGCGCTGGCCCGCAGCGGGCGCTCGGGGGAGGGGCTGCTTGTCGCATTCCGCGCGGTGTCGGCGCTGATCACGGGGCTTGCGCAAGCCGAGCTGGCCGGGCCGCTGGCGCTGCGGGCCGCGGAATCGGCGGAGCTCACCATCGCGCGTTTCAGGGCCTTGCCGAAAGAGCGTTTCGCGCACCTGATCGACATTGCGAACGCGGCCGCCAGCAGCACGGCCGACAGCGAGTTCCATGCGAGCCTGGATCTGCTCCTGGCGGGCCTGTCCGCAAACGGCGGCGGCGCGCGCTGATCTGCCTCAGGCGGCGGCGTCCCACCCGAAGAACCGCAGAACTTCATCCTTCTGCCGCATCGCATCGGCCCGACCCAGCGCCATCAGCTCGCGCGTGTAGCCCGATTCGAACAGCAGGTAGCTCGCAAGCGCGCCGCCCTTCACGTCGGCCGCAACCTTGGAGCCACCGAGCAGGTGGCGCACCGCGCCGGGCAGCGCATCGACATGGCGCGCAGCAATCACGTCGAGCCGCTCCGACGGAGAAATCACCAGCAGGTCGAGCGGGCGCAGCGAGCTGGACTTGCGGGCTTCCTCGGGAATGAGGCCGAGCGTGTGGTTGATGCGCCGCAGGCGTTCGATGTCCACCGCCAGCGCATCGAGAAAGATGCTCGACAGCGCATGGCCCGCGATCTGCGCCATGGTGGGATAGCCGCTGTAGGTGTTGGGCGCGTCGGTGTCGCGCGGCTCATGCATGCGGCCCGCGCCAATCACCAGGATGCGCTGGGCGCCCAGGTGGATTGCCGCGGCAATGGGGGCCGACTGCCGCATCGAGCCGTCGCCGAAATATTCGGTATGCCCCTGCATCGGCAGCTCGGTGGCCGGAAACACGAAGGGAATGGCCGACGAGGCCAGCAGATGCGCATGGCTGATGCGGTCGCGCACGGAGAGCCGCTGCGAGCGCACCCAGGGTTCCATCGGCGCGGCGGCCTCGAAGAAGGTGACGTGCTCGCCCGAGCTGTAGCTCGACGCGGTTACGGCCAGCGCCTGCAGGTGGCCTTGCTGCATGAGCTGCGGCAGCCGGTCGAGCGGCACCATGCGGGCCAGCAGGTCGGCCAGCGGCGCGTTGTCGAGCAGGGAGCGGGGCTTGATGCGCATCCAGTTGGCCGCAAATCGCCCCAGCCCGAGCAGCATGCGCCAGCGCGTGCCGCTGCCGAGCACGGAGAGCGAATCGGCGCGGTAGACCTGCCCGGCGTGAAAGTTGCGCCAGACCTGGGCAATGTGCGCGACCACTCCGTCGAAATCGTCGGCGCCGCAAGCCAGCGCGGCGGCGTTGATGGCCCCGGCCGAGGTGCCGGTGATCACGGGAAAGGGATTGGGCCCACCTGCGAAACCGGCCGTTCGCCGCATTTCGGAAATGGCTTCGAGCACGCCGACTTGATAGGCAGCCCGGGCGCCGCCTCCGGTGAGCAGGAGACCGGTGGCGGGGGGTGTCTCGGGCATCTTCTTGTTGCTGTTGTCTGTTGAAAAGGGGCTTGCGCTCCCGGGTTCTCGGGAAATCCTGCCTCGCCGGGCCGCCGGCGTTGCCCCCAGGTGCAGGAAGGCGAAGCCGCACGAAGTGCGCGGAGGCGCCGGGCGAGCCACTAGACTACCCGCCATTCAGGAGTTAGATCAATGGCACTCACCCCAGAAGGGCTCATGGACGCGCTCAAGGCCGTCCAGGACCCGAACACCGGCAAGGATTTCGTGGCGACGCGCTCGCTCAAGAACCTGCAGATATCAGACGGCGACGTGTCGTTCGACCTGGAGCTCGGCTACCCGGCCAAGAGCCAGCACGCGGCCCTGCGCAAGGCGCTGGTGGCGGCGGCCAAGACGGCGCCGGGCGTGAGCAACGTCTCCGTCAACATCGTCACCAAGGTCATCAGCCATGCCGTGCAGCGCGGCGTTCAGCTGATGCCCAACGTGAAGAACATCATTGCGGTGGCATCCGGCAAGGGCGGCGTGGGCAAGAGCACCACGGCCGCCAACCTGGCGCTGGCGCTGGCGGCCGAAGGCGCGGCCGTGGGCCTGCTCGACGCCGACATCTACGGCCCGAGCCAGCCGATGATGCTGGGCATCGAAGGACGGCCCGAGAGCGAAGACGGCAAGACCATGGAGCCGCTGGAGAACCACGGCGTGCAGGTCATGTCGATCGGCTTTCTGGTGGACCAGGACGAGGCCATGATCTGGCGCGGCCCCATGGCCACCCAGGCGCTGGAGCAGCTGCTGCGCCAGACCAACTGGAAAGACCTGGACTACCTGATCGTCGACATGCCGCCTGGCACCGGCGACATCCAGCTCACGCTGAGCCAGCGCGTGCCCATGACCGGCGCGGTGATCGTCACCACGCCGCAGGACATCGCGCTGCTCGACGCCAAGAAGGGCATCAAGATGTTCGAGAAGGTCGGCGTGCCGATCCTGGGCATCGTCGAAAACATGGCGGTGCACATCTGCTCCAACTGCGGCCATGTGGAGCACATCTTCGGCTCCGAAGGCGGCAAGAAGATGGCCGCGCAGTACGAGATGGAATACCTCGGCGCGCTGCCGCTGGACATCAACATCCGGCTGCAGGCCGACAGCGGCAAGCCCACCGTGGTGGCCGACCCCGACGGCGAAGTGGCCGGCATCTACAAGGCCGTTGCGCGGCAAGTGGCCGTGGGTATCGCCGAGAAGGCCAAGGACTTCTCGTCGAAGTTCCCGACCATCTCCATCAGCAAGAACACCTGAAGAATGGTGCGCCTGCCCCGCTTCAGTGAACGCGTGCCGGAGCAGGCGAAGTGAATCTGCTTGCTTCGATGCGCTACCTGGTGGCGCTGAGCGAGCACAAGCATTTCGGGCGCGCGGCGCAGGCCTGCCACATCACGCAGCCGGCGTTGTCGAACGCGCTGCGCTCGCTCGAAAGCGAGTTCGGCGTGGTCATCGTGAAGCGGGGGCGCGTGTACGTGGGCCTCACGCACGAGGGCGAGCGGGTGCTGGCCACGGCGCAGCGCATGCTGCGCGACAACGAGGTGCTGCTGCAGGAGCTGCGCAGCGAAGAGGGCCAGCCGCGCGGGCGCTTGCGCATGGCGGCGGTGCCCACCGCCATTCCCATGCTGTCGCGCTTTGCCGCAATGCTGCACGAGTTGCACCCGGGCATCGTGCCGGCCGTGCTGTCGATGAGCTCGCAAGAGCTGGAAACAGGGCTCGAAAGCCTTTCGGTCGACCTGGCGCTCGGCTACACCGAACGCATGCACCTGCCGGGCATCAAGCTCACGGCCTGGCCGCAGAGCGTGGAGCACTACTACCTGCTGCGGCGCGCCGAGCGGCCCTCGGCCGACCGGTTGCGCATCGGCCAGCCGATGTCGTGGGCCGATGCCGGCAAGCTGCCGCTGTGCCTGCTCACGCCCGACATGCACAACCGCTCCATCATCGACCAGGCGTTGCGCGAAGCCGACACGGCCGTGGCCCCGGCCATCGAGACCAACTCGGTACTTACCCTTGCCCTGGCTGTGCTGGCGGGCACCGTGAGCAGCGTGCTGCCCGGCGCCATGGTCGCGGCCGTGCGCAGCTACCGTGAGCTGGAGGCCCTGCCGCTCGTGGGGCCGGAGGTCAAGACGCCGCTCGGCTTCATGACCCAGACCGGCGTGCGCCCCTCGCGGGCGCTCGATGCCGCCCTGGTATTCCTGCAGACGCCGGCCTGGCGCGAGCAGGTGCGGCTGCACAGCGGCGCGCTCGGCGAATAACCGGCCGGCGGGCGCGGCGGGCCCAGGCCCGGCCCACCATTTAGTTATTGAATCGATCGATGCTCCGATCGAATTTGACGGGCCCAGGGCCGCCCCACACACTCGGTCAACCCTCAAGCATTGGGGGCAGTTCCGAGACATCGAGAAAAGGCCCAGGCAGTGAACAACCACCCAGCCACGACCCGCGAGACGACCAAGGCGGCCCCGACGCACACCATCGTGCCGCTTGCCACTGCCGACGAGATGCGCGACCGCATCCGCCGCAAGAGCAAGCTCAAGGGCCGGCAGCCCGAGGAGGCGGCGCTGCTCGAAGTGCGCACGCTCATCGGCGTGCGCCCCGCCGAGGGCCACCGGCGCGACCTGCTCATCGAGCACCTGCACAAGCTGAACGACGCTTTCCGGTGCCTGCACGACCGCCACCTGGTGGCGTTGGCGAAGGAAATGAACATCCCCATGGCCGAGGTGTACGAGGTCGCGACCTTCTATCACCACTTCGAAGTGGTGCGCGGCGGCGACGAAGTGCCGGGCCTCACCGTGCGCGTGTGCGACGGCCTGGCCTGCGAGCTGGCCGGTGCCAAGGATCTGCTGGCGCGGCTGCCCGAACTGCTGGGCGTGGACGGCGACGATGTGCGCGTGATTGCGGCGCCCTGCGTCGGCCGCTGCGAGCAGGCGCCCGCGGTGGTCGTCGACCGCCAGGCGGTGCCGCTCGCGACCACGGCGAAGGTGCTGCAGGCGCTGAAGTCCGACCCCGATGAAGCCACGGTTGCGTATTTCGATGCGGCCGAGTTCGCGCTGAAAAGCGTCTCGCCGCTGCCCGGCGCCATCGAGCGCATGCCGGCGTTCACCGACTACGCCACGTACCGCGCGAACGGCGGCTACGCACTCGCTTCAGCGCTGGTCAACGGCAAGAAAGACGCCGAGGCCATCATCAAGACGATGGAAGACTCGGGCCTGCGCGGCCTTGGCGGCGCGGGCTTTCCGGCGGGGCGCAAGTGGCGCATCGTGCGCGACCAGCCTGCGCCCCGGCTCATGGCGGTGAACATCGACGAAGGCGAGCCCGGCACCTTCAAGGACCGCACGTACCTCGAGCGCGATCCGCACCGCTTTCTCGAAGGCCTGGTGGTGGCGGCGCAGATCGTCGGCATCGAGCAGTGCTACATCTACCTGCGCGACGAATACCACGACTGCCGCGCGCTGCTGGAACGGGAGCTGGCCCGGCTTCAGGCCGATCCGCCGTGCGCGCTGCCGCGCATCGAACTGCGGCGCGGCGCGGGTGCCTACATCTGCGGTGAAGAGTCGGCCATGATCGAAAGCATCGAAGGCAAGCGCGGCGAACCCCGCATGCGCCCGCCGTACATCGCGCAGGTGGGCCTTTTCGGCCGCCCGACGCTGGAGCACAACTTCGAAACCCTCTACTGGGTGCGCGACATCGTCGAAAAAGGCGCGGCCTGGTTCAGCGGTTTCGGGCGCAACGGCCGCAAGGGCCTGCGCAGCTTCAGCGTGAGCGGCCGGGTGAAGCACCCGGGCGTCAAGCTCGCCCCCGCGGGCATCACGGTGCAGGAACTCATCGACGAATACTGCGGCGGCATGCTCGATGGCCACTCGCTGTATGCGTACCTGCCAGGCGGCGCGTCGGGCGGCATTCTGCCGGCGCGCATGAACGACATTCCGCTCGACTTCGACACGCTGCAGCCCTACGGCTGCTTCATCGGATCGGCCGCCGTGATGGTGCTGAGCCAGCATGACCGCGCACGCGATGCCGCGCTGAATGTGATGCGCTTCTTCGAGCATGAAAGCTGCGGCCAGTGCACGCCATGCCGTGTCGGCACCGCCAAGGCCGCGGCGCTGATGCAGGCGCCCACATGGGACAACACCACGCTCGAAGACCTGGCGCAGGTGATGGGCGATGCCTCCATCTGCGGACTCGGACAGGCGGCCCCCAACCCGATTCGCTGCATCCAGCAATATTTTCCGGAGGAGGTGGTATGAACGCCCCGTCCAAGCTCGCGGAGCTCATGCCGCAAACCATCGAATTCACGCTCGACGGCCAGCCCATTCAGGCCTTTGACGGCGAGACCATCTACAAGGCGGCCGAGCGCCACGGCGTGGAGATTCCCCACCTGTGCTTCAAGGACGGCTACCGCCCCGATGGCAACTGCCGCGCCTGCGTGGTCGAGGTGAAGGGCGAGCGCACGCTCGCGCCCAGCTGCTGCCGCAACGTGACGGCCGGCATGGAAGTAAAGGCCACCAGCGAGCGGGCCCTCAAGAGCCAGAAGATGGTGGTGGAGATGCTGCTGTCCGACATGCCCGACCAGGGCTACAAATGGATCGGCGACGACGCCGCCCAGCAGCACGGCGAGCTCAGCGCTTGGGCAAAAAAGCTCGACATCGCGGTGCGACCCGAGCTCAAGGCCCTGCGCCGCGAACAGCCCAAGACCGACATTTCGCACCCGGCCATGGCCGTCAATCTGGACGCCTGCATCCAGTGCAACCGCTGCGTGCGCGCTTGCCGCGAAGAGCAGGTCAACGACGTTATCGGCTACGCCATGCGCGGCGCGGACAGCAAGATCGTGTTCGACCTGGATGACCCGATGGGCGACAGCACCTGCGTGGCCTGCGGCGAATGCGTGCAGGCCTGCCCCACGGGCGCGCTCATGCCCAAGAGCCACATCGGCTCGCAGGAGGTCGATCGCAAGGTCGATTCGGTGTGCCCGTTTTGCGGCGTGGGCTGCCTCGTGACCTACAACGTGAAGGACGAAAAAATCGTCAGCGTCGACGGCCGCGACGGCCCGGCCAACCACAACCGCCTGTGCGTGAAGGGCCGCTTCGGCTTCGACTACGCGCACCACCCGCAGCGCCTGACCAAGCCGCTGATCCGCAAGGCCGGCGCGCCGAAGGACTTTGGCGATACGCCGCGGCCGGACGACTGGAGCGAGTATTTCCGCGAGGCCACCTGGGAAGAAGCGCTCGCGCTCACCACCGGCAAGCTCTCGGGCTTGCGCGACACCTACGGTGCCAAGTCGCTCGCGGGCTTTGGCTCGGCCAAGGGCAGCAACGAAGAGGCCTACCTGTTCCAGAAGCTCGTGCGCACGGGCTTCGGCAGCAACAACATCGACCACTGCACGCGGCTGTGCCACGCATCGAGCGTGGCCGCGCTGCTCGAAGGCGTGGGCTCGGGTGCGGTGAGCAACCAGGTCAACGACGTGGAGCATGCGGGGCTGATCTTCGTCATCGGCTCCAACCCGACGGCCAACCACCCGGTCGCCGCCACCTGGATGAAGAACGCAGCGCAGCGCGGCGCGAAGATCGTGCTGGCCGACCCGCGCCGCACCGACATCAGCCGCCACGCCTGGCGCACGCTGCAGTTCAAGGCCGACACCGACGTGGCCATGCTCAATGCGCTCATCCACGCCGTCATCGACGAAGGCCTGGTCGACCAGGAGTTCGTGCGCACGCGCGCCAGCAACTACGAGGCACTGCGCGAGAACGTGAAGGGCTACAGCCCCGAGGCGATGGCACCCATCTGCGGCGTGCCGGCCGAAACCCTGCGCGAAGTGGCGCGCGCCTTTGCCACCGCCAAGGGCTCGATGATCCTCTGGGGCATGGGCGTGAGCCAGCACGTGCACGGCACCGACAACGCGCGCTGCCTCATTGCGCTGGCCACCGTGACCGGGCAGATCGGCAAGCCCGGCTCGGGCCTGCATCCGCTGCGCGGCCAGAACAACGTGCAGGGCGCGAGCGACGCGGGCCTGATCCCGATGATGTTTCCCAACTACCAGCGCGTCGACAACCCGGCGGTGCATGCGTGGTTCGAGAACTTCTGGGGCACGCCGCTGGACGCAACGCCGGGCTACACCGTGGTCGAGATCATGCACAAGGCGCTGGCGCCGGATACCGATCCGCACAAGGTGCGCGGCATGTACATCATGGGCGAGAACCCCGCCATGAGCGACCCCGACCTGAACCATGCACGCCATGCGCTCGCGAGCCTGGAGCACCTGGTGGTGCAGGACATCTTCATGACCGAGACCGCGTGGCTCGCCGACGTGGTGCTGCCCGCGAGCGCCTGGCCCGAGAAGACCGGCACGGTGAGCAACACCGACCGCATGGTGCAGCTGGGCAAGCGCGCGCTCAGCCCGCCGGGCGATGCGCGGCCCGATCTCTGGATCATCCAGCAGATTGCCAAGGGCATGGGCCTCGCGTGGAACTACCAGGGCGAAGAAGCGGGCGTGGCCGCGGTCTACGAGGAAATGCGCCAGGCCATGCATGCGGTGATCAGCGGCATCAGCTGGGAGCGCTTGCAGCGCGATTCGAGCGTGACGTACCCTTGCCTGAGCGAGGAAGACCCGGGCCAGCCGACCGTGTTCATCGACGACTTCCCGACCGCCGACGGCCGCGTGAAGCTGGTGCCGGCCGACATCATTCCGGCCAACGAGCGGCCCGATGCCGAATACCCGTTCGTGCTCATCACGGGCCGGCAACTCGAGCACTGGCACACCGGCAGCATGACGCGCCGCGCTACTGTGCTCGACGCGCTGGAGCCCATGGCGACCGCCTCGATGAACCAGGCCGACCTGCTGAAGCTGGGGCTCCAGGCCGGCGACGTGATCACGGTGCAGTCGCGGCGCGGCGAAGTGGCCATCCACGTGCGGCGCGACGACGGCACGCCGAGCGGCGCGGTGTTCGTGCCCTTTGCCTACTATGAGGCGGCGGCCAACCTGATGACCAACGCCGCGCTCGACCCCATGGGCAAGATTCCGGAGTTCAAGTACTGCGCGGTGCGCATTGCACGCGGCGGCCAGCCGGTAGCGGCGGCTGGGTACGGAACCGGTTCAGGCGTGCTGGCAAAGGTGGATTGACGCGGGCGGAGGTGAGGGCGTGGGCGCGGGTATGGTTTAACCTTTGCCCGTCTTCCGCACCGCTCACCACCACCGGCATGAAAACCAGAGTCCAGTTTCGCCTTCGCATCTACAGGGACGACAGCATCGCCTTCGGCCCCGGAAAGATCGACGTGCTGGAAGCCGTGGCCGAGACCGGCTCGATCTCGGCAGCGGCGCGCAAGCTGGGCATGTCGTACCGGCGCGCCTGGATGCTCATCGACGAGATGAACAACGCCCTCAGTTCCCCGGCCGTGAACACCGCGGCCGGCGGCTCGCGCGGCGGCGGCACCGCGCTCACGCCCGTGGGTGAAGAAATCGTCAAGCACTACCGGGCCATCGAAAACGCCGCCCGCCTGGCCACGGCGGCGGACGTCCGCGCGCTGACGCGCCTGCTCGCGCCCTGATTCGCTCTCCCGCGCGCTGTATCCGGAGGGATATCGGCGGCGTCTTCCCGCATCTTCCACAAAGGCCTGTTCGAGGGGCAGGGCGTTCGTGCAACAATTGCGTTGTATCTTCATGAATACGACGAATGCCCTCATCGCCTCGACCGACTGGTTTCCGCTGGTGCTGTCGCTCAAGGTGGCCTCGGTCGCGACCCTGCTGGCGCTCATTGCCGGCGTGGCGCTCGGCTGGGTGTTCGCGCGCAAGCGCTTTCCGGGCCGCTCGGTGCTCGAAGCCGTATGCATGCTGCCGCTGGTGCTGCCGCCCACCGTCATCGGCTACGCCATCCTGGTGGCCGCGGGGCGCCGCAGCCCGCTGGGCAGCTGGCTGCGCGAGCATCTGGACTACAGCATCATCTTCAGCTGGCACGGCGCCGTCGTCGCGTCGGCAGTGGTGGCGCTGCCGCTGGTGCTGAAGTCGGCCAGCGCCGCGTTTGCGGGCGTGGACCGCTCGCTCGAAGCGGCGGCCAGCACGCTGCGCCAGTCGCCGTTCTCGGTGTTCGTGCGCATCACGCTGCCGCTGGCCTGGCCAGGCATCCTGGCCGGCACGCTGCTCGCGTTTGCGCGGGCCATGGGTGAATTCGGCGCCTCGCTCATGGTGGCGGGTTCCATTCCCAAGCAGACCCAGACGCTCTCGATGGCGATCTACGACGCCGCGCAATCCGGCAACGACGACCTGGCATTGCTGCTGGTGGCGGTGACCTCGCTGCTGTCGATCACGGTGCTGGTGCTGTCGAACCGGTTCTTCTCGCTGCGCTGAGCGGACCCTCTCCAACCCGAAAACCACATGCGCCCGCTCCGCCTCCTTTCTCTTCTCCTGGCCATGGCACTGCCGCTGGGCGCGGCGGCGCAGCAGATCACCGTGTCCGCCGCAGCCAGCCTGACGGACGCATTCAAGGAGTTGGGCCCCAGGTTCGAAGCCGCGCAGCCGGGCGCCAGGGTGCGCTTCAACTTTGCGGCCTCGGGCGTGCTGCTGCAGCAGATCGCGCAGGGCGCGCCGGTCGACGTGTTCGCAAGCGCGGACCAGGAAACCATGGACCGTGCCGCCGTGCAGAAGCTCGTCGACGCGGACACGCGCCGCAACTTCGCCGGCAACAGCCTGGTGCTCATCGAGCCGCTCAGGGATGCGGCCGGCATCAAATCGCTGCAGGACCTGGCCGGCGCGGGCGTGAGAAAAATCGCGATCGGCAAGACGGCGACCGTGCCGGTCGGCCGCTACACGCGGCAGGTGCTGGAAGGGGCGGGGCTCTGGAGCGTGCTCGAGCCGAAGTTCGTGCAGGCCGACAGCGTGCGCCAGGTGCTCGACTACGTGGCCCGCGGCGAGGTCGAGGCCGGGTTCGTCTACCGCACCGACGCGGCCATGGCGGGCGACAAGGTCAAGGTTGCGTTCGCGCCCGCAGGCCACATGCCCGTGACCTATCCCGCCGCCGTGGTGGCCGATAGCAGGCAGAAGGCATTGGGCGCGGACTTCATCGCCTTTCTTTCCAGCGATGCCGCGCGCGAAATCTTTGCGCGCTACGGGTTCACCAGGCCATGATCGACGTCGACCTGCAGCTCACGGTCACCGACGGCACCCGCCGCTTCGATCTGGCGGCGCGCTTCGCGACCGATGTGCCTTTTGCCGTGCTCTACGGTCCCTCGGGCGCTGGCAAGACGCTCACATTGCAGGCCATTGCGGGCCTGCTGCATCCTTCCGCGGGCCATGTGCGGCTCGACGGCCGCACGCTCTACGATTCCGCGCGCGGCATCGAGGTGCCCACGCAGGAGCGGCGCATCGGCTACCTGTTCCAGAACTACGCGCTGTTTCCGCATTTGTCGGTGCGCGAGAACGTGGCCTTCGGCCTGACCGCGTGGCACCGGCGCAAGCTGCCGCCGCGCGAGGCGGAGATGGTGCAGTCGCTGCTCGAAGGTTTCGGTCTGGCGGCGCTGGCCGACAGTCGGCCGCAAAAGCTGTCGGGCGGCCAGCAGCAGCGGGTGGCGCTGGCCCGCGCGCTGGCCTGCCAGCCGCAGGTGCTGCTGCTCGACGAGCCCTTTGCCGCGCTCAACCCCATGCTGCGCAGCGAACTGCGGAGCGAGTTGGCCCAGGTGCGCCGCGAATGGGGAATTCCGGTGCTGATGATCACGCACGACATCGAAGACGTGCTGGCCCTGGCCGACGTGGCGTTTGTCTACGACAACGGCCGCGTGGTGCGCGAGATCGATCTGCACAACGCCGAGAGCCGCGACATTGCGCTGCGCGAAGCGGGCGGCGTGCCGGCCGCCGAAGCCACGCCCCTGCACCGCAAGCTGCGCAGCCTGCTGATGCAGGGCGCGGCGAGCGCCTGAGCAACGCAAAGCCGGCCAGCCACCGCGGATGACCCTCAAACCAGAAGCGCCATGCCGCGGCGCTACGATTGGCGGATGAATCCCTCCATTGATGTTGCCGTCGTGATGCGCCGCGAGCGCGTCGAAAGCCGCTGGCAGTCCTGGCGCTGGATTCTTGAAAGCGTCGGCCCCGACCAGCCCGGTTTCGGCGCCGAGCCGCGCCTGCTCGAAGCGGGAGAAAACACGCAGCGCTGGCTGCACCCGGGCTTCAAGACCGAACTGTTCCGCGACGATGTGGAGGGCTACCACCTGAACGCCACCACGCCCGCGCCCTGCTGGTTTGTGCTGTGGCGCATGGACGAAGAGCCCACCATCGCCGACGAGCCGCTGGCAAGGCCGGTGGTGGTGAGCCTCAGCTACAACGAGGCCGGCCGCTGGCTCGATGCGCAGGAAACCGTGGAGCAGGTGCCCGCGCCCGAAGAGGTGATCGAGTGGATGCGCGATTTCGTCCAGGCGCACTACGTGATCGAGCCCAAGCGCCGCAAGCGGCCCGAGAGTTTCCGCCCGCTGGTCGACCGCTTCGGCAACGCGGCCAGCGTGTCGACCGAGAAAAAGCGCGGACGCGGAGCAGGCGATGCCTGAGAATTTTTTCGACCGGTGGTCGCGGCGCAAGAAGGAAGCCCGTGAAGAGGCACCGGCTCCTGCTGCTGCGCAAGAGGCCGAACACCCGGCGGATGCACTCGCCGGAACCGCCATGCCCGTGCCCATTGCGCCCGAGGCAGCGGCAGCCCTTCCCGCCGAAAGCCAGCCCGAAATTCCCCAGCCCACGCTGGCCGACGCCCAGGCGCTCACGCCCGAGTCCGACTTTCGCCCCTTCGTTGGCAGGAACGTCGCACCCGAGGTGAAGAACACCGCCTTCAAGAAGCTCTTTGCCGACCCGCAGTTCAACGTGATGGACGGCATGGACACTTATATAGACGACTACTCCCAGTCGACGCCGATACCGGGCAACGTGCTGCGCCAGATGGCGAGCGCCAAGTTCCTGAAGCTGTTCGACGACGACGAGGACGAAGAAAAAAAAGCGCAGGAAACTGCCGGAAAATCAGCGGAAACCCCGCAAGACGCTGCGCCCACGGACGTGGCACAGTCAGAGCACCCGGGAGATTCCCTCCCCAGCCAGCAGGTTGCCGATGCGCAGCCCGCAAGCCAGAAGACCGATGACCACAACGCTGATCTGCGACTGCAACCAGACGATGCCGCTCGAGCCGAAGACGCTCGGCGCGGCGCTGGCTGAGTCGCTGCCCCTTCACTCCACCCTGTGCCGCCGCGAGGCGCCCGCTTTCCAGCGCGCCATCCGTTCGGGCGACGACGTGGTGGTTGCCTGCACGCAGGAGCGCAAGCTGTTCACCGAGCTGGCCGAGCAGACCGAAGGCGCGACCTCGCCGATCCGCTTCGTGAACATCCGCGAAACCGGCGGCTGGAGCCGCGACGCGAAGAACGCCAGCCCCAAGATTGCCGCCTTGCTGGCGCTGGCCCAACTGCCCGAACCCGAGCCCGTTTCGACCGTGAGCTACGTGAGCCAGGGCCGGCTGCTCATCGTCGGCCCGCTCGACCAGGCCGAGAAGGCCGCGGCGCTGGTGGCGGATTCGCTGCAGGTCTCCATCTTTTCCACCGGCCCGGGCGCCGCCGGCGGCGCGCAGGAGCGCCGCTGGCCCGTGATGGCGGGGCGCATCGGCTCGCTCACAGGCTGGCTGGGCAAGTTCTCGCTGCGCTGGACGCGCGACAACCCCATCGACCTCGACCTGTGCACGCGCTGCAACGCCTGCCTGAGCGCCTGCCCCGACCAGGCGATCGGCCTCGACTACCAGATCGATCTGGCGAAATGCGGCTCGAACCGCGACTGCGAAAAAGCCTGCACCGTGGCCGGCGCCATCAACTTCAGCCGCGCGCCCGAGGCGCTCGATGCCGATTTCGACCTGGTGCTCGACCTGGGCGTGAGCGCGCTGATCGACTGGCATGCGCCGCCGCAGGGGTATTTCCACCTGGCCGGCGGGCTCGCGCATGCCGAGGGCTTGTCGACTCTGCTTCGCCTGCGCGAAATGGTGGGCGAGTTCGAGAAGCCGAAGTTCTTCGACTACAAGCAGAAGCTCTGCGCCCACAGCCGCAATGAGGTGGTGGGCTGCAACGCCTGCGTCGAGGTGTGCTCGGCGCATGCCATCTCCAGCGACAAGGAGCGCCAGCGCATCGTCGTCAATCCGCAGCTTTGCGTGGGCTGCGGCGCCTGCACCACCGTGTGCCCGACCGGCGCGCTGGGCTACACCTACCCGCGCACGCCCGACCAGGGCCGCAAGCTGCGCACGCTGCTGTCTACCTACACGGGAGCCGGCGGCCGTGATGCCGCGGTGCTGCTGCACAACGAAGAGGGCGGGCAGGCGCTGGTCGAGCAACTCGGCCGTACGGCGCAGCTCGAGCGCGGCAAGCGCGACGGCCTGGCCGGCGTGCCCGCGCATGTGCTGCCCGTGGCGCTGATGCATGTCGCCAGCACCGGCATCGATCTCTGGCTCAGTGCCGTTGCCTTCGGGGCCTCGCAAGTGGTGGTGCTTTCCACCGGTGAAGAAGCGCCGCAATACCTCGACGCATTGAAGAAGCAGATGGCCGTTGCGCAGGCGCTGCTCACAGGCCTGGGCTACACCGGAACGCATTTCCACCTGGTCGAGGCCGCCACGCCGGCCGCGCTCGACGCGGCCTTGGCCGGCCTGCGCGCCACGCGGCAGCGCGTGCCGGGCGCTGCGGCACGCTTTGCCGTCGGCGGCGAAAAGCGCGGCACGCTGGAGATGACGCTCGACCACCTGATGGCGCAAGCGCCCGTGCTCGCGGCGCCATCGAACGATGCCGCCGCACCCCTCTCAATCCCGCTGCCCGCCGGTTCCCCCTTCGGCGCGATCACCGTCAACAAGGACACCTGCACGCTGTGCCTGGCCTGCGTGAGCGCCTGCCCCGCCAGCGCGCTGCAAGACAACCAGAATGCCCCGCAGCTGCGCCTCATCGAAAAGAACTGCGTGCAGTGCGGTCTGTGCGAAACCACCTGCCCCGAGAACGCGATTGCGCTCGTGCCGCGCCTGCTGGCCGCCCCCGAGCGCAAGCAGCCTGTGGTGCTCAACGAGGCCAAGCCCTGGGCCTGCATCCGCTGCAGCAAACCCTTCGGCACGCAGAAAGCCATCGAAGCGATGCTCGGCAAGCTGGCGGGCCACGCCATGTTCCAGGGCGAGGCGCTCGAGCGGCTCAAGATGTGCAGCGACTGCCGGGTCATCGACCTGTACAGCGCGCAGAACGAAATGAAGATCACGCAGCTATGAGCCAGTTTCCCCCGATGACCTCCGCGTTGGACGAGGAGATTGCGCGTGCCGAGGTCTATGGCCTGCTCGCGCGCCTCTGGTATGCCGCGCCCGACGCCGAGTTGCTCGGCGCCTTCAGCGTGGCGCCCACCGAGGCGCCCGCCGCCGGCGCTTTTCTCGAGGAACCCTGGCGCCAGCTGGTCGGCACGGCGCGCGGCACCGATGCCGCCGCGGTGCATGCCGAATACGACGCGCTTTTCGGCGGCATGGGCAAGCCCGAGGTCTACCTGTTCGGCTCACACTACCTGAGCGGTTTTCTCAACGACAAGCCACTGGCGCAGCTGCGCACCGACTTGGCGCGGCTGGGCCTCGCGCGGGACGAGGCCGTGTCCGAAAGCGAAGACCACGTCGCCTGCCTGTTCGAGGTGATGCGCTACCTTATTGCCGGTGACGACGCGGCGGTGTCCAACCTCGCGCAGCAGCAGGCGTTTTTTGCGGCGCACCTGCAGTCCTGGCTGCCGACCTTGTGCGACGCGGTCGCGCAACATCCCAAGGCGCATTTCTACGCGTCCCTGGCGGGATTCACCCGCGCTTTTGCCGAGGTCGAAGTCCAGGGCTTCGACATGCTCGACTGAGCTTTTTGCTCCGTAGAAATACGATTGTTAGAAATTAGGGTCTAGACTAGTATCCAGATGTACGAAGATCAGTTCACATCTGATTTGCCCCCAGCCACTCCTGGAGATCACATGCAGGACAGCCAAGCGGCCGGTATCAAGCCGGCCTCGCGTCGAGGTTTCTTTTTTGGCGCCGCCACCGCAGGTGCAGCGGTCGCCGCGGTTTCGGTGCTTCCCAAGGTGGCCGAGGCCCCCGCAGCCATCGAGGCTGCCGCGCCCGAGCTGAAGCCCGCGCCTGAAAAAGGCGGCGGCTATTCGCTCAGCGAACACGTCAAGCACTACTACAAGACCGCTTCGGCCTGAAGCGGACACCCACGATGTTGCTGACCAAGAAAACGACCCCCGCGAACAGCGTGTCGCGGCAAGGGGAACGCGAGTCTTCTCCGTTCATTCACAGCCTGCGGCGCGGCCTTTCGGGCGCGCTGCCCACCATGGACCGGCGTGCCTTTTTGCGCCGCTCCGGGCTCGGCGTGGGCGTGGGGCTGGCTGCCAGCCAACTCACGCTGATGCGCAAGGCCGAGGCGGCAGGCGATGCCCGTCCCACCGCGGTGGGCGCCGGCAAGGTTGAAATCAAGCGCACCGTGTGCTCGCACTGCTCGGTAGGCTGCGCCTCCGACGCCGTGGTCGAGAACGGCGTGTGGGTGCGCCAGGAGCCGGTGTTCGACTCGCCCATCAACCTGGGCGCGCATTGCGCCAAGGGCGCCGCGCTGCGCGAGCACGGCCATGGCGAGTACCGGCTGCGCTATCCGATGAAGCTGGTCGACGGCAAGTACCAGCGCATCAGCTGGGACACGGCGCTCGACGAAATCACCGCCAGGCTGAAAGAGCTGCGCCAGGCCAGCGGCCCCGATTCGATCTACTGGATCGGCTCGTCCAAGCACAGCAACGAGCAGTCGTACCTGATGCGCAAGTTCGTGAGCTTCTGGGGCAGCAACAACTGCGACCACCAGGCGCGCATCTGCCACTCGACCACCGTTGCGGGCGTTGCGAACACATGGGGCTACGGCGCCATGACCAATTCGTACAACGACATGCGCGGCGCCAAGGTGGCGCTGTACATCGGCTCCAACGCCGCCGAGGCCCACCCCGTCAGCATGCTGCACATGCTCCATGCCAAGGAGCACGGCTGCAAGATGATCGTGGTCGACCCGCGATTCACGCGCACCGCGGCCAAGGCCGACGAGTATGTGCGCATCCGCTCGGGCTCGGACATTCCGTTCCTGTTCGGCGTGCTTCATCACATCTTCAAGAACGGCTGGGAAGACAAGAAGTACATCAACGACCGGGTCTTCGGCATGGAGAAGGTGCGCGAGGACGTGCTCGCCAAGTGGACGCCGGACAAGGTCGAGGAGGCCTGCGGCGTTCCTGAAGCCCAGGTGCTCAAGGTAGCGACCTGGCTGAACGAAAACCGCCCGGGCACCATCGTCTGGTGCATGGGCCAGACCCAGCACACCATCGGCAATGCCATGGTTCGCGCGTCGTGCATCCTGCAGCTTGCGCTCGGCAACGTCGGCAAGTCGGGCGGCGGCACCAACATCTTCCGCGGCCACGACAACGTGCAGGGCGCCACCGACGTGGGCCCCAACCCCGATTCGCTGCCCGGCTACTACGGCATCGTCGACGGCTCCTGGAAGCACTTCGCTTCCGCATGGGGCGTCGACTACGAATGGATCAAGGGCCGCTTCGCATCGCCCGCCATGATGACCAAGCCCGGCATCACGGTGTCGCGCTGGATCGACGGCGTGCTCGAGAAGAACGAACTGATCGACCAGGACTCGAACCTGCGCGGCGTGTTCTATTGGGGCCATGCGCCCAACTCGCAGACGCGCGGTCTCGAGATGAAGCGCGCCATGGACAAGCTCGACCTGCTCGTGGTGGTCGACCCGTACCCTTCGGCAACGGCGGCCATGGCCGCGATGCCCGGCCGGCCGGAAGACCAGAATCCGAACCGCGCCGTCTACCTGCTGCCGGCCTGCACGCAGTTCGAGACCAGCGGTTCCGTTACCGCGTCGAACCGTTCGATCCAGTGGCGCGAGAAGGTGATCGAGCCGCTGTGGGAGAGCCGCAGCGACCACATGATCATGCAGCAGTTCGCCGACCGCCTGGGCTTCGGCAAGGAACTGAGCAAGAACTTCAAGATGCAGAAGGTCAAGGGCATGGACGAGCCCGTGCCCGACGACATCCTGCGCGAAATCAACAAGTGCGTCTGGACCATCGGCTACACGGGGCAGAGCCCCGAGCGGCTGCAGGCTCACATGCGCAACATGGGCGCCTTCGACGTGCGCACGCTCAAGGCCAAGGGCGGCACCAAGGACAAGATCAACGGCTACGACATGACGGGCGACTACTTCGGCCTGCCGTGGCCCTGCTTCGGCACGCCCGAGCTCAAGCACCCGGGTTCGCCGAATCTCTACGACACCTCCAAGCACGTGATGGACGGCGGCGGCAACTTCCGCGCGAACTTCGGCGTGGAACGCGATGGCCAGAACCTCTTGGCCGAAGACGGCTCGCATTCGGTCGGCGCCGACATCACCACCGGCTACCCTGAGCTGGACCACGTGCTGCTCAAGAAGCTGGGCTGGTGGGACGAGCTCACCGAGGCCGAAAAGCCGAAGGCCGAGGGCAAGAACTGGAAGACCGACAGCTCGGGCGGCATGATCCGCGTGTTCATGAAGAACCACGGCTGCCACCCGTTCGGCAATGCCAAGGCGCGCGCAGTGGTCTGGAACTTTCCGGACGCCATTCCGCAGCACCGCGAGCCGCTGTACGGCAACCGGCCCGACCTGATGGCCAAGTACCCGACGCACGACGACAAGATGGCGTTCTGGCGCCTGCCCACGCTCTACAAGACCGTGCAGCAGAAGAACATCGCCGACAAGGTGCACGAGAAATTCCCGTACATCATGACCTCGGGCCGGCTGGTCGAGTACGAGGGCGGCGGCGAGGAAACCCGCTCGAACCCTTGGCTCGCGGAACTGCAGCAGGAGATGTTCATCGAGATCAACCCGAAGGTCGCGGCCGAGAAGGGCATTCGCAACGGCGAGCGCGCCTGGGTGCATACGCCCACCGGCGCAAAGCTCAACGTGCAGGCCCTGGTCACCGAGCGCGTGGGCCCCGACACGGTCTTCATGCCGTTCCACTTCTCGGGCCGCTGGCAGGGCGTCGACATGCTCGGCTACTACCCGGCGGGCGCTGCCCCGGTGGTACGCGGCGAAGCCATCAACACCGCAACGACTTACGGTTACGACAGCGTGACCATGATGCAAGAGACCAAGACCACGGTCTGCAATGTGGAAAAGGCATAAGGAAGCACCATGGCGCGAATGAAATTTGTCTGTGATTCGGAACGCTGCATCGAATGCAACGGCTGCGTCACTGCCTGCAAGAACGAAAACGAAGTGCCGTGGGGCGTGAACCGCCGCCGCGTGGTCACGCTGAACGACGGAGTGCCGGGCGAAAAGTCGATCTCGGTGGCCTGCATGCATTGCTCCGACGCACCCTGCATGGCCGTGTGCCCGGTGCAATGCTTCTACCGCACCGACGAAGGCGTGGTGCTGCACGACAAGGACGTGTGCATCGGCTGCGGCTACTGCTCGTATGCCTGCCCGTTCGGCGCACCGCAGTTCCCCTCGCAAGGCACCTTCGGCGTGCGCGGCAAGATGGACAAGTGCACCTTCTGCGCCGGCGGCCCCGAGGCCAACGGCTCCGAAGCCGAGTTTGAAAAGTACGGCCGCAACCGGCTGGCCGAGGGCAAGCTCCCGGCCTGCGCCGAAATGTGCTCGACCAAGGCCCTCCTGGCCGGCGACGGCGACGTGGTGGCCGACATCTTCCGCACCCGCGTCGTGCAGCGCGGCAAGGGCGCCGAAGTGTGGGGCTGGGGCACCGCCTACGGTTCGCAGCAAGCAGGCAAGCCGCCGGCGAACGGGGTGCAGAAGTGAAGCGGCAGGGCCTCGTCGTCCTCGGCGTTGCGCTGGTCGCAACCTGCCTGGCGGCCTGCGGCGAAAAGCCGCAGACCAACGCGCAGGGCGTGAAGCACGACGCCGTTCCGTGGAGCGGCACCGGCACCAAGGAGAACGCCGGCACGGTGTTCACCGCGCCCGACTGGAAGGTCGGCGACAAGACCGCCTGGCAGCAGCAGCTCAAGACCCGCACGCAAAACGGGCAGAACGAATACAACAAAGAGAACTGAACGGAGAGCCCATGAAGCAAGCGCTGACCGCTCTCGTTCTTTCCGCCGCGCTGGGCTCGGCCTTTGCGCAGGCGCAGCCGCCGGCCGCACCGGGAACGACGGCCGCACCGGCACCTGCCGCAGCCGCTGCGCCGGCGCCCGCCGCGGGCGGCATTCGCGGCCAGAACATCTTCGAGGTCAAGCCCGAAGCGAGCGCCGACCCCAACTACCCGAACCAGACCAACGGCGAGCGCATGAAGGTGCAGCCCGGCAACAACGCGCCCATGTGGCGGCAGGTGGGGCAGGGCGTTACCGGCTACAGCAGCCTGCCGAAAAGCGAGGCGCCCGAGGCCGGCAACCTGATCCAGCCGTTCGTGCAGTACCCCGGCTCGCGCTTCACCAATGCCGGCGAAGCTTGGCGCCAGGTGCGCAACGACTGGCTCATTCCCTACGGCGCGGCGCTGCTGTTCGTCACGCTGCTGGCGCTGGCCATCTTCTATTTCACGCGCGGACCCATTCGCCTGCACGGCCAGGAAACCGGCCGCACGATCGAGCGCTTCACGCCGTTCGAGCGGGCCACGCACTGGTCGAACGCCATCGCGTTCGTCACGCTCGCCATTTCCGGCATCGTGATGGCGTTCGGCAAGTTCTTCCTCTTGCCGTGGATGGGCTTGACGCTGTTCGGCTGGATTACCTACGCGCTCAAGAACGTCCATAACTTTGTCGGCCCGCTGTTCGTGGTGACGACGGTGTTTATGGTGTTCACCTTCATCCGCGACAACATTCCGCGCGCGATGGACCTGAAATGGCTTGCACGCTTCGGCGGCCTCTTCGGCGGCAAGGAAGTGCCTTCGCACCGCTTCAACGCGGGCGAGAAGCTGGTCTTCTGGGGCGGCGTGCTGTTTCTCGGACTCTTCGTCATCGGCTCGGGCCTCTTTCTCGACAAGCTGCTGCCGGGCTTCGTCTACACCCGCGGCGAGATGCAGGTGGCGCACATGGTCCACGGCGTTGCAACGTTGCTGATGATGGCGATGATCATGGGCCACATCTACATCGGCACGCTGGGCATGACGGGCGCCTACAAGGCCATGCGCACCGGCTACGTCGACGAGACATGGGCCAAGGAACACCACGAACTCTGGTACGACGACATTGCCGCGGGCAAGATTCCCGCGCAGCGCACGGCCCCGGCCGATGCGTCGCCGCCTGTTGCAGTGCGGGCGCCGCGGCCCGCCGAAGGAACGTCCTCATGAAGAAGCTGTCTGTGTCGCTGAAACTTTCCGCGCTGGTGCTCGCGCTGGCCGCGCCCGTGGCATGGGCCAAGCTGCCACCGGCGCCCGCCACTCCCGAAGCCAAGGCCAAGGCAGCCGAAGCCGCCGCCAAGACGGCGTGGAGCGGCAAGGTCGATTCGTACAAGCTCTGCCTGGCGCAGGACCGCGTGGCCGCGAAGTACCGTGCCAGTGCAGCCGCGGCCGGCAAGCCGGTGCCCACGGCTGCCGCAACGCCCCCTTGCGCCGACCCCGGGCCCTTCGCCTTTACGCCGCCGGTGGAACAAGCCAAGCCGCTCGAGGTTTCGGGCGCGCATTCGCCCGCCCCCACGGCCGCATCGCCGCCCAGCACCAACCAGCCGGCGGCTACCGTCAATCCCACGCCCAAGGCGCAGTGACGACGCGTTTGCCGTTGCAGCTTCCCCGTCTTACCGAGGCCCGCGCCGCGCTCACGTGCGAGGTCGAGGTCGTCGATGAACATGGCGCGCGCGGCACCGTTTCCATTCCGGCCGAGCGCGATCTCACGGTGTATGTGGACCGGCGCGAGCTGGTCACGCTGATGACGCTCGGCGCCCAGCCTGAACTGCTGGTGCTGGGGTACCTGCTGAACCAGCGCCTCATCGAATCGGCCAGCGACGTCGAGTCGGTCACGGTCGATTGGGAGGTGGGCGCCGCGGCGGTCAAGACGCACGCCGGCATCGACCGCATCGAAGAGCGCACCGCAAAGAAGGTGGTGACCACCGGCTGCGGCCAGGGCAGCGTGTTCGGCGACCTGATGGCCGACATCGACAAGCTCCAGCTGCCGCCCACCCGCATGACGCAGGCGCAGCTCTACGCGCTGGTCAACGCCATCCGCCTCCAGGAGAGCACCTACAAGTCGGCCGGTTCGGTGCACGGCTGTGCGCTGTTCACGCTCGAGCCCGGCGGTACCGAGGCCACGATGCACTGCTTCGTCGAAGACGTGGGCCGGCACAACGCCATCGACACCATTGCGGGCTGGTGCGCCATGCAACCGGCAGGCGCGCTGGCGGGTGACCGCGTTTTCTATACGACGGGCCGGCTCACGAGCGAAATGGTGATCAAGTCGGCGCAGATGGGCGTGCCCATCGTGGTTTCGCGCAGCGGCATCACGCAAATGGGCCACGAGGTGGCCACGCGCGTCGGGCTCTGCGCCATCGGCCGCGCGACCAACCGGCACTTCGTCTGCTATGCGGGTGTCGACCGGCTGGTGCTGCAGCCGGAACTCGCGCGCCGCAATCCGGCCTAAGGGCTGTTCTCCCTACTCGCGGTAAGTCCCTGAAAGGCGCCGGCGCGCCCGCGTCGGCTATCGTCTCGCCCATGAATGCCTCCCTCCGCCTTGGCTGGCGCACCCTCTGGCGCGATTTGCGCGCCGGCGAACTGCGCCTCTTGATCGTTGCCGTGCTGCTGGCCGTGGCCGCACTCACGGCCGTCGGCTTCTTTGCCGACCGATTGCAGGGAGGCTTGCAGCGCGACGCGCGGCAGCTGCTCGGCGGCGACGCGGTGATAGTGAGCGACAACCCCACGCCCGAGGCCTTCATCGCGCAGGCACGCGCGTACGGACTCCAGGGCACCAGCACCTACGGCTTTCCCACCATGGCGCGGGCCGACGACGCCCAGGGCGGTGCCAGCAAGCTGGTGGCGCTGAAAGCCGTGACCGCGGGCTACCCATTGCGCGGCAACCTGCAAACCTCGAATGCCGCCGATGCGCCCGGCAGCATCACGCGCGACATTCCCCCGGCGGGCGAGGTCTGGGTCGATGCCTCGCTGCTCGACTCGCTCGCGCTCAAGGTGGGAGACATGCTTCTTCTTGGCGACAGCAGCCTGCGCATCGGGCGCGTGATCACGCTCGAGCCCGACCGTGGCGCGGGCTTCATGAGCTTTTCGCCGCGCGTCATGCTCAACCAGGCCGACGTGCCGCGCACCGGCCTCGTACAGCCCGCGAGCCGCGTGGGCTATCGCTATGCGGTGGCGGGCGATGATGCAGACGTCAAGCGCTTTTCCGACTGGGCCGAGGCCACCATCAAGAAGGGCGAGCTGCGCGGCGTGCGGCTCGACTCCTTCGAAGGCGGGCGCCCCGAAATGCGCCAGACGCTGGACCGCGCCGAGAAATTCCTGAGCCTGGTCGCGCTGCTCGCCGCGTTGCTCTCCGCCGTGGCCGTGGCGCTGGCCGCGCGCGGCTTTGCGGCCAACCATCTCGACGACTGCGCCATGCTGCGCGTGCTCGGCCAAAGCCAGCGCACCATCGCCATGGCGTATTCGTTCGAATTCGCAGTCGTCGGCATCGTGGCCAGCGGCCTCGGCGTGGCCATCGGCTTTGCCGTGCACTACGTGTTCGTGGTGCTGCTTGCCGGGCTGGTCGAAACGGCGCTGCCGGCGGCCACCTTGTGGCCCGTGGCCTTCGGCCTGGGCATGGGGCTCACGCTGCTGTTCGCCTTCGGCCTGCCGCCGGTTCTGCAGCTGGCCAAGGTGCCCCCGCTGCGGGTGATCCGGCGCGATGTCGGCGGGCTCAAGCCCGCATCGCTCGCGGTGCTGGGTATTGGCGTGGCCGGCTTTGCGGCATTGCTGATCGCAGCCAGCAGCGACCTGAAGCTGGGCCTGATCGCCGTCGGCGGCTTCGCGGGCGCCGTGGCCGTGTTCGCATTGCTGAGTTGGCTCGCCGTGAAGGTGCTGCGCCGCAGCGTCAATGAAACCACCGCGCCGCGCTGGCTGGTGCTGGCCACGCGCCAGATCTCGGCGCGTCCGGCCTATGCGGTGGTGCAAGTCAGCGCGCTTGCAGTCGGGCTGCTTGCGCTGGTGCTGCTGGTGCTGTTGCGCACCGACCTCGTCGCGAGTTGGCGCAAGGCGACGCCGCCCGATGCGCCCAATCGCTTTGTCATCAACGTCATGCCCGACCAGAGCACGGCGTTCCAGAAATCGCTGCGCGACGCCGGCGTGCGCAAGTTCGACTGGTACCCGATGATCCGCGGCCGGCTGGTGGCCATCAACGACAAGCCGGTGTCGCCCGACGACTACGTGGAAGACCGCGCCAAGCGCCTGGTGGACCGCGAGTTCAACCTCAGCAACAGCGTGGAGGCGCCGGCGCACAACAGCATCGTGGCGGGTGCGTGGAAGCCCGATGCGCCCGGCGAAGTGAGCGTGGAAGAAGGCCTGGCCGAAACGCTCGGCCTGAAGCTGGGCGACGTGCTGCGCTTCGACATCGGCGGCATGCAGAACGACGCGCGCATCACCTCGCTGCGCAAGGTCGACTGGGGCTCGATGCATGCGAACTTCTTCGTGATGTACACGGTGGCCGCATTGCCCGACGTGCCCGTCACCTACATGGGCGCCTTCCGCGCACCCGAAACCCGTGGCTTCGACAACGCGCTGGTGCGCAGCTACCCCAACGTGACCAACGTGGACATGAGCGCCACCATCAACCAGGTGCAGCGCGTGCTCGACCAGGTGATCCGCGCGGTCGAGTTCCTGTTCGGCTTCACGCTTGCGGCGGGCCTTGTGGTGCTGTTTGCCGCGGTCACCGCCACGCGCGAAGAGCGCGCCCGCGAGTTCGCGGTAATGCGCGCCGTGGGTGCCCGCGCCAGCCTGCTGCGCCAGGTGCAGCGCGCCGAGCTGGCCGGTGTCGGCCTGCTCGCCGGCTTCCTGGCGAGCATCGTGGCCTCGGTCATCGGCTGGGGCCTGGCGCGCTACGTGTTCGACTTCACCTGGACCGCATCGCCCGTGGTGCCGGTGGCCGGTGCCCTCGCGGGTGCCGTGCTGGCGCTGGCCGCGGGATGGTGGGGCTTACGCGACGTGCTGCGCAGGCCGGTGGTGGACACGCTGCGGCGCGCGGCCGAGTAATTGCTAGAGATAGATTTTTTTCTTTAGCCGCGGGCGGGAAGGGCCTGGGAATGCAATACATTCCCCGGCCCTGCATTCATTCGATGAGAACCCCCCTACATGCGCTTGGCGTCATTCCAGATCACCAACTTTCGCTCGATCAACGACAGCGGCTCCATCGATTCCACACAGCTCACCGCGATCCTCGGCCGCAACGACAGCGGCAAGTCGAACCTGCTGCGCGCGCTGCACAGCCTGAACCCTGCTGAAGGCATTACCGAGCTCAGCCCGATCAACGACTTTCCGCGGCACCGCCGCCTTGAAGAGTGCCAGGCCGATACACCGGTCGTCGCTACACGCTGGGCCCTCGACGAGAGCGAGCGAGCCGAACTCACGGAGATGCTTCCACGCGCGGCCAACGTGCGCCACGTGACCGCAGGCCGCGGCTACGGCACGGCGCGCTGGACGGGGCTCGAAGGCCTGGCGGAGCTGTCGCTCGACGTGTCGGACATCAAGGGCAAGGTGCGCAAGATCGTGCCGGCGGTGAAGGCTGCGGCCGAGAAAGTCGCCGAGGAGGCAAGGGCGGCGCTGGAGCAGGAGGCCGACGCCTTCGACGCCGCGATGATCCTGAGCCCCGACTACATCCGGTGGTCGGAAGGCGCAGTGAAGGCGTTGCAAACCTTGCGCAAGGCGCTGGCCGCTGCGGATGCCGAGCTCAGCGACAAGCAGGAGCAGATGCTGGTCGAGCTGGAGGACATGGCCCGCGCGATTGCCAACGACACGCCGGCGCTTGCCAAGGCAAAACAATGGGTGCTCGAAAAGCTGCCCCGCTTCATCTACGTGGACGAATATCCGGCGCTGCCCGGCCGGCAGAACATTGCCGACTACCTGGTGCGCAAGGGCTGGGGCCAGGCAGTGCCCGAGCAGCAGGGCTTCGAGAAGCTCTGCAAGGCGGCCGGCCTCGACCCGCAGCAGCTTCAGGGCCTGCTCGACAAGAACGATCTGGCCACGCGCAACCAGCTTGTCAATCGCGCGGGCGCCGTCGTCACTTCGGAAATCCGCCGGCTCTGGAAAGACCGCGAACTCAAGGTGCGCTTCAACCTCGACGGCCCGTACATGGACACGCTGGTGTCCGACCCCGACGACACCTACGAGGTGGAAGTGAACCTCGACGAGCGCAGCCGCGGCTTTCAATGGTTCTTCTCGTTCTACATCACCTTCTTTGCGGACACCAAGGGCGGCCGTGCAGGCGATGCCATCTTGCTGCTGGACGAGCCCGGCTTGCACCTGCATGCGCGTTCGCAGGCCGACTTGCTCGAGCACTTCGAGCGGGACTTCGGCAACCAGATCATCTACACCACGCACTCGCCGTTCATGGTGCCGGTTCATCGGCCCGATGCGGTGCGCACGGCCAGCATGGGGCCTTCGACCGGCACCATCGTGAGCAACAAGGCAGAGGGGGATGAGCGCACGCTGTACCCGTTGCGGGCCGCGCTCATGCTGAGCCGCATGGTGAACGAGGCCGCTGCACCAGTCGACGAAAGTGCTCTGGCGGCGGTTCCTGTCCAATAGAGCCATGGAACACCTACCGGACGACATTGCAGAGCGGCTGACCGAACTCGAGATCAAGTCGAGTTACGCCGAGGATCTGCTTGAGCAGCTGAATATGACGATCTATCGCCAACAGCAGCAGATCGACAGCCTGATTCTTCAGGTGACCCAGCTGAAGCAACAGAGCCAGAATGCGGGGCAGGAGGGGGCGGCGCGCAGCTTGCGGGACGAGTTGCCGCCGCATTACTGAGAACTCTGCTTGCGATTGCTGTTTTCGGGACGCCGCTTGTTCAGGGCGGCGCACCCGCCGACGGGGTACCTTTCTCCGCGAATGTCCCCCGGCCTGCGGCCTCCTCCTTTATTTCGCTGCGCAAGGCACCCCGCCAGCAGGTGCGTTGGGCAGAGCAGTCGTTGATCAGCGTTGCACCAGCAGCGTGCCCAAGTGCACAGGGCATCGGGTGCTCCGCGCAGCGAAATAAAGGAGGAGGGGCGCAGCCCCGGGGGACATTCGCGGAGGGGAGTACCCGGTGGCCTTTGCACACGCCCTGAACAACAGCGCCAAGAACAAGATCAGCCGTGCGAATGCCAGAGCACAGCAAAGAAGTGGCAAGAACTTCCGGCCAGCACGAACAAGTGCCATACAAAGTGCGCAAATCGCACCTTGTTGTCGAACAAGAACACCACCGCACCCGCCGTGTAGAAAAGCCCACCGGCCACGAGCCAACCCAGGCCCGCCGGCGACATGCGTTCGTACAGCGGCACCGCGGCCATCAACGCCATCCAGCCCATTGCCACATAGAGCCCGGTCGACCACAGCGGATGTTGCAGCCGGTTGAACAGCTTGGCACCCACGCCCAGCACTGCCGCCGCGCAGATGGCTCCGAACAGCGTCCAGCCCCACGGCCCGCGCAGCACGCCGAACAGAAACGGCATGTAGCTGCCCGCAATGAACAAGTAGATCGCCGCGTGGTCGAGCCGGTTGAACCACGCCTTGGCCTTGCCGGTAGGCAGCGCGTGGTACAGCGTCGAAATGAGATACAGCACGATGGCCGTTCCTGCAAAGAGAGATGCACCGACGATGCTGGCGGCTTGCCCTTTCTGCGCGGCGCTGTAGACCAGGATCGGCAGCGACACGATGGCCAGCAGCAGGCCGAGGCCGTGGCTCAGCGCGTTGAAGATTTCTTCCAGCGTAGTCTGGTCACGCACTGCGGATGTCGGCTTGCCGGAACTCATGTTCGTCGATTCGCTTTGCTACTTGACCTGCTGCTTGCCGAGCTTGCGCGCCAGCGTGCGCCGGTGCATGCCAAGTCGCCGCGCGGTCTCTGAAATGTTGAAGCCCGTTTCGGCAAGCGTTTCGTGAATGCGCTCCCACTCCAGCGTCTTGATCGATGTCGAGCGGTTGGTCAACTCTACCTCGGTGGTGCCCGTCGCCCGGCCGAAGGCGGCTTCGATGTCGTCGGTGTTGGAGGGCTTGGCAAGATAGTGGCAGGCGCCCAGCTTGATGGCCTCCACGGCCGTGGCAATGCTTGCAAAGCCCGTGAGCACCACGATCAGCATCTCGGGGTTGTGCCGGTGCAGCATCTGCACGCACGCCAGGCCCGAGGCTTCGCCGTTGAGCTTCAGGTCGACCACCGCGTAGCCGGGCGAATGGTCTTGCAGCAGCGCTTCGACCTCGTCGGCATTGCTTGCATGCGTGACCGCATAACCGCGGCGCTCGAACGAGCGGCCGAGCGTGCGCGCAAAGGCCGCGTCGTCCTCGACGATCAGCAACTGGCGCTCGGCTTCGGCGGGTTCGGTCATGGGCTGCTCGTGTTTCCGGTCATTGCAACGGTGTCGTCGATGGCCTCGTCGTCGTCCTCTTCCTCCAGCACCACGGCCGCGAGCGGCAGCGCAATGGACACGATGGCGCCGCCCTCGGGCCGGTTGCGCACCGCCACCCGGCCTCCGAGCGTGCGAGCCACGTTCACCACCAGGAACAGCCCGAGCCCGCCGCCCGGTCGGCCTTTGCTCGACTGGTAGGGCTTGCCGAACTGCTTCAGCATTGCGGGCGGAAAGCCCGGCCCCGCATCGGTGACCGTGAGCGTCAGCGCATCGGCGTCTTGCGCCACTTCCAGGCGCAACCAGTGCGGAGAGGCTTCCAGTGCATTGTCGAGCACGTTGCAGATCATCTGCTTCACGGCCGAGTCGGAAACCATGGGCAGGTCGCGGCCAAAACGGTTGTCGTAGTCGAACTCTTCCACGGGGCGCGTGGTGCGCCACTCCTCCACCAGTTCGTCGAGGAAGGTGCTCACCGTCGTTTCTTCGGACGATTCGCCCCGCGCCTCGCCTGCCGACAGCAGGATGCCGCTCACGATGCTCTTGCAGCGCTGGATCTGCAGCTCCATCTCGGCCACTTCGGTCAACAGCTCGGGGTCGGAGCTGAAATGCGGCAGCCGGCGCCAGTCGCCGAGGATCACCGCCAGCGTGGCAAGCGGCGTGCCCAGCTCGTGCGCGGCGCCCGATGCGAGCAGGCCCATGCGCACGATGTGCTCTTCTTCCGATGCGCGCTGGCGCAGGTCGGCCAGCCGTGCGTCGCGCGCTCGCAGGTTGCGACTGATGCGCGTGATGAACACCACCAGCAGCGCCGCGTTGAGCGCAAAGCAGATCAGCATGCCCTGAACATAAGGGCTCCAGAGCCCGCGGTCATGGTCGAGCGGCAGTGCCAGGGGGCGCGAGAAAAGCGCCAGCCCTGCAAAGCACAGGCTGGTGACGACCACGATGGTCCATGTCGACCATGCCTTGAGCAGCACCGCGCCCAGAATGACCTGCAAGAGATACAGAAAAACGAACGGATTGGTCGCGCCGCCGCTGAGGTAAAGCTGCGCGGTGAGCGTGGCCACATCGACCAGCAACGCGAGGAACAGTTCGCCGTTCGTCACCTTACGAAGGGTGCGCGAGCGCAGCAGGCTCACCACGTTGAAAAGAGCCAGGCACGCCAGCACCAGCAGCATCTGATCGAGCGGCAGCCGGATGCCGAAGCCGTAGTGCACGAACAGGATGGTGATCACCTGCCCGACCACCGCAAACCAGCGCAGCTGGATCAGCTGCTGCATGTTCTTGTGGCCGGTGGCGTTGTCCAGGCTTGCCACGCCCGCGCGGGGCGCGTGCAGTTCCCCCGCCACGGCGGAGGCCTCAGTCGGGGCGGCGGTCGTCTTGGCGATGTCTTCCGTCGGCATGGGAGGCATTGTCGCCGTTGCTGTCGGCTGGGTTGGCGAGCTTGCGGCGGCGGCGGCGATCGTCACGCCACACGAACCAGGCCGCGCCCGCGACCATCAGCGCCAGGCCGTACCAGGTGATGGCGTAGACGAGGTGGCTGTTGGGAAAGGCGATGACCGTCAGGCCCCCGGCGGGCCAGGAGGGTGCTGCGCCGGGCGCGGTGGCCGCGGCCTCGGCATCGACGAAGTAGGGCGCGGCGTTGTTCAGGCCCCGCGCAGCGGCAATGGCCTGCACGTCGCGCGAGAACCAGCGGTTCGCGGCGGGGTCGTTCTTGCGCAGGAAGCCGCCCTTGGGCTCGGTGATGCGCAGCAGGCCGGTCACGGCGGTCTCGCCTTTCGGCTCGATGGCCGTGCGCGACGAGCGCTCGCGTGCCTCGGGCGGCACGAAGCCGCGGTTGACCAGCACCGTGGTGCCATCGGCGGCCTGCAGCGGCGTCAGCACCCAGAAGCCGGCGCCGAGCCGGGTGCTGGCCTGCACCAGGGTTTCCTTGTCGTGCAGAAAAGTGCCGCTGATGCGCAGGTGCCGGTATTCGTCGGCGGCCGCGTTGATCTGCGGCCAACGGTCTCGTGCTGGGGCTTCGGAGGCCGGGGCGTGCACGCGTTGTTCGACGCGGGCAATGAGATCGAGCTTCCAGGCCCTGCGCTCGACCTGCCAGTTGCCGAGTGCGAAAAAACCGGCAAAGGCAAGCGCCGCGCAGACCATGAAGATCACCCGCGCGGCCGTGGAGCGCTGCCGTCCGGCCATTGTGTTGCGAGTGCTGTGGTCTGGCGGCAGGGTCGTCGTCAAGGCATGTTCTTCATGTCGTGCACCGACATCGGCATCATGTTGGCGTTCATGTGGTACATGACCCAGAGCGAGCCGGCCAGCGTGATCACGACGAGCACGATGGTGAAGATCAGCGCCAGCATGTTCCACCCGCTCTCGGACTTGGCGTCCATGTGCAGGAAGTAGATCATGTGGACCACGATCTGCACCGCGGCAAAGCCGAGGATGATGAGCGAGGTGGTGTGCGTGTTGACCAGCACCTTGCCCATCACGAGCCAGAACGGAATCGCGGTCAGGATCACGGCCAGCACGAAGCCGGTCATGTAGCCCTTGAAGGTGCTGTGGCTCACGGGGCCATCGTCGTGATGGTCGTCGTGTGCATGGTGCTCGTGGTGCGCGTCGTGGCCGTGCGCGGCGGCAGTGTTGGTGTGGGCGGTGCTCATGCCATCGATCCCATCAGATAGACGAAGGTGAAGACGCCGATCCACACCACGTCCAGGAAGTGCCAGAACATCGAAAGGCACATCAGGCGGCGGCGGTTGGCGGCGGTGAAGCCGTGCTTGGGCAGCTGGAACATCAGCACGACGAGCCAGATGATGCCGAAGGTCACGTGCAGGCCGTGGGTGCCGACCAGCGCGAAGAACGACGACAGGAATGCGCTGCGCTGCGGGCCCGCGCCTTCATGGATGAGGTGCGCGAACTCGTAGATCTCCAGGCCGATGAAGCCCGCGCCCAGCAGGCCCGTAACGGCCAGCCACACCAGCGTGCCGCCCATGCGTTTCTTCTGCATCTCGAGCATCGAGAAGCCGTAGGTAATGGAAGACAGCAGCAGCAGCGAGGTGTTGACGGCCACCAGCGGCAGGTCGAACAGGTCGGCGCCCGAGGGGCCGGCTGCGTAGCTGCGGCCCAGCACGCCGTACACCGCGAACAGGCAGGCGAAGATGAGGCAGTCGCTCATCAGGTAGAGCCAGAACCCGAGCAGCGTGCCGTTCTCTGGGTGGTGGTCGTTGCCGACGTGGAACAGCTCGAACACGGGCGGCTTGCCCGTCTGGTCGCTGTGGGCGTGGCCGGCCGCGGGGGAGTGGAGGGCGGTGGTATCAGACATGGGCTGCTGCCAGGAGGCGCGTGCGATCGGCTTCGGTACGGACGACGTCTTCCGCGGGAATGTAGTAGTCGCGCTTGTAGTTGAAGGTGTGGATGATCACGGCGGCCAGCATGGCGACAAAGCCGATACCCGCCACGAGCCACATCTGCCAGATCAGCGCAAAGCCGCAGACCGCCGCCAGGGCCGCGATGATGAAGCCGGCGCTGGTGTTCTTGGGCATGTGGATGGGCGTGAAGCCTTCGAGCGGGCGGGCGTAGCCGCGGCGCTTCATGTCGGTCCAGGCGTCGTTGTCATGGATGCGCGGCGTAAACGCGAAGTTGTAGGCCGGCGGCGGCGACGAGGTCGACCATTCGAGCGTGCGGCCGTTCCACGGGTCGCCCGTGGTGTCGCGCAGCGATTCGCGGCGCACAAAGCTCACCACCAGCTGGATCAGGAACGATGCAATGCCCAGTGCGATCAGCACCGCACCGAAGGCCGCAACCTGGAACCAGAACTGCAGCGACACGTCCTGGAAGTGGCTCATGCGGCGCGTAACGCCCATCAGGCCCAGCACATACAGCGGCATGAACGCGACCCAGAAGCCCACGAGCCAGAACCAGAACGAGCACTTGCCCCAGAACGGATCGAGCTTGTAGCCGAAGGCCTTGGGGAACCAGTAGGTAATGCCCGCCAGCATGCCGAACAGCACGCCGCCGATGATCACGTTGTGGAAGTGCGCGATGAGGAACAGGCTGTTGTGCAGCACGAAGTCGGCCGGGGGCACTGCGAGCAGAACGCCCGTCATGCCGCCGATCACGAAGGTGACCATGAAGCCGACGGTCCACATCATGGGCAGCTCGAAGCGGATGCGGCCGCGGTACATGGTGAAGAGCCAGTTGAAGATCTTCGCGCCCGTCGGTATCGAGATGATCATCGTCGTGATGCCGAAGAACGAGTTCACGCTGGCGCCGGAGCCCATGGTGAAGAAGTGGTGCAGCCAGACGAGGTACGACAGGATGGTGATCACGATGGTGGCGTACACCATCGAGGCATAGCCGAAGAGGCGCTTGCCGCTGAAGGTGGACACCACTTCGGAGAAGATGCCGAAGGCCGGCAAGATGAGGATGTACACCTCGGGGTGGCCCCAGATCCAGATCAGGTTCACGTACATCATGGCGTTGCCGCCGAGATCGTTCGTGAAGAAGTTGGTGCCGACGTAGCGGTCGAGCGACAGCAGCGCGAGCACGGCGGTGAGCACCGGGAAGGCGGCCACGATGAGCACGTTGGTGCAAAGCGCGGTCCAGGTGAACACCGGCATCTTCATCATCGTCATGCCCGGCGCGCGCATCTTCACGATGGTGGCCAGCAGGTTGACGCCCGAGAGCAGGGTACCTACCCCCGCTATCTGCAGCGACCATATGTAGTAGTCGACCCCCACGTCGGGGCTGAACAGAATGCCCGAGAGCGGCGGATACGCCAGCCAGCCGGTCTTGGCGAATTCGCCCACGAACAGCGACGCCATCACCAGGCCGGCGCCGAAGGTGGTCATCCAGAAGCTGAAGTTGTTCAGGAACGGAAAAGCCACGTCGCGCGCGCCGATCTGCAGCGGCACCACGAAGTTCATGAGGCCCGTGACCAGCGGCATGGCCACGAAGAAGATCATGATCACGCCGTGCGCGGTGAAGATCTGGTCGTAGTGGTGCGGCGGCAAAAAGCCGGCGTTGTCGCCGAAGGCAACGGCCTGCTGGGCCCGCATCATGAGCGCGTCGGCAAAGCCGCGCAGCAGCATGACAAGGCCGAGCACGATGTACATGATGCCGATCTTCTTGTGGTCGATGCTGGTGATCCAGTCGCGCCACAGGGTGCCCCAGAGCTTGAAGTAAGTGACGGCGCCGAGGATGGCAAGGCCGCCCAGCACCACGGCCGCAAAGGTCGCCAGCAGAATGGGCTCGTGGTAGGGAATCGCCTCCCACGTGAGGCGGCCGAAGACAAGCTTCGTCAGGTCAAGGTTTTCGAGCATCGTCATTCTTCGGTGGTGCACATCGCCGTGACGTACTTGCGCGTTGGCGAATTGATGAGGGTGTCAGCCTGCCAGGCCTGCATGGTGGCAATGTTGAACGCGCCGGGCTTGCCCAGCCCGCCACTCGCGTCGATGGCCATCATTTCCTTCATGCACATCTTGTTGCGGTCCACGCACAGGTTGAGGATGGCGTCGTACAGGTCGGGGGCCACCGTGGCGTAGTGCCGCACCGGCTCGCGCTCGCTGGGCACTTCGAGCTTCTTGTACTGCTCGCGCGTGAGTTCGCCGTCCTTGCCGGCCTTGACCTTCTGCACCCACTGGTCGAAGTCGGCGTTGCTCAGGCCGTGGAACTTGAAGCGCATGCCCGAGAAGCCGGCGCCGCTGTAGTTGGCCGAGAAGCCCTCGAACTCACCGGGCTTGTTGATGACCGCGTGCAGCTTGGTTTCCATGCCCGGCATGGCGTAGATCTGCCCGGCCAGCGCGGGAATGAAGAAGGAGTTCATCACCGAAGAGGCCGTGATCTTGAAAGTGATCGGCCGGTCGACCGGCGCGGCCATTTCGTTCACCGTGGCAAAACCCTGCTCGGGGTAGATGAAGAGCCACTTCCAGTCGAGCGCCACCACTTCGACCACCAGCGGCTTGGCTTCGGCGGGAATCGGGCGCTCGGCGTCGAGCCGGCTCAGCGGCCGGTACGGGTCGAGCGTGTGCGTGCTGATCCAGGTGATTGCGCCCAGCGCAATGATGATCAGGAGCGGCGCGCCCCAGATCGCGAGCTCGAGCTGGGTGGAGTGGTCCCAGTCGGGGCTGTAGTCGGCCTCCTTGTTCGACTGGCGATAGCGCCAGGCAAAGAAGAGCGTCAGCGCGATCACCGGAACGATGATGATCAGCATCAGCACGGTCGAGACGACGATGAGCCGCCCCTGCTGATTGGCGATGTCGCCGGAAGGATTCATGAGCACCGTGTTGCAGCCTGCCAGCAAGGCAAGGGGGAGCAACAGGGACCATCGCCGAAGAGATTTGAGGGTGGGCATGCCGAAAGAAAGAAGTGCAGGGGCTGCGCAAAGACCCCACAATCTACGACCAAAGGTTGCGCCCCGCTATTGGACGTTTTGTCCTATGGCGGGAATCCCCGTTCGGTGAGACGCTTGGAGCCTCCCTGTTCATGGTCTACCTTTGTCACTGCACGTGACACCCGAATTACAAAACGCAATGACGACGACGTCCAGCATCCTTCCGCAAGGCGCACCGCCGGTGCCGAACACGTCCGACAACGGCGCCCGGCAGGGCGACGAGCATTCCCACATCGCGCCGGGCGAAATCGCCGTCGGCGTGATCATCGGGCGGGCATCGGAATACTTCGATTTCTTCGTTTACGGCATTGCCTCGGTGCTGGTGTTTCCGGCGGTGTTCTTTCCGTTCGAGGCGCGCCTCGAAGGAACCCTCTACGCCTTCGTGGTTTTTTCGTTCGCCTTCATTGCACGGCCATTCGGAACCGTCATTTCGATGAGCATCCAGAGGCGGTTCGGGCGAGAGGCCAAGCTGACCATTGCGCTGTTCCTTCTGGGAACCTCCACCGCCGGCATCGCCTTCTTGCCGGGGTACGCGAGCATCGGGTTCACATCCATCGTGCTGCTGTCGGTGTTCCGCTTTGCCCAGGGCCTGGCGCTCGGCGGCTCGTGGGACGGGCTGCCCTCGCTGCTGGCGCTCAATGCGCCGCAGAACCGCCGCGGCTGGTACGCCATGCTCGGCCAGCTCGGTGCGCCGCTCGGCTTCTTCGTGGCCAGCGCGCTTTTTGCGTATCTCTACGGCAGCCTGGCGCTCAAGGACTTTCTCGATTGGGGCTGGCGCTACACCTTCTATGTGGCGTTCGCGATCAACGTGGTAGCGCTGTTCGCGCGCCTGCGGCTGGTGGCTACTGATGAGTACTCGCGCCTGCTCGAAGAGCGCGAGCTGCAGCCCACCAGCGTTCTGGAGCTGACCCGCTCGCAAGGCGCCAACCTGCTCATCGGCGCGTTCGCGGCACTGGCGAGCTATGCGCTGTTCCACCTGATCACGGTGTTCCCGCTGTCGTGGATCACGCTGTATTCGGACCAGTCGATCACCGAATTCCTGGTGGTGCAGATGATCGGCGCAGTGCTGGGCGCTGGCGGTATCGTGGCCTCGGGCCTGATTGCCGACCGCGTGGGACGGCGTTTCACGCTGGGCGGCCTGGCCGCGATGATCGCGGTGTTCAGCGGCTTTGCGCCCACGCTGCTCGACGGCGGCCGCATCGGGCAGGACATCTTCATTCTGCTGGGCTTCGTGCTGCTGGGCCTGTCGTACGGCCAGGCCGCTGGCGCGGTGACCTCGAACTTCGAACCCAAGTACCGCTACACCGGCGCGGCCCTCACGGCCGACTTGGCCTGGCTCATCGGTGCGGCCTTCGCGCCGCTGGTGGCGCTGGGCCTGTCGGCGAATTTCGGGCTGGCGTATGTCAGCGTCTACCTGCTCTCGGGCGCGGTCGGCACCCTGGCGGCCCTGGGCTTGAACCGGGCGCTGGTGCGGGACTGATCTCCGTCAAACGCGGGTGTTCGAAAAAAAGGGGCCGGTCGGCCCCTTTTGCGTTTCAGGCGCCGCAACGCGGGCTGGCTTAGGATTCGCCTCATGTTCGCCGCCGCAATTTTCGACATGGACGGGCTGCTCATCGATTCGGAGCGGCCCATCATGGCCGCCTGGATCGAAGCCGCCCGCACGCTCGACATCGAGCTTTCGCACGCCCAGTACCTGCAATGCGTGGGGCTGGCCATGGTTGAGTCGAAGCAGATCCTTGCTGCGCTGCTCGGCGGCGCGGCCGCCTACCAGCATGCGGCGACGCAAGTGACCGCCGCGCTACGGCTGCAGCGCGCCGACGGCGACCTGCGGCCACTCTTCCCCATCAAGCCCGGCGCGGCCGAGCTGCTCACCGCCTTGCGCGGACGCGGCACACGCTGCGCGGTTGCCTCATCGTCCTCTAGCGGGCAGATCCAGGCCTGCCTCGGCAGCCTCGATGTGCTGCACCATTTCGAGGCTTTTGCGGGCGGCGACGAAGTGGCCCGCGCCAAGCCCGATCCGGCGCTGTACCTGCTTGCGGCAGAGCGCCTCGGCGTGGAGCCGGCGGAATGCGTCGCTTTTGAGGACAGCGAGAACGGCGCCAAGGCGGCGCTGGCCGCGGGCCTGCGCGTCGTCATCGTGCCGGACCTCAAGCACCCGCCGGAGTTGATCATCGGGCAGGCGTTTCGTGTGCTCGATTCGCTGCACGACGCCATGGCGCATGTGCCGCTGTGGTTTCCCACGCGGGCGCCGGAGCGCGCCTGACCTGCCGGCTCAGAGCACTTCGTCGCGCAGCTGCGGGAACACCTTCGACACCTTGGCGAGCAGGTAGTCGCCATAGCGGCCGCTGAAGGCGTGCACGTTGGCGCGATCCCAGCGCTCGGCGCTGTCGTCGAGCGCCTCTGCACCTTGGAGCCCTTCGATGCGCTGCACGCGGGCTTCGAAATTCGGATCGAAAAACAGCGGAAACGAAAGCCGGTCGCGCCCCGAGGTGTTGCGCTTCACGCGGTGCGGGGTCGATTTGTAGAGCCCGCCCGTCATGCGGTCGAGCATGTCGCCGATGTTGCAGACGAACGATCCGGCGATCGGCGGTGCGTCGATCCAGCCGCCTGGCGTGTGCACGGCAAGGCCGCCCACATCGTCTTGGTGCAGGATGGTGAGCAGGCCGTAGTCGGTGTGCTCGCCAACACCCCATTGCACGTCCAGGCCTTCGGGCACGGGCTGCGAGGGGTAGTTGAACAGGCGGAACAAGACCAAGGGATCGGCGGTGTAGCGCTCGGCGAAATACGTGGCGGGCAGGCCGAGGCTCAGCGCGATACCCTCCATCAGCCGGTGGCCCAACTGCGTCACGGCCGTCATGTAGTCGAGGATGGTTTCGCGAAATTCCGGCACGTCGGGAAACAGGTTCGGCCCATGCACCGGCGTTTTTGCCTGCACCAACGGGTGCGTGGCCGGCAGTTCGGTGCCCAGGTACAGGCCTTCCTTCCAGTCGGGCCGGCCCGAGGTCAGCTCGCCGCCGAGCGGAAAGTAGCCGCGCCACGCGCGCCCGCCCAGTGCCATGCGCCATTGCATCTTGGTTTCTTCGGGCAACTCGAAAAAGCGGTGACTCAGCAGTTCGAGCCGCTGCACCAGCGCGGGGTCGATGCCGTGGCCGGTGACATAGAAGAAGCCGTGCGCGCGGCACGCGGCGCCGATCTGCGCGGCCACACGGTCGCGTTCAGGCGCGCCGGCCACGAGCGGCGCGACATCGATCAACGGAAGAGTCTGCGTGTCTGTCATGGGCGTGGAGAGCATGTCATGCGCCGCGCGAGAACGGCGAACGGATGTCCGAAAGAAACTGCTGCGCGCGCGGGTGCTGCGGCCGGTTGAAAAAGTCGTCGGGCGTTGCGCGCTCTAGCACCTTGCCTTCGTCCATGAACAGCACGCGGTCGGCCACCTCGCGCGCAAAGCCCATCTCATGCGTGACGCAGACCATGGTCATGCCGTCGCGCGTGAGATCGCGCATCACCAGCAGCACCTCGCCCACCATCTCGGGGTCGAGCGCGCTGGTGGGCTCGTCGAACAGCATCAGCGGCGGCTGCATGGCGAGCGCGCGCGCAATGGCCACGCGCTGCTGCTGGCCGCCAGAGAGTTCGCTCGGCCACGCATTCGCCTTGTGCGCCAGGCCCACGCGCTGCAGCAGTGCCATTGCGCGCTCCTCGGCTTCCTTGCGCGAGAGGCCGCGCAGCTGCATGGGCGCCATCGTGCAGTTCTGCAGCACGGTGAGATGCGGAAACAGGTTGAACTGCTGGAACACGAAGCCAATGCGCGAGCGGAACGCATTCACGTCGGTGCCCGGCGCGTGGATGTCCTTGCCTTCGATGAGGATGCGGCCCGACTGGATCGGCTCCAGCCGGTTGAAGGTGCGGATCAGCGTCGACTTGCCCGAGCCGGAGGGCCCGCACACCACGACCACTTCGCCCTTGTGGATGGTCTCATTGATGTCGACCAGGGCGTGATAGCTGCCATACCACTTGTTGACGTTCTGGAGTTCGATCATGCGGACACCTTGGGAGCCGTGGCGGGGTCGGCGATGGACATGCCGCGCCGCGCGAGCCGGCGTTCGAGCCAGTAGGCGAAGCGCGACAGCCCGAAACAGAGAATGAAATAGGTCAGGCCCAGGATCAGGTAGATCTGGGCCGGCTTGGTGAACACCTGCGTGTTGATCTGCGTGGCGATGAACGACACCTCGGCCAGTCCGATGATGTAGCCGAGCGAGGTTTCCTTGATGGTCGAGACGAACTGGTTCACCAGCGAGGGCAGCATGCTGCGCAGGGCCTGCGGCAGCACCACCAGCCGCATCGCACGGCCGTAGCCCAGGCCCAGCGCACGCGCGGTTTCCATCTGCCCGCGCGGCAGGCCCTGGATGCCGGCGCGCACGATTTCGGCCAGGTAGGCCGCGTCGAAGATTACGAGCGCGATCAGCATGGTGGTGAACTGGTCGGTCTTCACGCCTGTGACGCTGGGCAGGAAGAAGTAGGCCCAGAAGATCACCATCAGCAACGGCAAGCCGCGCACCACGAAGACGAAGCCCGTTACCGGCCAGCGCAGCCAGCGCCACGGGCTCACGCGCGCGAGGCCAAGCACGATGCCGAGCGGCAGCGCGAGCACCAGCCCGCAGGAGGCAAGCAGCAGCGTGAGCACCAGCCCGCCGAGCGGCCCGTTCGGGTACTGCCCGATGAGGAAGTACACCCAGTAGTCGTTGATGATTTCGAGCATCTGGCCAGCCGCTCTAGATGGTTCTTACCGGAAAGCGGTGGTGGTACCAGGTGGCCAGCCCCGTGATCGCGAGCGACACGGTCAGGTAGGCCGCGCTCGCGAATGCGAACGACTCGAAGCTGCGGAATGTCGCGCTCTCGACCTGCCCGGCCTGGTACATCAGCTCGGCCACGCCGATCACGGTGGCGATGGAGGTGTTCTTCCACAGGCTCAGCGTCTGCGAGATGAGCGGCGGCACCGTCACCCGCAGCGCTTGCGGCAGCACCACGCGGCGCATGGTGCCCATGAAGCCGAAGCCCAGCGCGCGGCCGGCCTCGAATTGCACCGCGGGAATCGCGCGAATGCCGCTGCGGATGTCTTCCGCCATGAAGGCGGCTGTGTAGAGCGCCAGCGCGATGATGGCGCTGTACGCTTCGATGTGGCCTTCATACAGCCACTGCTTGATGCCCTCGGGCAGCAGCTCGGGCGCGCCGAAGTACCAGAACAGCATGTGCGCGAGCAGCGGAATGTTGCGGATGGATTCCACGTACGCAAAGCCGAGCCAGCGCAGCGGGGCAAGCGGAGAAAGGCGCAGCAGCGCCACCACCAGCGCGATGGGCAGGGCGAGCAGCAAAGAGGCTGCCAGCAACTGCAGCGAAAGCAGCAGGCCCGCGACCAGCATGTCGTGGTACTGGCCGGTGAGCAGCAGCGAATAGTCGAACAGGGGCATGAGGGGCGACAGTATCACCGCCGCGATGGGATTTGCTCCCTCCCCCGCTGGGGGAGGGTTGGGGTGGGGGCACGACGGCGCTGAATGTGTCGCGCCTGTGCGAAAGCTGTCAGCCCCCATCCCTGCCTTCCCCCAAAAGGGGAAGGAGAAACGCGGGGTCAGTCGATCTTGTCGCTCTCGAACTTGAAGTCCCGCGTCTGGAAGCCCGACGCCGTGTTCGGCCCGTACCACTTGACGAAGATCTTCTGCGCTTCGCCCGACTTCTCCAGCTCGCGCAGCGTGTCGTCCACCACCGCCTTCAGGCCGCTCTCGCCCTTCTTGATGCCGATGGCCAGTGCCTCGGTGCTCAGGTTCTGCTTGAGCACCACGTACTTGGCCTTCTGCGGGCCGAGCTTGGCGTAGCTGCGCAGCAGCGCGGCCTCGTCGTCCACATAGCCCACGCCCTTGCCCTGCTGCAGCGCCTGGAAGGCCTGCTGGCTCGTGTCGAAGGTCACCACTTCGGCGGTGGGCACGGCCTTGCGGATGTTCGGCTCCTGCGTGCCACCGCGGATGGTCAGCACCTTCTTGCCGGCCAGTTGCGGCACGTCGGTAATGCCGCTGTCCTTCTTCACGATGGCCTTCTGGCCGGTGACGAAGGTGGTGAGCGAAAAGTCGATCTGCGCCTCGCGCTCCTTGTTGTGCGTGAGTCCGGCGGCCACCAGGTCCACGTGGCCCTGCTGCAGCTCGGGAATGCGCGCGGCCACGGCAATCTGCTTGAGCACCGGCTTGACGCCGATCTTCTTCGCGATGGCGTTCACCAGGTCGACTTCGTAGCCGACGATCTGGCGCGTCTTCGGATCGATGAAGGTCGCGGGCTCGTCGGTGCCGAGCACGCCCACCACGAGTTCGCCTTTTTTCTTGATGTCGGCAAGCTGGTCTGCATGGGCGGCAATGCCCGTGAAGAGGGCGGAGGCGGCGAGGGCCGCGGCAATGAGGTTCAAGCGCATGTTCTTCTCCTTCTTGGAAAACAGGACGGCACCATATCAATAAAACCGTGGATTATTAAATCCCCAATCGACATATACATATGGGTGGCCGAATGGTCCTGATGCCGGTACTGGATTCGCAAGAATTCAAGCCGCGTGCGGCCCCGGAGCGCGGCTGGAGGGATACTCCCGCCATGCAGATTCACGAAAAGCCCCCCGTCGACACCCCCTTCGAATGGATCGGCGGCGAACCCAAGGTACAGGCGCTGGTCGACCGCTTCTACGACCTGATGGAGCTCGACCCCGCCTATGCGCAACTGCGCGCGGTGCACGGCACCAGCCTAGACAACGCGCGCCAGCGACTCTTCTGGTTCTTGTGCGGGTGGCTCGGCGGGCCGCAGCACTACACCGACCGCTTCGGCCACCCGATGCTGCGCGCGCGGCATCTGCCGCAGAGCATTGGCGGGCACAGCATCGGCATCAAGGAGCGCGACCAGTGGCTGGCCTGCATGGACCAGGCAATGGGCGAAACCGGCGTGCCCGAGGGGCTGCGCGCCAGGCTGCGCGATTCGTTCTTCCAGACCGCGGACTGGATGCGCAATCGCGGTGAGCAATAAGACAGACAACGACTCCGAAAGAGACTCTCTTCAATGAATTCAATCGTCATCATCGGCGGCGGCCATGCCGCGGCCCAGCTTTGCGCGGGCCTGGCTGAAGCCGGGCAGGGCGCGCGCGTGCACCTGGTTTGCGAGGAAGCGTGCGAGCCGTACCACCGGCCGCCGCTTTCCAAGGCATTTCTCAAGAGTGCCGAGGAAACCAGGCAACCGCACAAGGCCGCCGACTGGTACCGCGAAGCGGGCATCACGCTGCACCTGGGCGATGCGGCCGTAGCCATCGACCGCGAGGCGCACACCGTCACGCTGCGCTCGGGTGCCGTTCTGCCATGGGAGCGGCTGGTGCTGGCCACCGGCACGCGTGCACGCCAGATGCCCGACCTGAAGCCGGGCCTTGAAAACGTTGCGACCCTGCGCGCCGCCGACGAGGCGCACCGCCTGCGCGAGCGGCTGACTGAAGCCCAGCAGGTCACCGTGCTGGGCGGCGGCTTCATCGGGCTTGAAGTGGCGGCCATCGCCAATGCCCTCGGCAAGCGTGTGCAGGTGATCGAAAGCGCGCCGCGCCTCCTGGGCCGAGCCGTGTCGCCCGAGCTGTCGGCGCACGTGCTCGCAACGCATCGCGCGGCGGGCATCGACATCGTGCTTGGTGCGCGTACCGGTGCGTTCGAGGTCGAAGGCGACCGGCTGCTGTCCATTCAGGTCAACGGTGCGAAGCAGCCGGTGGACCTGCTGCTGCTCGGCATTGGCGCTGTGCCTGAAACCGCGTTGGCGCAGGCTGCGGGCATCGAATGCGCGGACGGCATCGTGGTCGACAGCCATATGCAGACCAGCGCGGCCGACGTGCTCGCAGTAGGCGATTGCACGCGCTTCCCCGATCGGCGCGCAGGCCGCGCGCTGCGGCTGGAGTCGGTGCAGAACGCAAACGACCAGGCGCGCACGGCCGTGGCCACGCTGACCGGCGCCGCGCGGCCGCACGACGTGGTGCCGTGGTTCTGGTCGGACCAGGGCGGCCTGCGGCTGCAGATGGTCGGCCTGATGCCGGCCGAGGGGACTCCGGGGCTGACGAGCGTGCGGCGCGCCGGGCCCAAGCCCGACGCGTTCTCTCTTTTCCACTATGTGGATGGACAGCTGGTGTGCGTCGAATCGGTCAATGCGCCGGTCGATCACATGATGAGCCGCAAGCTGCTCGGGGCAGGGCGCAGTCCGGATGCGGCGGCGGTGGCGGATGCGTCGGTTCCGCTGAAGAACCACCTGACCTAAGCCGCAGCGCAGCGTTCAGCGTCAGCGCCGCGCTGGCGCCAAAAGCACCACCAGCGCACCTGCGCCGCCCTCCGCGGGCTTGGCCTGCACGAAGGCCAGCACCTCGTTTTTCTGGATGAGCCAGCGCTGCGCTTTTGTCTTGAGCACCGGCTGCTTGCCGGGTGACCCCAAGCCCTTGCCGTGCACCACGCGCACGCAGCGCAGGCCCTGCTTGTACGCGTTGCGAATGAACCCGCCGAGCGCCTCGCGGGCCTCGTCGCTGCGCAGGCCGTGCAGGTCGATTTGCGCCTGGATGCTCCAGTCGCCCTTGCGCAGCCGTGCGGTCACGTCAGTGCCGATGCCCGGGCGGCGAAAGCTCATGGCGTCGTCGACATCGAGCAGGGTGGTTACGTCGAACTCGTCGGAAAGCGATTCGCGCAGCACGCGCTGTTCGTCGAGCTGGTGCTGCACGGGGATGGGCGCGGGCGGCTCCGGCGCAAGCGGCACCACGGCCGCCTTGCGGCGGAGCGGCTCCGTGGCGCCGATGGCGCGCGTGAAGAGGTCTTTTTCAGCCGCGCGCTTGCGTTCGGCCGCGGCCTTGGCGGCTGCGGCGGCCGCCTCGCGCTCGCGGGTTTCGGCCAGCGCGCGCTGCACCTGCTTCAGGTCTGCCAGGTTCTTGATGGGCGGCGTGCGGGAAGCCATCAGAGCAGCCCTTTCTCGGCCATTGAAAAGCTCTGGCCGGCGCTGACGATCACGTGGTCGAGCACGCGCACGTCGATCAATGAAAGCGCCGCCCTGAGCGTTTGCGTCAGGGATTCGTCGGCGCGCGAGGGCTCGATGCTGCCGCTCGGGTGGTTGTGCGAAAGCACCACGGCCGCAGCGTTGTGGTGCAGCGCGCGCATGACCACCTCGCGCGGGTAGACGCTGGTCTGGGCGAGCGTTCCGCGAAACAGTTCTTCGAGCACGATCAGCCGGTGCTGCGCATCGAGAAACAGCACCGCAAACACCTCGTACGGGCGCGACCCGATGTGCATCTGCAGATACTCCTTCACGGCCCCGGGCGAATCGAAGACCGCGCGCTCCTTCAGCCGCTCGGCCATGGCGCGGCGCGCCAGTTCGAGCACCGCAATGAGCTCGGCGCGCTTGGCGTCGCCGCCCATGCCCTTGATCACCTTCAGGTCGTCGGCGCCGGCCTGCAGCAGGCCCGAAAGGCCGCCGAAGTGGTCGAGCAGCTCCTGGGCGAGCTGGAGCACGTTTTTTCCGGCAACGCCTGTGCGCAGCAGCAACGCCAGCAGTTCGGCGTCGGCCAGCGCGGCGGCGCCTCGCGCGATGAGCTTTTCGCGCGGGCGGGCGTGGGCGGGGAGATCCTTGAATGCCATCGAAAACCTGGTGAAACCTTGAAAGAGCGGGTGGAAGCCCCGGCTCCTTAAAATGCAGTCCAGTTTATCGGGACACCCACCTTGTCTTTGCCTACCTCCGCTGCACCCATGTCCCACGTCGTGACTTCCGGCTCGTTCCTTACCCTGCATTACCGGCTGGCCGGTCCGGCGGGCGACATCATCAACACTTTCGCCGACAAGCCCGCGACCCTGTCGCTGGGCACCGGCGAGCTTTCGCCGGCCATGGAGCAGCGGCTCATGGGCCTGGAAGAGGGCACGCATGCCACCTTCGAGCTGCCCGCAGGCGAGGCTTTCGGCGAGCGCAACCCTGAAATGCAGCAATGGGTGGCTAGGAAGCTGCTGGCCCAGATGGGCGACCCCGACGAGCAATACGCGGTCGGCGACGTGGTGCAGTTCCCCACGCCCGACGGCATGGGCAGCTACGCCGGCGCGGTGGTCGAATCGAACGAGACCGCGGTGCGCTTCGACTTCAACCACCCCTTGGCCGGACAGCCCGTGACCTTCGAGGTGCGGCTGATCGGAGTTCTATGAACAAGGGCCTCGAAGAAGTCGTTCTTGCCGAGCCGCGCGGCTTTTGTGCTGGCGTGGACCGCGCCATCGAAATTGTCGAGCGCGCGCTGGCCAAGTTTGGCGCCCCCATCTACGTGCGCCACGAGATCGTGCACAACACCTATGTGGTGAACGAGCTCAAGGCCAAGGGCGCGATCTTCATCGAAGACCTGGCCGACGTGCCGCCCGGTGCCACGCTCGTGTTCAGCGCCCATGGCGTGAGCAAGGCGGTGCAGCAGGAGGCGCGCGACCGCGGCTTCGACGTTTTCGACGCCACCTGCCCGCTGGTGACCAAGGTGCACGTCGAGGTCGCCAAGCTCGCCAAGGAAGGCTACGAGTTCATCATGATCGGCCACAAGGGGCACCCCGAGGTCGAAGGCACCATGGGCCAGCTCTCCAGCGGCATCCACCTGGTCGAAGACGTGGAAGACGTGGCGACGGTGTCGCCCGCGCAGACCGAAAAACTTGCCGTGGTGACGCAAACCACGCTCAGCGTGGACGATGCCGCCGAAATCGCGGCCGCCGTGCGCGCGCGCTTTCCGATGGTGCGCGAGCCCAAGCAGCAGGACATCTGCTACGCCACGCAGAACCGGCAAGACGCGGTGAAGATATTGAGCCCCCAGGTCGACCTGGTGATCGTGGTCGGCAGCCCCACCAGCTCCAACAGCAACCGGCTGCGCGAGTTGGCACAGCGCCTGGGCACCGAAAGCTACATGGTCGATTCGGCCGAAGAGCTCAAGCCGGAGTGGTTCGAAGGAAAGACCCGGGTAGGCCTGACGGCCGGCGCCTCGGCGCCTGAAGTGCTGGTACGCGAGGTGATCGAACGCGTGAGGGCGCTCGGCGCGGTGTCGGTTCGCAAGATGGACGGCATCGAGGAGACTATCAAGTTTCCGCTCCCCAAGGGCCTCAAGCTCGACGACATTCCTCCCCCGGGACACATCTCTTGAACAATCAAACGACGAACTGGCGCCTTGAAACGGAGAGCGCCTCCCGCAGGCTGCGCGTAGGCGCCGCCCATTTCCTGCGCGAAACCCCGCTCTGGAAGCTGCCGGCCTCCGCCTTCGGCATCGAGGTGCCGGGCGTGGAGGTGTGGCTCAAGCTCGAGCACATGCAGGTGAGCGGCAGCTTCAAGGCGCGCGGCATGATGAACCGCCTGCTGGCCAACGACATTCCCGAAAGCGGCGTGGTCGTGGCCTCGGGCGGCAATGCCGGCATTGCCACCGCGGCGGCGGCCAAGGCGCTGGGCGTGCGCTGCCAGGTGTTCCTGCCCGGCGTCTCGCCCGAAGCCAAGCGCGCCCGTTTGCGCGCGCTGGGTGCCGAGGTGGTCGTGGTCGGCGAGCTGTACCCCGACGCGCTGGCTGCCTGCCTGGTCCGCCAGAAGGAAAGCGGCGCCTTGCTGACCCATGCCTACGACCAGCCGGAGGTGGTGGCGGGTGCGGGCACGCTGGGCGTCGAGATCGAAGCGCAGGGCGGCCTGCCCGATTCAGTGTTGGTGAGCGTGGGCGGCGGCGGCCTGATCGGCGGCCTGGCCGGCTGGTTCGAACAGCGCGCCCGCGTGGTGGCGCTGGAGCCCGAAAAAGCGCCGACGCTTTTCCGCGCCCGCCAGGCCGGCGAGCCGGTCGATGTCGACGTGGGCGGCATTGCCGCCGATTCGCTCGGCGCGCGGCGCATTGGCGCCATCTCGTGGGAAATTACCCAGAAATACGTGAAGGACGCGCTGCTGCTGTCCGACGAATCCATCCGCGCCGCCCAGCAGTGGCTGTGGAAGGAACTGAAGCTGGCCGTCGAGCCCGCCGCCGCACTACCGCTGGCAGCACTGCAGACCGGCGCCTACGTGCCGCGCGAAGGCGAGAAAGTGTGCCTCATCGTCTGCGGGGCGAATGTCGATCCGGCTACGGTCGGCTGACGGCGCAGGTGGGAGCACGATGCGACGGGACACCTAAAATCTCCCTATGCTCGACATCACCCTGCTCCGCAAAGATTTGGCCTCCGCTGTGGCCGGCCTCGAAAAACGCAAGAAGAACCAGCCTTACCTCGACGTTTCGGCGTTCACCGCGCTCGAGGCCGAGCGCAAGACGCTGCAAACCCGCACCGAGGAAATCCAGGCCCGCCGCAACACGCTGAACAAGCAGATCGGCCCGCTCAAGGCCAAGGGCGAATCGGTCGATGCGCTGATGGCCGAGGTCAACGCGCTCAAGGCCGAGCAGGAATCGCAGTCCAAGCGCCTGGAAGAAATCCAGCCCGAACTGCATGCCTTGCTGCTGGCAGTGCCGAACCTGCCGCACGCGAGCGTGCCGATCGGCGAAGACGAAACGGGCAATGTCGAAATGCGCCGCTGGAGTCCCCAGGGCGGAGCCGGCGCCAATGCCGCGCCGCTGACCTTCACGCCAAAAGACCATGTCGACCTGGGCGCACCGCTCGGGCTCGACTTTGAAATGGGCGCCAAGCTCTCGGGCTCGCGCTTCTCCGTGATGAAGGGGCCGATTGCCCGGCTGCACCGCGCGCTCGCGCAGTTCATGCTCGACACCCAGACCGAGAAGCATGGGTACACCGAGTGCTACGTGCCGTACATCGTCAACGCCGCCACGCTCAGCGGCACCGGCCAGCTGCCCAAGTTCGAAGGCGACCTGTTCGCGGCCAAGAAGGGCGGGCAAGACGGAGAACCCGCGCCCGACCACTCGGCGCTGTACCTCATCCCGACCAGCGAAGTACCTCTGACCAACTTCGTGCGAGAAGAAGTCGTGCCCGAGGCTCAGCTGCCAATCAAGCTGACAGCCCACACGCCGTGCTTCCGCTCCGAAGCCGGCAGCGCCGGGCGCGACACGCGCGGCATGATCCGCCAGCACCAGTTCGACAAGGTCGAGATGGTGCAGATCGTGCACCCCGAAAAGAGCTACGACGCGCTCGAGCAGATGACCGGCCACGCCGAAGCCGTGCTGCAGGCGCTGGAACTGCCGTACCGCGTGGTGCTGCTGTGCACCGGCGACATGGGCTTTGGCTCCACCAAGACCTACGACCTCGAGGTGTGGCTGCCGGCGCAGAACACCTACCGCGAGATCAGCTCGGTTTCGAACTGCGAAGCCTTCCAGGCCCGCCGACTGCAAGCCCGTTTCAAGAATGCGCAGGGCAAGAACGAACTGGTCCACACGCTCAACGGCTCGGGCTTGGCCGTGGGCCGTACGCTGGTCGCGGTGCTGGAAAACCACCAGAACGAAGACGGCTCGATCAACGTGCCCGCGGCGCTGCGGCCCTACCTGGGCGGGCTGGAAGTGTTGCGCGCCTGACGCCCAGGGCTTCAAAAGCCCCGTTTTTGTCTGCTAGAATCGCAGGCTCGACAGCACCGGAGAGGTGGCAGAGTGGTCGAATGTACCTGACTCGAAATCAGGCGTACTAGCGATAGTACCGAGGGTTCGAATCCCTCCCTCTCCTCCAAGAATGGCCCCGCAAAGGGGCTATTTTTTTGCCTGTTCCCCTCGGAGCGGGGCCAGAGTCAAGAACACCAGACTCATCGCCGGCAGCTCGCAAGCAGGCCGATCCCTACCTTCCTGTCGAATGCGTACCTGAACCGGTTTGTTGCCTGCCGGCCTCCTCCAACAATCTTGCCGGCGAGATTTCCAGCGCGAAAGCGATCCGGTAGAGGTTGAACAGCGAGAAATTCGTGAGCCCCCGTTCAATCTGGCTGATGTAGGTCACGTGCATTTCACTAGATGCGGCAAGTTGTTCTTGCGTCAGTTCAGCGTCACCGCGCAACGACCGAACCGCGTCACCAAAGCCAATCTGGACTTCTTCCTTGGTTGCCAGGTCCGTCTGGCTTTCGGAACTTGCCGGGGGATCCGTTTCACCCGCCTTCGCCATAGGTCTCCGCCAGAGCCACAAAGTCGGACAGCTTCATGCCGTAGGCGTTGGCAATTCTGGAGGCGGCCAATATCGTCAGATTGCGCTGCCCGCGTTCCAGGAGGCTGATGTAGCTCGTACTCATGTCGGTCAGCTCGGCAAGCGCCTCCTGGCTGAGGTCGAGATCCCTGCGGCACTTGCTGATGGCGTTCGCGAACATCCGCCGCAAGGCTTGTTCGAACGGATCAATTGCGGACTGCGGCATCGGCCTGCAGTTTCCGGGGGCGCACTATAGTACGCCAGCGACTATAGTACGTGTTCCCGTTCTGCCTGTCGACTTCTTTGCCTTTCTACCGCCGGAGCCTTGATGCCTATCGACCGCGTATCTCCGCCCGCGCGAGGCACTGAAGTCCTCAAGGCCGCCGCGCCTCTGTTCGACACCGGCGCGGTGGTGATTACGCCGGCCGTCCTGGCATTTCTAGCGAAGCATGCGATCTGCCCGGCGGCTCTGTTGTCTCGCCACCAGTACGGCGACTGGGGCAGCGTGGGCCACAACGAAGCGAAAGCCAATGATCGAGCCCTGACGTCAGGCGCGCGGCTGATGGGAGTCCACGTGGTCGGGCATGTCGTGGTCTGGGTGGTCACGGAGGCTGCCAGCCGCGGCGGAAACAGGGCCAGCACTCGCTTGCTGTTTCCCGAGGAGTACTGAGGCAGCAACCGGCCAGACGCGGCACCGTTGCAGGCGGCTGTGCGACCCAAAGCGGAGACTTTCGTTTTCGTGCCGGCAGAATCGTTTTGCCTCGTGCGCTCCGCACCCCGTTCTTCCCCCAAAACAGCGGCATCGGGCCGTTAAGATCGCCACCTCTTCATGCCCGGCATGCTGAGGGATTTCCTGTAGTCGAATAAAGAGGGGGCGAAGCGCCACATGGCCAATGCGTCGATCGCAAGCGTGACACCGGTCCCGGCTTCGGCTGACGAGGCCGAATCGTGGGTGCGCGGCGAGCTGATCCGCAGCCTGATGCGCTCTGCGCGCGGCTCCTACATCGTGTCGGCGGCGCTCATGCCGTTGATGGTTGGCCTGAACTGGAGCTACGTGCCCCATTGGGAGTTGCTCACGTGGCTTGCCTTCGGCTTCGCTGCCACTGGTTTCCGCGCGTGGGGGGCCAGGGTCTATGCGGTGCGCTACGCCGGCCGGAGCGCCGCGGCGCAGTTGCAGTTCACCGAGCGCTACGGCTTCGTGTGGAGCACCAGCGCCATCGTATGGGGCGCATCGATCCTGCTGTTCTTCGAGCGCACGCCGCAGGTCAACCAGTTCATGAGCTGGCTCATCGTGGCCGGCGTGGGCACGTTCCCGCTCAACGGGCTGGCGCTGCACCCGCCGCTGCTCAAGCGCTACGTCAACACCCTGTTCATTACGATGCTCGGGGCGGTGCTGATCCGGCTGGTGAGCATCAACATCGTGGAGCCGCATTTCCAGTACGGCTTTTTGATGCCGATCCTGCCGATCCTGCATTGGTTCTTGCTGCTGCGCGCCGGCCGGCATATTCACGAGACGGCGCGCAACAGCCTGGAGCTGCTGTTCCACAACCATATCCTGATCAAGTCGCTCACGCAGCAGCGGCAGGCCGCGGTGGCTGCCGTGGCCATGAAGAACCGCTTTCTTGCCAGCGCTGCGCACGACATGCGCCAGCCGGTATTGGCGCTCTCGCTCTATGCCGACTGGCTGCGCAACGAGCCCGAACTGGTGCTGGAACTCGCGCCCAAGATCGTTCGCGCCACGCACGCGGTGAATGCGCTGTTCGATTCGATGTTCGACCTGGCGCGCATCGATTCAGGCCAGGTGCGCCTGCACATCGAGCGTGTGGATGTGGCAGAACTTCTGCACGACCTCGAGCTGCAGTACCGGCCGGTTGCCGAAAGCCGCGGGCTCGATTTCCGCGTGCACGTGACCGAAGGCAGCTTTCTGACCGACCCCATTCGCGTGCGCCGCATGATCGGCAACCTGCTCGCAAACGCCATCAAGTACACCTCCGACGGTGGCGTGCTGCTCGCCTCGCGGCAAACGCGCGAAGGCATGCGCATCGAAGTGTGGGACACCGGCATCGGCATTGCCCCCGAACACCTGCGCGACGTTTTCCTGGAGTTCTACAAGGTGGCCGACCATGCCGGCACATCCGACGGCTTCGGCCTCGGCCTGGCCATCGTCGCCCGGCTCTCCCACGTGCTCGGCCACCCCGTCAGCGTGCGCTCCCGCCTCGGCAGCGGCAGCGTGTTCCGCGTTGCGCTGCACGATGCCGACGAAGCCGTAGCCCAAGCCCGCGTCAGCGCCTCCGGCGGCGGCTGACTGCCAGCCCGGTTGCAGCCATAAAAAAACCGCGCCCAGCGCGGTTTTCGGCAGCCAACAATTCGCCCCAGTCTCCCTTCCAGAAACACCGAGGAACCGGCTTTGCCGGGCCTCAGGTGTTGCCCCCGGTAGGGGGTTGGCGTAGCGACACGAAGTGCGCGCAGACTGGGGGCGAGCCTCAGTTACTCGAAATCAGCCCGTTGGTCCGCGCGTAGTGCAGCGCCTGCGTGCGGCTCTTCACGCCCAGGCGGCGGAACAGGCGCCACAGGTGCACCTTCACCGTGTGTTCGCTGATCTCCAGGTCGGTTGCGATGTCGCGGTTGCTCATGCCCTTGTCGAGCATGGCGATCAGCTGCGTCTGGCGCTTCGACAGCTTGCTGTTGTTGGCCAGCGCCGGCTCGTCCGCTTCTTCCGAACCGGCCATCAAGAGGCCGCGCAGCACAGCGGCCAGTTCGGCCGAGCTGGCCGACTTCTCGATGTAGGTGTCGGCGCCCGCTTCGATGCACGCGTCTTCCATGTCCGCAGCCGGCGCCGCCGAGTAAACGGCGATCGGCACGTTGGGATAGACCTGCTTGACTGCGACCACACCAGAAACGCCGTTGGTGTCGGGCAGCTTCAGGTCCAGGCAGAAAAGGGTCGGCGCGCCGCGCTGCTGAACCGAGCTCGCGAGCTTGTCCAGCCGCTCGAGCTCGACGATGTTTTCGGCCGGCCGCAGGCGCCGCAACACCATCACGATGGCGTCGCGCATCAGGGGATGGTCGTCGATGACATAAATGCTCATGTTTTCTTCCTTTGTGATCGCCCGTCTACTCTCGTCTGTCCCCGGCGGGTGAGCCGATGGACATATGCCGGATCAACTTCCGCTGGTCGCGGTCGTTGCCTCCGCCAGTGCTTCCAGCGCCGCATTCGCGGCGCTCAATTCTTCTGTGCCGACCGGCTCCAGCTGGTCGGCGAGCGCGGTCAATGCTGCGCCGCGCTGTTGCTGCAAGGCGGCAATCGCACGCCCGGCTTCCTGCGGCGACGCGAAACCACGGCTTTGCAGCAGCGCCGCGCCGTTCGCATCGAGCAGTTTGAAATAGAACAGCCCGTCGCGCTCGCGGTACTGCTTGAAACTCGGCTTGGCGACCTTGGCCGCCTTGCGGGCCCCGCCCTTGTCGCGGCCCGCCGCAAGGTTGCGCAGCCCCACCGCATGGCGCAGTTCGGTCATGAAGGGGCGCGAGAGCTTGCGGGCCTTTTCGGCGCCGATAAGCAGAATGCGCTCGATCTCGGCCGGGTTGTTCATCAGTTCGTCGTAGCGGGCGCGCAGCGGCGCCACTTCGCGGTCGATGCGCTCGAACAGCATCTGCTTGGCGTCGCCCCAGCCGATGCCGTCGGCGTACGCCTTGCGCAGCATTTCGGTTTCTTCGGCGGTGGCAAAGGCCTGGTAGATCTGGAACAGCGCCGAGCCTTCGGTGTCCTTGGGCTCGCCGGGGGCGCGCGAGTCGGTGACGATGCTCGAAATCTGCTTTTGCAGTTGGCCGCGCGGCGCAAACAGCGGAATGGTGTTGCCGTAGCTCTTGCTCATCTTGCGGCCGTCCAGGCCGGGCAGGGTGGCAACGGCATCGTCGATCTCGGCATCGGGCAGCGTGAAGTGCTCGCCGTACTGGTGGTTGAAACGCTGCGCCATGTCGCGCGCCATTTCGATGTGCTGCACCTGGTCGCGCCCCACGGGCACCTTGTGCGCGTTGAACATCAGGATATCGGCACCCATCAGCACCGGGTACATGAACAGGCCGGCGGTCACGTCGGAATCCGGGTCTTCGCCCTTGGCTACGTTCTTGTCGAGCTGGGCCTTGTAGGCATGGGCGCGATTGAGCACACCCTTGCCGGTCACGCAGGTCAGAAACCAGGTGAGCTCGGTAATTTCGGCAATGTCCGACTGGCGGTAGAACGTCACGCGCTCGGGGTCGAGCCCGCAAGCCAGCCAGCTGGCCGCAATTTCGAGCGTGGAGCGCTGGATGAGCGCCGGCTCCTGCACCTTGATGAGCGCGTGGTAGTCGGCCAGGAAGAAAAAGCTCTCCACGCCTGGCGCCACGCTCTGCCGCACCGAATGGCGGATCGAGCCGACGTAGTTGCCGAGGTGCGGCGTGCCGGACGGCGTGATGCCGGTCAGGACGCGCAGGGGAGCTGGAGAAGACGAAGCCATGTGATGGACTTGGGGCTTAGAGCATTAATGCCGCGAACGGAATGAGGAATATCTTGATGATCTCGGACCCTGCCGTCATCAATGGATTGAGCCAAAAGGTTCGAAGAACACCTGTCAGCACCAATGCCATCACGATGAAAAATCCGTAGGGCTCGATGCGCGCAAGGAAGTTCTGCACAGGACCATCTGGCAGCAGACCGGCAAGGATACGGCCACCGTCGAGCGGAGGCAGTGGAAAAAGATTGAAGGCCCACATCACGAGGTTGACCAGTACGCCGCCCTGAGCCATTTGTACGAAAAAAGGTTCGGAAATATCCATGGCCCGCAGCACGACGAAGAATATGGCCCATGCCAAAGCCATTGCAAAGTTGGCCGCCGGCGCTGAAAGTGACACCCAGATCAGATCGCGCTTCGGATTGCGTAGATTGTCCGGGTCGAACGGAATGGGTTTGGCATAGCCAAACAGCAGTGCTCCCGAGGTCGCGAAGTACAGAACGATAGGAATCAGCAGCGTGCCAATCGGATCGATGTGTTTGATCGGATTGAGCGTAAGCCGACCCATGACTGCCGCTGTGTGATCACCGAAACGGGCCGCCGTGCGACCCCTGACCACTGCGGGCACTGTGATGGCAAACAGCACTGGCAATGCCAGGATCAATACGGTTTGAATCTGACTTGTAATATCCACTGGGCGATTGTGTCAGACAGACTGGAAGCTTCGGTGCCGCTCGTCAGAGGCCAAGCACCGCCAGCGCGCCGCGGCCTTGCCGCACCACGACCGGATCGTCGCCCGTGCCCATGGGCGTGAGGTCGACCACGGTGGTGGGCTGCGAAGGGCAGGCGCCCGCGTCGATGACGGCGCCGATCTGCTTCTCGAAACGCTCGCGAATGGTCTGCGCATCGTTCAGTGCTTCGGTTTCGCCGGGTGCGATCAGGGTGGTGGCCAGGAGCGGCGCGCCGTGCAGCGCCAGCAGTTCGAGCAGCACCTTGTGGTCGGGCACGCGCAGGCCGATGGTCTTGCGCTGCGGGTGGCTCACGCGCCGCGGCACTTCCTTGGTGGCTTCGAGCAGGAAGGTGTAGGGGCCCGGCGTGGCGGCCTTCAGCAGGCGGTACTGCTTGTTGTCGACGCGCGCATAGTTGGCCAGCTCGCTCAGGTCGCGGCAGATCAGCGTGAGATGGTGCTTCTCGTCGACCTGGCGGATGCGGCGCAGTTGGTCGACCGCATCCTTGTCGTCGAGGTGGCAGGCGAGTGCGTAGCTCGAGTCGGTGGGCACGGCCACGATCTCGCCGCGCTGCAACAGCGTGGCGGCCTGCTTGAGCAGGCGTTGCTGGGGGTTGTCCGGGTGGACTTCGAAGTACTGGGCCATGAAAGACTCCTGATTACGATTCCGCCGGCTCGATGGGCACGCGGCGCTCGCGCACCGTGAGCCAGGCGCCGGCCGCGCCGCAAACCGCAATCATCGAAATGCCGATGAGCGAGACGCGGTCGGGCACGTGTGAAAAAACGAGCCAACCGCCCAGCATGGCAAAGGCGATCTGGGCATAAAGGTAGGGCGTCAGCGTGGAAGCCGGCGCGCGCTGGTAGGCCAGGATAAGAATGAAGTGTCCCACCGTGCCCATGAAGCCCATGAGGCACAGCAATGCCCACCAGTGCCACGAGGGGAGGGCCGTCCAAACGAACGGCAGCGCCAGGGACGCGATCAACGTGCCCACCCAGCCGGTATAGAAATGCATGGTGAGCGGGTTCTCGGTTTGCGCCAGCTTGCTTGTGAGCACCTGGAACCATGCATTGGTCAGCACCAGCCCGATGGGCAGCAGCACAGCCCAGCTGAATGCATCGCCGCCCGGCCGCAAGATGACCAAGGTGCCGGCAAAGCCGCCCGCCACCAGCGCCCAGCGCAGCACCGAAACGTGCTCTTTCAGCGTGGTGGCCGCCAGAAGCGTAATGACCAGCGGCGCTATCAGCACGATGGAAGTGAACTCGGCCAGCGGCATGTAGCGCAGGCTCAAGAAGGCCAGCGTGCTCGACGCCAGCAGCAGCGCGCCGCGCAGCAGCTGGTAGCGCGGATGCTGAGTGCGCAGCAGCGCCGTGCCGTGCTTGGGCAGCAGCACCGCCGTGGTGGCTACGGCCTGAAAGGCATAGCGAAACCACACGCCCATGAGAATCGGCACGGCGGCGGTCGATGTCTTGGTGGCCGTGTCGAGCGTGGCAAAGCAGGCCACCGCCACCAGCACCAGGCCAATGCCCGCGAGGATGCGTTCGGATTCGACGTCGCGCGTTTGCTGCGCAGCGGCGCGGGCATTCGCCAGTGCGGCCGTTGCCGCGCTGTCAGTGCCGGGCCCGGGGCTCTGGCTCACTGCTGAATGCGGTGGCTGAGCAGTTCCCACACCGGCGTGAGCGCGCCGGGCAACGGTGGCAGCTTGCCGAGATCGCAATGGCTTTCGTCGGGGCTGTGGAAATCGCTGCCGCGCGAGGCGGCGAAATCGAACTCGAGCGCCTTGTCGGCGTATTCGACGTATTCGGCTGTCGTATGGCTGCCGGTGACGACTTCGATCGCCTTCCCGCCGTGCGCCTTGAACTCGAGGAACAGCGCGTATTCCTCGTTGGCGGTGAACTTGTAGCGACCCGGGTGCGCAATGACGGCCATGCCCTTGGCGGCCGTGATCCACTGGACTGCGTCTTTCAGAGAGGCCCAGCGGTGCGGCACATAGCCAGGCTTGCCTTCGGTCAGGTACTTGCGAAACACCTCTGGCGTGTCGCGGCAATGGCCTTGCTCGACCAGGAAGCGCGCAAAGTGGGTGCGCGAGATCAGCTCGGGGTTGCCGACGAACTTGAGTGCGCCTTCGTAAGCGCCGTGAATGCCGACCTTGGCCAGCCCCTCGGCCATTTCCTGCGCGCGCTTGCCGCGGCCTCCGCGCGTGTCGTAGAGGCCCTGGCTCATGGCGGCGTCGTCCGGGTCGAAGCCCAAGCCGACGATGTGCACGGTCTCGCCGGCAAAGGTCACCGAGATCTCGGTGCCGGTTAGGTAACGGATGCCATTGGCGCGCGCCGCTGCGGCCGCGCGGTGTTGGCCGCCGACTTCGTCATGGTCGGTAAGCGCCCAGAGTTCGACCCCGTTGGCGGCGGCGCGCGCTGCCAGTTCTTCGGGCGTCAGCGTGCCGTCGGAAACCACGGAATGGCAGTGCAGATCGGCATTGAGAATAGAGGACACATGATCATTCTATTGGGTCTGCAACACCGATGCGGGCGCATGGATGCTATTGTGGTTGCTATTAAATAAATAGCATTACTGCCGCAGCCGATGCGGCTTAGCGCTTCTTGCGAAAAGCCGTCCATGCGGCCACGGCGGTAAAGCTGGCGACGATGGCCACCACGATCCAGAACCCGTGCTTGTGCTCGGCCAGCGGAATGCCGCCCACGTTCATTCCGAACAGGCCAGCGAGGATGTTGATGGGCAGCGCAAGCACGGTTACCACCGTCAGCACGAACAGGCTGCGGTTGTTGTCTTCATTGACGTTGGCGGCAATTTCTTCTTGCAGCAGCTTGATGCGCTCCTGCAGCGCCTGCATGTCGCGCAGCACCACCGAAAATTCTTCGGTGGAGCCGCGCAGCTCCTGCGCGTCGGGCTCGGCCATCCAGGCCGGCGGCCCCTGAAGCAGCCGGAACAGGGCGGCGGGCTCGGGCGCGAGCAGCCGCTGCAGCCGCACCAGCAGCCGGCGCAGCACGCCGAGCCGCGCGCGCTTGTGGTCGAGCCGGCCGGCGAGCAGTTCGTCCTCGATGCGGTCGATGCGCGAAGTGACGCCGCGCACGATCTTCACCAGCACGTCGGCCTGGGCGCGCAGCAGGTGCTCGAGCAGTTCGGTGCTCGAGCGCGGCGCGTCTCCGGCCTTGACCGCCGTTCGCAGCGCATCGACCGAGCGCAGCGGCTTGGCGCGCGCCGTAACCACCAGGCGCGGCCCCACGCTGATCCAGAGCGTGGAAATGTCCGAGGGCTCGAAGCTGAATTCGAAGTGCACGTCGTTGATGACGGCAATCAGCGAATCGTCGGCGCGTTCGATGCGCGTGGAGGGCAGGCCCTCGTGCAGCGCCTCATAAAAAGTGTCGGAGAGCTGCGTATGGCGCAGCAGCCAGCGTTCGGCTTGGGCATGGCTCAGGTTGAAGTGCAACCACAAGAATGCGGAGTCCGACGAGGGCGGCGCGCCGGTGCCCAGCCACGCCGCGGCCTGCGCCGAGTCGATTGACCGCACGGGCTCCGGCGCGGCGGCGTCGAACAAATAGCCGCAGATCAGCCCGGCTTCGTCGCCGCCGTACGAGTTGGCGGCCAGGTCATGGAGTGCCGGCAAGGTGCGTGTGGATCAGGAAGGCCAAAGGGGTGTGCCCCCGGATGGTGTTCGACCTATATGACAACCTCGTGTCCGCCGACGCCAATCCGTCACGCAACGGTCATACGCTGCGTGCAGCATGCCCCGTTCCACCTCACACATCCCTCTTTGCTAGCCATGATGCTGACGAGCGCACTTCCAGACCACGAAGACCTGATGCAACGCATCGCCCGCGATTTGATCGACAGCTATGACGAGGAGTTGGAGCTGGAGATCGAAGACCGCAACATCGGCGACCTCGATCCCGCCGCCCGCGCCACCGACAAGGCCGCGCGGCAAGCCTACTTCAAGGAACTGTTCCGCCTGCAGGGCGAGCTCGTCAAGCTGCAGGACTGGGTGCAGCACAGCAAGCAGAAGGTGGTCATTCTTTTCGAAGGCCGTGACGCGGCGGGCAAGGGCGGCGTGATCAAGCGAATTACCCAGCGCCTGAACCCGCGCGTGGCGCGCGTGGCCGCGTTGCCGGCGCCCAACGACCGCGAACGCACCCAGTGGTACTTTCAGCGCTATGCCGCGCACCTGCCCGCGGCCGGCGAAATGGTGCTGTTCGACCGCAGCTGGTACAACCGCGCCGGCGTCGAGCGCGTGATGGGCTTTTGCACCGACGACGAGTACGAGGAGTTCTTCCGCACCGTGCCGGAGTTCGAGAAGATGCTGGTGCGTTCGGGCATCAAGCTCATCAAATACTGGTTCTCCATTACCGACGACGAGCAGCACATGCGCTTTCTCGGGCGCATTCACGATCCGCTCAAGCAATGGAAGCTGAGCCCCATGGACCTCGAAAGCCGCCGCCGCTGGGAGGAATACACCAAGGCGAAGGAAATCATGCTGGAGCGCACCCACATTCCAGAGGCGCCCTGGTGGGTGGTGCAGGCGGTCGATAAGAAGAAGGCCCGGCTCAATTGCATCAGCCACCTGCTGGGCCAGTTGCCCTACCAGGAGGTTGCGCATCCGCCGGTTCAGCTGCCCGCGCGGGAGCGCCATGCCGACTACCTGCGCCAGCCGGTGCCGGCGAGCATGATCGTGCCGGAAATCTACTGAGGCACGGGGCGGGGCTCCAGGCCTTCACCGCCTCGTTTGGACGCCCGGCGCTTTGCCTTCACACTGCGCCCATGGTTCGTCGCTCCACCACTGCTTCTCTCTTTGCCCGCGCCTATGAGCGCAACCTGAAAGCCCTGACCAAGCTCACGCTGAGCAACAGCAAGCGCGTGACGGGGCAGGTGCAGCGCGCCACCGCCAAGCGCCTCAAGCCGCCGCCGGGCCGGGGCGATTGGCTCAGCGGCATGGCGTTGGGCCCAGGCGGCGCGCGGGGCTATCACCTCTTTCGCCCGGCCGACCTGAAGCTGAAGCCCGGCGAAAGGCTGCCGCTCATGGTCATGCTGCACGGCTGCGGCCAGACCGGGCGCGACTTTGCGGCCAGCACGCGCATGAACGCGCTCGCGGTGCGGCAGCGCTTTCTGGTGCTCTACCTGGAGCAAGACAGGCTGGCCCATCCGCAAGGCTGCTGGAATTGGTATGAGCGGCGCTCGGGCAAGGCCGACGCCGAGGCCGCCACGCTGATGGCGGCTATCGACCAGGCCTGCGTGCTGTATCCGGTAGACCGCGAGCGCATTGCGCTGGCCGGCCTCTCGGCCGGGGCCAGCATGGCCGCGTTGCTGGCAACGCGCTACCCGCTGCGCTTTCGCGCCGTGGTCATGCATTCAGGTGTGGCGCCGGGCGCCGCCAAGTCTTCGGCCACCGCCCTGGGCGCGATGCGCGGCCAGCACACGCCGCCGATGCCCTCCACCGCCGTCGGAAAGGCAATGGGCGCCGCTGCCGTCTTCGCGACATTGCCGCCGATGCTGGTGCTGCATGGCGATGCCGACGCCGTGGTGGCGCCGAGCAACGCCGTCAACAGCGCGGCCGTGTGGGCCACGGCGGTGGGCGCAAAGCCGGGCCTCGCGCGCACGCTCCAGCGCGGCAAGCGGCACCCCATGCGGGTGACTCAGTTCCGGCGCAAGGGCCGCACGCTGGTCACGCTGTGCGAGATTGCGGGCCTGGGCCACGCCTGGAGCGGCGGCGCCGCCAGCCTGCTTTTCAGCGACCCGGCCGGGCCGGACGCGACGCGGATGGTCTGGGCCTTTGCGGCGGCGCAGTTCAAGCGCGCAGCGCCGGAGCTTGACCTGATACCCCGCTAGGGGCCAGGCCAGCCCCTGAGTACCTCCGTGTACGCCACCCGGCGTATTTCTCGCGCGCGGTCGAATCCGCAGACTCCCCTCCATCGTCCGGCGAGCCCGGCGACAAGGTTTCAACCACCCCGGAGCAGGAGTCCACATGCAACGTCGTTTCACCCTCAAGGCGCTCACCGCCGCTGTCGCCCTGGCCAGCATCTCCGCTGCGCCGGCCTTTGCCGCCGACACCATTAAGGTCGGCGTGCTGCACTCGCTGTCGGGCACGATGGCCATTTCTGAAACGGTGTTGAAAGACACGGTGCTGATGGCCATTGACGACATCAACAAGAAGGGCGGCGTGCTGGGCAAGCAGCTCGAGCCCGTGGTGGTCGACCCCGCTTCCAACTGGCCCCTGTTCGCCGAAAAGACCAAGCAGCTGCTCGGCCAGGACAAGGTTTCGGTGATCTTCGGCTGCTGGACGTCGGTGTCGCGCAAGTCGGTGCTGCCGGTGGTCGAGGAAATGAACGGTCTCTTGTTCTACCCCGTGCAATACGAAGGTGAAGAGCTCTCCAAGAATGTGTTCTACACGGGCGCAGCGCCCAACCAGCAAGCCATTCCGGCCGTCGACTACCTCATGAGCAAAGAAGGCGGCGGCGCCAAGCGCTGGGTGCTGCTGGGTACCGACTACGTGTACCCCCGCACCACCAACAAGATCCTGCGCGCCTACCTCAAGAGCAAGGGCGTGAAGGACACCGACATCGACGAGAAGTACACCCCCTTCGGCCATAGCGACTACCAGACCATCGTTGCCGACATCAAGAAGTTCTCGGCCGGCGGCAAGACGGCCGTGGTGTCGACCATCAACGGCGACTCAAACGTGCCCTTCTACAAGGAACTCGGCAACGCCGGCCTCAAGGCCAAGGACGTGCCCGTGGTGGCCTTCTCGGTGGGCGAAGAAGAACTGCGCGGCGTGGACACCAAGCCGCTGGTCGGCCACCTGGCCGCATGGAACTACTTCATGTCCATCAAGAACCCGACGAACACGGCGTTCATCAAGCAGTGGGGCGACTACGCCAAGGCCAAGAACATTGCCGGCCACAAGGACAAGCCGCTCACCAACGACCCGATGGAAGCCACCTGGATCGGCATCCACATGTGGAAGCAGGCGGTCGAGAAGGCCAAGAGCACGGACACCGACAAGGTGATTGCCGCCATGGCCGGCCAGACCTTCACGGCGCCCTCCGGCATCGTGTCGAAGATGGACGAGAAGAACCATCACCTGCACAAGAGCGTGTTCATCGGCGAGATCAAGGCCGACGGCCAGTTCAGCGTGGTGTGGAAGACGCCGGGCCCGGTCAAGGCCAAGCCTTGGAGCCCGTACATCGAAGGCAACGACAAGAAGCCGGATCAGCCGGCTGGCAAGTCGCTGTAAATCATCAGCAAGTCCCTTGCCTTGCTCCCTCTCCCCTCGGGGAGAGGGCGGGGGTGAGGGCAGCGGCGGTCATTCGGCCGCCGTCTCTGTTGGAAGGCCGCTGGCCCTCACCCCAACCCTCTCCCCTGGGGGAGAGGGAGCAACACGAATTTCACGATGCTTCGACGATCCCTTCACTGCGCACTCGCCGCCATGCTCCTCATGGCAACGGCCGTCCACGCGCTGACCGCCGACGAAGCCAAGGCCATAGCCTCCGGCGAATCCGAATCGCGCATCACCGCGCTCAACAAGGCCGTGCTCACAGCCGACGAAAAAACCGCCGCTTTCATCCAGGCCATGTCGGAAGACGCGGTCAAGTACACCGAAGACAAGGTCTTCGTGATGAAGGATGACAAAGGCTATGACCCGGTGACCGGCGCCGAACTGAAGGTGCCCGACACCGCCGAGGACGTGGTCAACAACAACCTGATGCGCGGTGCGCTCGATGCCGCGCAGGCCGCGCTCAAGCTCACGAGCAAGGACGACGCGGTGCGCGCCGAAGCCGCGCAGGCGCTCTTCAAGGAGCCCGACGAATCGCGCGTGCCGATGGTCGAGAAGGCGCTGGCCGCCGAGACCAACCCCGGCATCAAGGCGCAGCTCCAGCTGGTGCGCGCCGCCAGCATGCTTACCAGCGCCGACAAGGCCAAGCGCCTGGCTGCGGCCAAGGAGCTCGGCGCCAACAGCAGTCCCGACACCAAGCTGCTGCTCAACCAGCGCTTGGCCGACGAGACCGAAGCGGACGTCAAGGCCGCCATCGTCGCTTCCATTGCCAGCATCGACGGCTCGCTGGTGTGGGGCGACCGCATCAACGCCGTGTTCAGCGGCATCAGCCTGGGCTCGGTGCTGCTGCTGGCCGCGCTGGGCCTGGCCATCACCTACGGCCTGATGGGCGTCATCAACATGGCGCATGGCGAGCTGATGATGATCGGCGCCTATGCCACCTACGTGATGCAAGGCATCTTCCAGCGCTACATGCCCGAGGCGGCTTTCGGCTGGTACCTGGTGGCGGCCATTCCGGTTTCCTTTCTTGCATCGGCGCTGGTGGGTGCGGTGCTCGAACGCGGTGTGATCCGCTTTCTTTACGGCCGCCCGCTCGAAACGCTGCTCGCCACCTGGGGCATCAGCCTGATGCTGCAGCAGCTCGTGCGATCGCTGTTCGGCGCGCAGAACGTCGGCGTCGAAAACCCTGGCTGGATGAGCGGCGGCTTCACCATGCTGAGCAACGTCACGCTGCCGTGGAACCGCATCTGCATCATCATCTTTGCGGCGCTGGTGCTGCTTGCGATGGGGTGGCTTATCGGCCGCACGCGGCTAGGCCTGTTCGTGCGCGGTGTGACGCAGAACCGCCCGATTGCTTCGTGCATGGGCGTGAACACCGCGCGCATCGACACCTACGCCTTCGCGCTCGGCTCCGGTATTGCCGGCCTTGCGGGTTGCGCGCTGAGCCAGATCGGCAACGTGGGTCCAGACCTCGGACAGAGCTACATCGTCGACAGCTTCATGGTGGTCGTGATGGGCGGCGTGGGCCAGCTTGCGGGCACGGTGTATGCGGCCATGGGGCTCGGCATTCTCAACAAGTTCATCGAAGGCTGGGCGGGCGCGGTGCTCGCGAAAATCGCGGTGCTTGTCTTCATCATCATCTTCATTCAAAAGAGACCTCAGGGCATCTTTGCCATGAAGGGCCGGAGCGCGGAAGCATGAGCAAGGTCGTACTACCCACCAAGGGCCCGCTGTTGAGCGGCAAGGGCTGGACAGCCTTCTTCGTCGCGCTGATCGTGGTGTGCGCAGTGGCGCCTGTGCTCAACATGTGGGTGCCTGCGGACAGTCCGCTGCACATGAGCGACTACGCCGTGGCGCTCGTCGGCAAGATCATGTGCTACGCCATCTGCGCGCTGGCCATGGACCTGATCTGGGGCTACACCGGCATCCTCTCGCTGGGCCACGGCCTCTTCTTTGCGCTGGGCGGCTACATGATGGGCATGTACCTCATGCGCCAGATCGGCCGCGACGGCAACTACAAGAGCGACTTGCCGGACTTCATGGTGTTTCTCGACTGGAAGACATTGCCCTGGCACTGGACCTTCAGCGACAGCTTCATCGCCACGCTCGTCCTCATCGTTGCGGTGCCGGGCCTCATCGCCTTCGTGTTCGGTTTCTTCGCGTTCCGCTCGCGCATCAAGGGCGTGTACTTCTCGATCATCACGCAGGCGATGACCTTTGCGGCGATGCTGCTGTTCTTCCGCAACGAGACGGGCTTCGGCGGCAACAACGGTTTTACCGACTTCAAGCGCATCCTCGGCATTCCGATTGCGACGCAGGAAATGCGTATGACGCTCTTCGCGCTCACGGGCATCACGCTGCTGGGCTTCTTTCTCTTTGCCAGGTGGCTCATCGGCAGCAAGTTCGGCCGCGTGCTGCAGGCCATTCGCGATGCGGAAACGCGCGTGATGTTCTCGGGCTACAACCCGCTGCCGTACAAGCTCACCATCTGGGTCATCTCCGCCATCATGTGCGGCGTGGCCGGTGCGCTCTATGTGCCGCAGGTCGGCATCATCAACCCCGGCGAAATGAGCGCGGCCAATTCCATCGAGATCGCGATCTGGGCGGCCGTGGGCGGTCGCGCAACGCTCATCGGGCCGATCATCGGCGCCTTCATCGTCAACGGTGCGAAGAGCTGGCTCACTGTGGCTTATCCCGAGTACTGGCTTTACTTCCTGGGTGCCTTGTTCATTGCTGTCACGCTGTTCCTGCCGAACGGCATCGTGGGTCTGGTGAAGAAGTGGCTGTCGCGCGAGAAGGCGGCGCCGAGCGCAGGCCGCGAAGAAGCACAGCGCGCCATGGCCGCCGCGCAAGGCATGGAGCCCGAGGCGCTGCATGCGCCGCTGGCCGCCGAGGTGAAGGGAGCGCGCGCATGACGCCCGACTTGATGGAAGCCGGCGCCGAGCGCGCCGCCCGCGCGGCAGGCATGCACTACGTGAGCGGCAGCACCGAGTCGGGCGGCCGTTCCGCCGACTTCGGCCGCATCGCAACGCCGGGCGAAGTCGACATTACGCACGGCCGCATCCTCTACCTCGAAGACGTGAGCGTGAGCTTCGACGGCTTCAAGGCCATCAACAAGCTGTCGCTCGACATTGCGCCGGGCGAGCTGCGCTGCATCATCGGCCCCAACGGTGCGGGCAAGACGACGATGATGGATATCATCACCGGCAAGACGCGGCCCGACTCGGGTACGGTGTTCTTCGGCAGCACCATCGACCTGCTGCGCCACCGCGAAGCCGAAATCGCCCAGCTGGGCATCGGCCGCAAGTTCCAGAAGCCGACGGTGTTCGAGCATCTCACCGTGTTCGAGAACCTCGAGCTCGCGCTCAAGACCAACAAGGGCGTGCGCGCGTCGATGCTGTTCAGGCTCGACTCGGCGCAGAGCGACCGGCTGGCGGAAGTGCTGCACACCATCCACCTAGCCGACAGCGTGTCGCGCCTTGCGGGCAACCTGAGCCACGGCCAGAAGCAGTGGCTCGAGATCGGCATGCTGCTGATGCAGGACCCGAAGCTGCTGCTGCTCGACGAGCCCGTGGCCGGCATGACGGACGAAGAGACGGCTCGCACGGCAGAGCTGTTCCTCACGCTCAAGGGCAAGCATTCGCTGATGGTGGTGGAGCACGACATGAGCTTCATCCGCACCATTTCCGAGATCGTGACGGTGCTGTGCGATGGGTCGGTGCTGGCGCAAGGCACGCTGGACGAGGTGCAGTCGGACGAACGCGTGATCGAGGTTTATCTTGGGCGGTGATTTCGTCGCTGCTGTTGTCCGGGGCTCGGCGACGAGGGCTGTGGTCAGAGCGGTGGTGCGCTCCCTGACTTCCTCCCTCTCCCTCTGTGGGAGGGCTGGGGTGAGGGCAGACGGCCTCAACATCACGACCAGCGCCCGGTATGCGGCGCGGTGCGGGCGGCCCCTCTGTGCCGCCGAGGAGCGCAGCGTTTCGCGGATCAGGGCTCGCAGCTGTTTGAGCGAAGCGAGTTCTGCGAGACCCCGCGAAACGCGAGCACCACAGGGGAGCCCGAAGGGCCGGCATAGTGGGGCCGACCGCGCCGTGCCGCATACCGGGCGCCGCCAACAAAGACAAAGGAAGGCGTCAACAAAATGCTGACAGTAAAAAACATCCATCAGTACTACGGCGGCTCCCACATCCTGCGCGACGTGAGCTTCGAGGCCACGCTCGGCAAGGTCACGGTGCTGCTGGGCCGCAACGGCGTAGGCAAGACCACGCTGCTCAAGTCGCTGATGGGCCTGGTGCCCATCAAGAGCGGCAGCATCGAGCTCGAAGGCAAGCCGATCCACAAGGCCACGCCGTACGAACGGGCAAGGGCCGGCATCGGTTTCGTTCCCCAAGGCCGCGAAATTTTCGCGCGACTCACCGTCGAGGAAAACCTGCGCATGGGTCTGGCGTACAAGAGCGGCAGCACGCCCATTCCCGCGGAACTCTTCGAGCTGTTCCCCGTGCTCAAGCAGATGATCAACAGAAGAGGCGGCGATCTCTCGGGCGGCCAGCAGCAGCAGCTGGCCATCGCCCGCGCCCTCGCACCCAAGCCCAAGCTCCTGATCCTCGACGAGCCCACCGAAGGCATTCAGCCCAGCATCATCAAGGACATCGGCCGCGTCATCCGCATGCTGGCCGACCGGGGCGACATGGCCATCGTGCTGTGCGAGCAGTACTACGACTTTGCCCAGGAGCTGGCCGACGACTACCTTGTGATGGAACGCGGCGAGGTGATCGCGCGCGGCCTGGGCAAGGACATGGAAGCACAGGGCGTGCGGCAGCTCGTCGCCATTTGACCGCGCCGGGGCGGCATCAAGAAGGCCCATCCCGGTATCGGCCCCTCGCCATCTGCGTATCGGCAGCAATTCAGGGTTTACCCTAAAATCGGGCCTTGCCCGTCGCCGCCGGGCACCCTCCCAGGAGCCTGGCCTTGAACGCCTCCCCACCCGCGCCCGATGCCGGCGCGGACACCGACATTTCTTCTTCTTCGTCTGCACCGCCTCGGCCCGTCAACTTCTTGCGGGCCGTGCTCGCGCTCGGCGTCGGCGGCTTTGCCATTGGCACGGGTGAGTTCGTGATCATGGGCCTGCTGCCCGAGGTTGCACGCGACATCGACGTGACGATTCCGCAGGCGGGCCACGTCATCAGCGCCTATGCGCTCGGCGTGGTCATCGGCGCGCCCGTGCTCGCGGTGCTTGCCGCGGGCTGGCGCCGGCGCGCACTGCTGATTGCGCTCATGGCCATTTTTGCCGCCGGCAACTTTGCCAGCGCCATGGCGCCGGGCTACATGTCGCTCAACCTGCTGCGCTTTGCGACCGGCCTGCCGCATGGCACCTACTTTGGCGTTGCCGCGCTGGTGGCGGCCACGCTTGCGCCACCCGGACGGCGCGCGCGGGCCGTGGGCCTTGTCATGCTGGGGCTCACTGGCGCCACGCTTGTCGGCGTGCCGATTGCCGCCTGGCTCGGCCAACTGTTCGGCTGGCGCGCGGCCTTCGTGTTCGTCGGCGTCATCGCGCTCATTGCCGTGGCGCTGCTGCGGCGTGACATTCCCGATCTTGCGGCGCCCGCGGGTGCCAGCCCGTGGCGCGAGCTTGGCGCGCTCAAGCGCAAGCAGGTGTGGTTCACGCTTGGCATCGGCGCCATCGGCTTTGGCGGCATGTTCTCGGTGTTCAGCTACATCAAGCCCACGCTCATCGAAGTGGCTGGCTTGCCTTTGGGCGGCGTGCCCTTCGTGCTTGCGCTATTCGGCCTGGGCATGGTCACGGGCAACCTCGTCGGCTCGCGGCTGGCCGACAAGTCGCTCATGCGCACCATCGGTGGCCTGCTGGTGTATGCGGCACTGGTGCTCGCCATGTTCACGTTCGCGGCGCACAACGTCTTTACCGCTGCGTTCAACGTGTTTCTCATCGGCACCACCGTCGCCATCGGCCCGGCGCTGCAGATCCGCCTGATGGACGTGGCCGGCGACGCACAGACGCTTGCCGCCGCGCTCAACCACTCGGCCTTCAACATGGCCAACGCGCTCGGCGCGTGGCTCGGCGGCGTGGCCATTGCGGCGGGCCTGGGCTGGACCTCGACCGGGTGGGTCGGGGCGCTGCTGGCGCTGGCCGGCATCGGCATCTTCGGCTGGGCGGTGATGAGCGCGCGCGCCGGCGCGCGGCAGGGCGGCCGGCTCGAAGCCACCTGAAAAGCCGGGGCATGCAGGATTGCGCGGCCGTGTCTATGATGACCGCCGCCCTTCCACACCTCTCTCATCGCTTCGGATCGAGACCACCATGAGCATTCCCACCACCCGGCTCGGCCGCACGGGCCTGACCGTGTCGCGCCTTGCACTCGGTACCATGACCTTCGGCCTGCAGACCGACGAGGCCGTGTCGCACAGCATTCTCGACAAGGCCGCGGAAGGCGGCATCAACTTTCTGGATACGGCCGACGTGTACCCGCTGGGCGGCACCGTCGAGACCACGGGCCGCACCGAAGAGATCATCGGCCGCTGGCTGCAAAAGCAAGGCCCCTCCGGACGCCGCCGTTTCGTGGTGGCCACCAAGGCCGTCGGCAAGGTCGGCCCCAACAGCTGGGACCAGGGCGCATCGCGCAAGCACCTGCTCGACGCCATCGACGCTTCGCTCAAGCGGCTGCAGACCGACCACGTCGACCTGTACCAGCTGCACAGCGACGACCGCGAAACACCGCTCGAAGAGAGCCTGGAGGCGCTGGACGTCATCGTCAAGTCGGGCCGCGCGCGCTACATCGGCGTGTCCAACTTTCTGGCTTACCGGCTGGCCCGCGCGCTCGGCAAGGCCGAGCTGCACAAGCTCACGCGCTACGTGTCGGTGCAGCCGCGCTACAGCCTGCTGTTCCGCGAAATCGAACGCGAGCTGCTGCCGCTTGCAAACGAAGAAGGCCTGGGCGTGATTCCCTACAACCCGCTGGCCGGCGGCCTGCTCACCGGCAAGTACAAGCCCGGCGCCAAGCCCGAGGAAAACACCCGCTTCACCCTGGGCACCGCCGGTGGCATGTACCAGGACCGCTACTGGAACGAGCGCAGCTTCAACACCGTGACGCAGCTGCACAAGCTCGCCGATGAGGCTGGTGTGCCGCTGGCCACGCTGGCGGTCGCGTGGGTCATGGCCAACCCGCTCATCACCGCGCCGCTGCTGGGCGCCAGCCGGCCCGAACAGCTCGACGCCACGTTGGCAGCCGCCGAGTACAAGCTGGAGCCAGCCCTGAAGCAGAAGCTCGACGAGCTCACGGCTGAATACCGCAAGGGCGACGCGCCCCGCTAGGCCCTGAACGAGTGAACCCCCACCTCGCGCTGCTGCCATGGCACAGCTGATGTCGCTGCTGGTGCAAAACGCGATCGCGATCGTCTTCGCGGCGAGCTTTGCCGCGCGCCTCGGCTTGCCGGTGCCCGCCGCAGCCGTGCTGGTGGTTTCGGGCGCGCTGCTGGCGGCTGGCAATGTCTCGGTGGTGGGCGTGGTGCTGGCTGCGGTGCTGGCCAACCTGCTGGGCGACGGCGCGTGGTTCTATGCGGGGCGCCGCTTCGGCTACCGCTTCATGCGCCTTCTGTGCCGCATCTCGCTGTCGCCCGACTCATGCGTGCGGCGCGGCGAATCGCTCATCGGCCGATGGGGCGGCCTCTCGCTGGTGGCCGCCAAGTTCGTGCCCGGGGTCTCGGTGGTGGCGCCGCCAATGGCCGGCGCGCTGGGCATGTCGGTGTGGCGCTTCATCGGGTTCGACATTGGTGCCGCGCTGATCTGGACCGGCGTTTTCCTCGGGCTCGGCTGGGCCTTTCGCGAGCAGATCCAGGAGGTGCTGGCCATGCTGGCGCAGGCCGGCGGCATTGCAACGCTGGCGCTGGTGGTGGTGCTGGCCGTGATGCTGGTGGTGCGCTACTGGCGCCGCCGTGCGTTCATGCGGCTGACCGGCATGCCGCGCATCACCGTGGACGAGCTGCACGATCTGCTGGCCGGCGAGGCGCCGCCGCTGATCATCGACGTGCGCGGCGAGGCCGGCCTGCAGGTCGACCCGCGCCGCATTCCGGGTGCGCTGTCGTACACGCTCAAGGCGCTGCAGCAGCGGCACGGGGAACTGCCGCTGGTGGGCGGGCGCGACGTGGTGCTTTACTGCAATTGCCCCAACGAAGTGTCGGCCGCCCAAGCCGCCCGCGTGCTGCTGGCCCGCGGCGCGCGCCGTGCACTGCCGCTCACCGGCGGGCTCGACGCCTGGGTGGCCTCTGGCCGGCCCACCAGCCTGCACTGATCAGTCCAGCCGCGTCATCGGGCAGGACATTCCCCGTCCCGGTGGTAGTCTTGCCCCCCGATGAACCTCCGCACCAAGATCGTCGCGCTGGCCGTTGCACCGCTGCTCATCGCGCTGGTGCTGGTTGCCCTGGCGGTGCGCCACCAGGAGCATGACCTGGCGCGGCGAGAGCGTGCGCTCATCGAAAAAAGCTATATGGACCAGCGGCGCAGCGAACTGCGCAGCTATGTCGACCTGGCCGTGAGCATCGTGCGGCCGCTGTACGACGCGGGCCTGGACGACGAAGAAACCCGCAACGAAGCCCTGCGCCGCCTGGCCGCGCTCGACTACGGCGACGATGGCTACTTCTTCGTCTACGACATGCAGGGCCGCTCCCTCATGCATTCGCGCCAACCCGACCTCGTGGGCAAGAACCTCTGGGACATGCGCGACTCCCGCGGCCGCTTCACCATACAAGACCTGATTGCGGGGGCGCGCGCGGGCGGCGGCTATGTCGAATACGAATGGCGCAAACCCTCCAGCGAGCAGATGGCGCCCAAGCTCGGCTACGTCACGGCGCTGCCGCGCTGGAACTGGATGGTCGGCACCGGCCTGTACCTCGACGACATCGAAACCACCATGCAGGCGCTCGACCGGCAGATGAGCGCCAATGTCACCACCACGCTTCTCTGGATTGCCGGCATTGCCGCGCTGTGCCTGGGCGTGGTGAGCGCCACCGGGCTGCTGCTCAACCTCAGCGAACACCGCGTGGCCGAGGCCAAGCTGCGGCTGCTCGCGCGGCGCGTGGTGCAGTCGCAAGAAGAAGAGCGCGGCCACCTGGCGCGCGAGCTGCACGACGGCACCAGCCAGACGCTGGTGTCCGCCAAGCTGCTCATCGAATCCGCGGTAGACGCGCTCGACCGTGGAAGCCAGGCCGCACCGCCCGCACTGACCAAGGCGCTGCAAAGGCTTAACGATTCGCTGCTTGAAGTGCGCCGCATTTCACACCGCCTGCGGCCGGCGCTGCTCGACACCCTTGGCCTGCCCGCCGCGTTGCAACGCTTGGGCGACGAGTTTGCGGAAGAGGGCACCATCGATGCGTCCATCATGATCGAAGGCGAGGCCTTCGAGCTCTCGCAAGAAGCCAAGACCGCGCTCTTCCGCGTCACGCAAGAGGCGCTCACCAACGTGCGCAAACATGCAAAGGCGCACCGCGTGCACATCGCCCTCGGCTTCTCGGACGAAGACGGTGTGCGGCTCGAGATTGGCGACGACGGCGAGGGCTTTGATGTAGACGCCATGCAGCTGGACCCGCGCCGCGGCATCGGCCTGCGCAACATGCGTGAGCGCATGGAGTCGATCGGCGGGCGGCTCAGCGTGCGGTCCGGCGAAGGCGGAACAACCATCGTGGCCGAAGTGCCGACCCAGAGTGCCAAGCCTGACTAGCCGAATCACGCGATGAACGACGCCGCCCGAACCATTCGCCTCTTTCTGGTCGACGACCACCCGCTGGTGCGCGACGGCCTGCGCGCGCGGCTCGGCTCCATGCCCAACCTCGAGATCGTCGGCGAGGCGGGCAGCGCAGCCGAGGCGCTTGCGCTTGTCGACGAGCTGCGCCCCGACCTGCTGCTGATGGATGTCGGCATGAAAGACATGAACGGCATCGACCTGGCCGCGCTCGTGCTGCAACGCCAGCCCGCGCCGCACGTGGTGATGCTCAGCATGTACGACAACCCCGAGTACGTGCAGAAGGCCTTGCAGGTGGGCGCGCGCGGCTACGTGCTGAAAGACGCGCCCGCTGCCGAAATCGTTGCCGCCATAGAGGCCGTGTCGGCTGGCGGCACCTTCCTGAGCCCGGCCGTTTCAAAAAAGCTGTTTCGCAACCAGGCACCCAAGCCGCTGCTCACGCCGCGCGAGAGCGAAATACTCACCGCGCTGGGCAGGGGCGAATCGAGCAAGCAGATTGCGCGCGACCTCGGGCTCAGCGTTCGCACCGTGGAGGCGCACCGGCAGAGCATCAAGAGGCGGCTGGGCATCGAGGGGCAGGCTGAACTGATCAAGTACGCGGTGGAGCATGCGCGGGAGTTCGGGGGCGGGTGAGCCGTCGGGCCTAGGCAGTCGGCAATGCGTTCGCCTCGACCCGGGGCAGTTCGAGCTCGAAGCTCGTGCCCGCCGGCGAGCTCACGCATCGCACCTGTCCGCCATGCGCGGCAACGATCTGCTGCACGATGAAGAGCCCAAGCCCAAGATTTGTCCGGTTGCCGGCGGCGTCAGCTGTAGAACCTCGCTCGAGGGCCTTGAACAACTTCGGAATTTCGGCGGAAGGAATCTCCTGACCCGTATTCGCCACCTTCAGCAAGACGGCATCCACGCCGCCCGTCAATGTCACCGAAATAGGTCCGGCATCGCCGTAGGTCGCCGCGTTGTTGACCAGGTTTCCCAATGCTTCGCGCACGGCTGAGGCGTCGAACAATCCTTCTGTATCCGCCTCTGCCGAAAAATCGATGTGCGCGTCGGGAAGTGCGGCGCGCAACAGTTCGACTTCTGCGGCACATTGTTCGCCCAGGTTGGTGAGCTCCCGGTGAATCTTCATGCCTCCACCCAGCGCTGACCTGTTGTACTGCAGCAAAGTGTCCAGGAGCGACGCCATTCGCCGGCCGCTGCGTATCAGCACACCCACCTCGGACATCGGCGATTCTTTGGTCTTCCTCGAAATGAGTTCTGCGGTGAGAAGAATCGCATTCAGCGGGCCGCGCAAGTCATGCCCGAGTACACCCAGGAATACATTCCTGAGCTGATCGGTTTCCTCGGAAAAGAACTCGACGGACTCCGCCACGGCCTGGTCGATGGCCTCGTTGAACCGTATGACATCGACCACAGAAACCGCAACAGGCTCCTTTTCTGCCCACAGCCTGAGCACACCCGCTCTGAGGGCGCGGTACTCGGCGACGAGTTGGGTCATCTGAAGGCCGCTTCTCGCTCTTTGGCGCCCATGGGTTTGAGCAGCGGAATCTTCGGTGCCCGAAAGGGCCGCCCCTTGGCCCAGGGACTTGGCATGCGCTTCGTTGGACGACTGGCTGTTCTCCAGGTCGAGCACGATCGCCTCGAGAATCTTGGGGATGTGGTCCCTGAGGGTCAGCTCCGATTCATGTGCAAGGGGCGCCAGCGTACGCGCGTACCGTGCCGCCTCGGCGACGATCGTCTCGCTATGGATGTTGATGAACTCAGCCAGACGCATAGGTGCCTTCGAGAGCAGTGACAAGGTAGATGACCGAAAGCGAGGAGACCGTGCCGCATTCTGCCTGCATTCGCCACTTCGACCTCGGCTAGAAAAGCCCGCGCTGTGAAGTCGTCAAAGCCATGAAGCTCTCTCCGATGGGCTGGAGAATGGCATCGGCAATCGGCTGGAGCTGCCGGGTCAGGTAGTGTTCGTAGTCGATGCGCGAATGGCGGGTTTCCAGCGGCTCCGGTCCGTTCTGCGTCATGACGTATTGGATCCAGCCGCCTTTCTGGTATTGCTTGGGCCGGCCGATCCGACCGTTGTGCTCGTCGGCAATGCGAGCGGCCCGCACCTGCGGCGGCACGTTGACCAGGTAGGCGTCGAGCCGATGGCGCAGGCGCTTGCGGTAGATGAGCAGGTCGTCCTTGGCTCCGGCCAGTGTCGACCTCGCATAGTCGGTCACGAACTCCCTGTAGGGCTCGCCCTGAAAAATGCGTGAAAGCAGGCCCTCCTGGAACTGCCGCGCCAACGGGGTCCAGTCGCTGCGCGCCATCTCCAGGCCGCGGTACACCATCTCCTCCTTGCCCGCGGCATCGACACTGAGGCCCGCGTAGCGCTTCTTGCTGCCGACCTCCGAGCCGCGAATGGTGGGCATGAAGAACTTCTTGTAGTGGGTGTCGACCTCGATCTCGAGAAAGCTCTCCAGGCCCTGCTCGTCGCGGAGGGTATGTGTCCACCAGCTGTTGATGTCGGCCGCCAGGCTTGCCGCAACGGCGTGCGCCTCCTCGTTGGTGTGGGTGCGCTTGAGCCAGATGAAGATGGAGTCGGTGTCGCCATAGATGGCCTCATACCCCCGCTTCTCCACAAACTCGCGCGTGAGCTTCATCATCTCGTGCCCGCGCAGGGTGACGGCGGACACCAGCTCGGGGTTGAAGAAGCGGCACTCGGCCGCGCCCAGCACGCCGGCGAAGGAGTTCATGAGCAGCTTCAGCGCTTGCGACAGCGGCTCGTTCTTCGCCCGCTTGGCCTCATCCCGGGCGCGCCAGAGTGTGGTCACGATGGCGGGCAGGCAGTGCCTTTCGCGCGAAAAGACGGTCCCCTTCGGGCCCCTGACGCACAGGGTCGGGTCGCCGGCGTTCGAGCCCGCGACCAGCCCCACCGGATCGACCAGAAAGGTCCTGATGATGGACGGATAAAGGCTCTTGTAGTCCAGCACCACAACGGAGTCGTAGAAGCCCGGTTTCGAGTCCATCACGTACCCGCCCGGATAGGCTTTGCTCGCAATTTCGCCCACATTCGGCGCCACGTAACCCAGGCGGTGCATCCGCGGCATGTAGTGGTGGCTGAATGCGGCAATGGAGCCGCCGAAGTGGTCGGCCTGCAGGCCCGTGGTCTGGGCTCGCTCCATCACGAACTGCAGCAGCTTGGCCTTGTCGAAGATCCGCAGCACCAGCTCGCAGTCGCGGATGTTGTAGAGCGCGAGCGCGGGTTTGTCTTCCTGGTATCGCCGCTCGATCTCCGCCATCTTGTCGTATTCGTCGCCGATGGCCTTGCCCTCGCCGAGCATCGCTTGCGAGACGGTCTCGAGGCTGAACGACGGAAAGCTCCACACCGCGGCCTTGAGTGCGTCAATGCCGTCGATGACGATTCGGCCCGGCGTAGGCGCAAACAGATAGCCCTGCTTGCCCGGATGGGTTCGCCATTCGATCGGGCGGCGCTCCCGTCCCAGGAGGAGCTGTACGCCGCAGTCGTTGGCGGTCTTCTGGAGCACGCGCAGGTCGAACTGGATGACGTTCCAGCCGATGATGACGTCAGGGTCGTTCCGCTCGAACCAGTCGTTGAGCTTTTCGAGCATGGCCTTGCGGGAAGCGCAATAGATCAGCGAAAAGGCCATGGGCTCGTCAGACCCGGCTGCCGGCGCTGGCGGCGGCTCGCCCAGCATGAAGACGACGCGCTCCGGCGTGCCGTCCAGCGCAATGGAATAGAGCGCTTCGTTCTGGCTCGTTTCGATGTCCAGCGACACGACCTTCAGCACGGGCCGGTATTCGGGCGCGGGCTTCAGTTTGCAGTCGACGATGGTGGCGAGCTCTGTCCGCCCACCTTCCACCCGCACGCCGGCGGTGATGAAGCGTTCCATCAGGTAGCGGTCGTGCGGGCGCACGTCGGCCTCGAGCAAGGAAATGCCCTGGGCCTGTAGGGCGCGCGCCAGCCGGCCAAGCTGGCGAAAGTGCTTCGCATACACACCGAGGACAGGTTCCTGATGGAATGTCTTCAGTTCAAGCTCACGCAACTGCACGTCCGGCGCGGCCGTGAGGTGGGCTTCCACCGCCGTCCGGTGCCGGCTGGCGACGAACGCGACGCTGCGGCGTGAGGTCAGCACCACTTTTCTCGGCCCTGCATCGGTTGCCAGCCAGTACTCGATCTCTGTACCGGCGGGCGCGTCACGCCAGTGGCGGGTAAGGATGAAGCCCTGGAGTTCGGTTGATGTCACGGGAGCCTGAAGAACCGCGGAAAACTGGGGGAGCGGAAGGGTGGACTTGGCACAGGAGATTTTCGCCCGGCACCGTCAGAATCGGTCGCTCGCAAGAGCGCTGCCACCATCGCAGCTCCGCTTTCTACACGAGTTCCAAGAGGATCATCGCGAAAGCTGCTGGGCCGCGGGATATCGTGTGCCCTCTCGAATGAGGCAGCGGAGCCGGCGTCAAGCCATCGGCCGCAGTAGGTTCAACACGCCCTCCTCTTCCGCGAAGGCAGCGACTTCAAGCGGCCAAGTCACGGGGAGGCCAAGATGAACGCTGAACAGCTCGTAGAGCGGCGCAGCGTCGCCAGTGCGAACCACCACATGGTCAATCCCCCGGATGAGTGCTTCGTCATTTGTGGCCTAGTGGTCCACGAGGGCACTGCGCAGGAACGCGAGCATTCTTGGCCATGAGTCCTCTCGTGCATGCGCGGTCCCTTCAGCCGTTCCACCCATGTCCATCTCTTCGCCGGACACCGGATGCTTCGACTTGAGCATCGTTGTCGGGCCGTTTGGCCAAGCGATGCTGTGTCCCGCACCCGCGTACGCAAGGTGCTCCACGCGATGGCGAAAGCCTTGTTGCTTGAAGCGCTCCACAGCAAACTCTGTCAATTCGGTCGACGGCCAAAGCTTGTCGTCGATGCCGGTAATCATGAGGACGGGCCCATTGATCTTTTCTACGCGGATGGAAGCCCTGTTCGCGTATGCAGCATCTCTCAAAGGGATGAAATACCAGTCGAAGCTGTCCTTTCGTGCATCGCCGGCGGCCAGTGCTTGGTCCCATTGCTCATGGGTAAGCGTTCGGGCATAAGGAATCTCTTCGCCGTTCTGCGTCCACGCGCCGTATCCGCTTTCGGGGTACGCCGGCCAAAGGATGCCGCTGGGAACGTAGGCGACCACCGCCCGAATTTCGGGGTAGGTGGCACCTAGAAGCAACGCAAGCTCTCCGCCCCGCGAAACACCCAAGACGCCGATGTTGTTCGCGGCGACGCTCGTCTGGGCCGATAGCCACTCCAGTGCCGTGCCAAAGTATTCAAGCGGGATGCGGTCGAGCGTCAGCGGCAAACCTTCTGCAGCGAAATACGCCAACGCGAGCGCCGCATACCCGTGGGACGCCAGCAATGCCGCCACCTCCTGGGACCAGGCCAGCCCACCGTTGGAACCGCCGACTACAAGCACAGCCCGGTGCGGACCGGGTTGGGCGGGCTCGTACATCTTGCCGAAAAGCCCGCGCACTCGCACATCTCGCGACACCACGCCGGGACCGACATAGACGCGCCGAATGGGACAGGAGATAGTCGATGCGACGCCGCTTTCTCGTTCCGCAACCAGCGTCGAGACCAGAGGGTCACTGCTCGTGCGCGCGAAGCCCTTGGCAGTGTCTCCGTCCACCGGCGCCCGAGACCAGAAGAGCCCCATGGCATCCACACCTTCGTATGACCCCGAAATCGGCGCATGACTGCCGAGGTCCACAACGCCGTTGGCGTCAGCCTTGAAAGCGGCACTCGACAAGAGAACAACATCGCTGAAGCTGCTCCAGAGCTTCAAGGTGACTACCTCTCCGGGGCGAAGGTCCAAAACGCGAATTGCAAGCGTCTCATCAACGAGACAGACCTGGGGAATGGTGTCGAATTTCATCGGCCAAGAAGGAAGAAATCCTATTGCGTATGGACTCTAAATCCCAGATAAAGGAAAAAAGCGACGACAGCGCCGATGATTGCGAGCCCCGTCGGCCACGAAATGTCGGTGTCGCTATGAGCGCGAGGCGGAACACCACCCAACCGGGCCAGCGTTGCTCGTCGCTGGTCCGGTGTATCGACGATGAACTTGACGATGCCTGCGATGCCGCACAGGGCAACGGCCGCCCCGAGGATCATCCATCCCCAAACCTCCGTAGCGAACGTGATGGGAAAAGCCCCGTCAGCAGTCGCAATAAAAGGTTCGCTTCCCTTGCGCGAGACGACAACTTGTCCGGCACGCCATGCCTTGAATCCGTGCAGAAAGGCGAAGGCTCCCACGGAGAGAATCGCTGCGATCAAGAAAAAGAACTTGAGGATTCGCAAAATCATGCTTTGGTGCTCGGCTTCGGAACGAAGCGCGGATGGCTGTTCTTGGCCAATGTAGCTGGTTCCGGGCGTGGGCCAGCGGCGCTAGGCGTCGCGGCGGGGCTCGATCTCGAAGACATCGCCGTTCGTGGGCGTCGCCGACTCATGGTAGATGTCGTAGAGATACTGCGCCAGCTCGGCGTGAGGCACATCGGACGGAATCGCGAGTCCTGCCGGGCGACGCTTGCCATCGTCCCCTGAAAGGTGAGCGGCCCATGCGTCACCGACTCGCTCGATGGCAATGATTCGCCCGAAAACGTTGAAGCGGTATCGCATAGAGCATCCATTCTCAACAATCTCGGTCAACGACTGCGACTGGCTGCTCACTTGATCGCAGCACTCCAGAATTCATTCGCCGCCTTCCCCAGGAGCTCGCTGTCCCGATAGAGCCTGATCTCCAGCGGTACGGCCCACTCGCTGCTCGCTGCGGCGACAAGGCGCCCTTGGCCGATGTCTTCTTCCACAAGGGTCTGCGGCAGCCATGCGATGCCCCTGCCGTCCAGCGCCATCGTCCTGAGCACCGAGGCCAGGTGGGCTGTGAAAACGACCTGGACATTGAGCGACTCCAGCCGCCGGCTCACCAAGGCACGCATGATGCGCCCCAGCCCCGATTCCTCGCTGTAAAAGAGCACCGGCACCGCCGATGCGCCCTTGCGTGAAAGCTGGTGCAGCGGCTTGCCGGCGCCATTGGGTGCGCACACTGCGACCAGCATGTCCCCGCCGATCCGGGCTGATTTGTATGTGTCTGCATCGAGCGCGCCATGCGCATCGGGATGTGCGTGGCTCAGAACGAACTGGACCTTGCTTTGCAGCATCAGCGATTCGCAACGCTGAAGCACGTCAGACATGAGCTGCACCGGTCCGAGCGTGATGCTCGATTCGAGGCTGCGAATCCATCGCGGCAGGAAGGTCATGGAAAGCGCATGCGTGCACGCAATGCGCAGGGTGACCGAACTCGCCTCCGCAACCTTCCTGGCATCGCCCGGTACGCGGGCCACCCTTGCGATCAATTCCTGCGCCACGCCGGCAAACCACTCGCCAACTTCGGTGAGCGTGGCGGGCTGCGTGCTGCGGTCGAACAGGTCGGCGCCGATCCACTCTTCCAGCGCACGAATGCGGCGGCTGAATGCGGGCTGGGAGCTGTGGCGCTCATCTGCCGCACGCGAGAAATTTCCGGTTGCCGCCAACGCCAGGAAGTCGTCAAGCCAGATCAGGTTCATGTCCGGTTCGTCCAGCGCATAGAAGTTGAGAAATTGAACATTGGCAGAAAAAGACGGCACGGCCGACCATTCAGTCTCCCACTCACCCGTTCTGGAGACAACCGTGAAGATCGTCGAAATCCGCGAGAAGACCATCCCTATCAGCTCGCCCATTCGCAACGCCTACATCGACTTTAGCAAGATGACGCTGAGCCTTGTCGCGGTGATCACCGACGTGATCCGCGATGGCAAGCCAGTCGTCGGCTATGGCTTCAACTCGAACGGCCGCTACGGCCAGGGCAAGCTGATGCGCGAGCGGTTCATTCCGCGCATCATGGAAGCGAACCCGTCGTCTCTTGTCGACGACAGCGGCAACAACCTCGATCCGCACAAGATCTGGAACACCATGTTCACCAATGAGAAGCCGGGCGGCCATGGCGAGCGCTCGGTGGCCATCGGCACCATCGACATGGCAGTGTGGGACGCGGTGGCCAAGATCGAAGGCAAGCCGCTGTTTCAGTTGCTGGCCGACCGCTACGGCGACGGCAAGCCCAATCGCAAGATCTTCGTCTACGCAGCGGGCGGCTACTACTACCCGGGGCAAGACCATGGAAAGCTGAAGGACGAGATGCGCAGCTACATCGACCGCGGCTACACGGTCGTGAAGAAGAAGATCGGCGGGGCCTCGCTCGACGAAGACCTGCGCCGCATCGACTCGATCATGGAGGTGCTGCAAGACGGCCAGAAGCTCTGCGTCGACGCCAACGGCCGCTTCGACCTGGAAACCGCGATTGCCTATGCCAAGGCCCTGTCGCAGTACGACCTGTTCTGGTACGAGGAGCCGGGCGATCCGCTGGACTTCGAACTGCAAGCGGCTCTCCGCAATTTCTACAAGAACCCGATGGCCACGGGGGAAGACCTTTTCTCGATGCAGGATGCGCGCAACCTGATCCGCTACGGCGGCATGCGCCCGGACCGCGATTGGCTGCAGTTCGACTGCGCGCTCAGCTACGGCCTGGTCGAGTACCTGCGCACGCTGGAGATGTTGAAGGAACATGGCTGGTCGGCCAGCCGCTGCATTCCGCACGGCGGTCACCAGATGTCGCTGAACATTGCGGCCGGCCTTGGCCTCGGCGGCAACGAGTCGTATCCTGACCTGTTCCAGCCGTTCGGCGGGTTCCCGGATGGCGTGAAGGTCGAGAACAGCTTCGTGAGCCTGCCTGACTTGCCGGGGATCGGCTTCGAGGGCAAAGCCGATCTGTACCGGGAGATGCAAGCGCTTTCAGCCTGAGGCAAATAACCCACCCAAGGAGACAACACCATGAAAAGCATTTGGCGCTACGCCGCCGGCATTGGCCTGTTCGCTTCGGCTGCGTTGGCCTCTGCAGATTTTCCGGACAAGCCGGTCACGCTGGTGGTCCCGTTCGCAGCCGGCGGCCCGAGCGACAAGATCGCCCGCGATCTGGCCGAAGCACTGCGCAAGCCGCTCGGCCAGACCGTGGTCGTCGAAAACGCTGCCGGTGCGGGCGGCACCATCGGCTCGGCCAAGGTGGCGCGCGCCACGCCGGACGGCTACACGCTGCTGGTGCATCACATCGGCATGGCAACCGCGCCCGCGTTGTATCGCAAGCTCGCTTACAAGGTGCCCGATGACTTCGAAATGCTGGGCGTGATCAACGAAGCGCCTTCGGTGGTGATCGGCAAGCCGACCCTGGAAGCCAACAACTTCGCGGACCTGCGCAAGTGGATTGCCGCGAACGGCGGAAAGGTCAACCTGGCCCATGCGGGGCTGGGCTCCGCGTCGCACTTGTGCGGCTTGATGTTCCAAAGCGCCTTGAAGACCACCATGACGGCCGTGCCCTACAAGGGAACCGCGCCGGCCATGACGGACCTCATCGGCGGGCAGGTCGATCTCATGTGCGAGCAGGCCACCAACGCCGTTCCGCAGATCGAGGGCAAGAAGGTCAAGGTCTACGGCGTAACAAGCCTCAAGCGCCTGCCGCTGCCATCGCTCAAGGACACCGCCACGCTGTCGGAGTCCGGCCTCAAGGACTTCGACGTGCAGGTCTGGCACGGCTTGTATGCGCCCAAGGGAACGCCGCCCGCGGTGCTGGACAAGCTGAACGCGGCGCTTCGCGTCGCCTTGAAGGACGCGGAACTCATCAAGCGTGAAGAGGCGCTGGGCCTTACCGTGGTGAATGACGACCGCCTGGCCCCGGCCGGCCACAGGAAGTTCGTGGAAGCCGAGAAGGCCCGCTGGGCGAAGGTCATCAAGGACGCCGGCGAATACGCCGACTGAGTGCGAGGAGAGAAAGAGCATGAAGATCGGAATCATCGGCGCCGGCAATATCGGCGCGTGCCTCGCCCGCAAGCTCGCAGCCAGCGGCCATGATGTCAGGCTTGCCAACTCGAAGGGGCCGCAAACCATCCGGGACCTCGCCGCCGAAGTCGGTGCCACGCCCGTGACCAAGGAAAAAGCGGTGGCAGATGCCGAGGTCGTCATCCTTGCGATTCCGTTTGCCAGCCATCGAGACCTCGCGAGCTTGTTCGAGAAAGTGGCGCCCGAGGTCGTGGTCATCGATACGTCCAATTACTACCCGTCTCGCGATGGCGCAATTGCCGAGGTGGACGCCGGAAAGCCTGAAAGCGTCTGGAGCCAGGAACAGATCGGACGTCCCGTGGTGAAAGCATGGAACGCCGTTCTGGCTGCGACCTTGGAAGCAGGGGGAAGGCCTGCAGGTACACCCGGTCGTCTTGCGATCCCCGTGGCTGGAGACGATGCGAAGGCAGCGGCGACAGCCCGCCAACTGGTCGATCAAACGGGGTTTGACGCGCTGGACGCCGGGGGCCTCGAGGACTCTTGGCGCCAGCAGCCGGGGACGCCCGCGTACTGCACCGAGTTGACGATCGGTGATTTGAAAGTGGCGGTCGAAGCAGCGCAAAAGGAGCGCGCGCCCCGCAATCGGGATGCCTTGATGAAGGAGTTTGCATCAGCAGGCGGCGCACTGACGCACGCGCAAATCGTGGCGCGAAACCGCAGTGCTACCGCATAGATCAGCGCGGCCGTGCCTTCCTCCCGTCGATCCGCAAGCGCCACAGCTCATATCGCTCCTCTCCGCTTTTCACCGCCCCCGCGAAATGATCGTTCAAGGCACTCGAGGTGAAGACCAGGTCGCCGTCCGGATGGATTGCGGCGGTGTCGGGCCAGCGCACGCCTTCATCGGACGCGATCAGCGACATCGACTTCGTGCGAGGGTCGTACTTCACGATGCCGTTGCGCGTAACGTCCGTGATGTAGAGCCCGCCCGCCGAATCCGTCACGATCCCGTCGGTGTTGCCGCCTACGCTGCCTAGATCGCGGATCGCCGCTGCAATCTGGTCGTCGCTCGCATCGGCGTTGCGCAGAATCGCCGTCGGAAGTGCGCGGGCGCGCGTGCCCGTCGTCACTGTCCAGTAGAGCGTGCGGCCATCGGGCGACAGCGCAATGCCGTTGACGCCGAGCAGCAGCGGATTGCCCGGCCAAACCTCGGCGCCGTGAGCAACCACCTTCACGCCGGGCTCGACCTGCAGGTTCGGGTTCCTGTCCAGCACGCGCCTCGCCTTGCCTGAGGCGAAGTCCACCACGATCAAGCCCACCATGTTGTTGGGGGCGCTGCGCATGCCGCTGTCGGAGATGTAGGCCACGCGGCGCTGCTCGTCGACGGCAATGTCGTTGAGAAAGCTGCCCTTGCGGTCGGCCGCGCCGTCCAGCCCGATGCGCTTCACCGTGCGGCCCGACTTCAGGTCGAGCACAAGCACCTTCTGGGCACCCGGCGGTGCTTCGGATTCACCGGCCACAAAGCCCAGGTCGAGCGCCCACAGCCATCCGTTCTTGCGGTCGACATGAAAGCCGAGCACGTTGCGCAAGCTCTGGTCCGGCGCGCCGTTCACGGCGTTGCCTTCTTTCGAAGGAAATGCCGTCAGCCGCGCCGGGCCGGCTTGCACGCGGGTGTCCAGCTTGCTGAGGGTTGCCGGTGCGCCGGCAGACACCAGGCGCGGCGTGCTGACGTAGGCAGTGCCTTGTGCGTCGAAGTGCAAGCCCGCAATGGGTGCATTGACCGACGATTCGAAAGGCGCCGGATCGGCGCCGTCCTTCGGCACCTCCCAGCTCACGCCGGCGTAGCTGCGCCAGCGTTCGAGGGGTGCGGTGTCGGCGGCAGAGGCCGCGGTGGACGCGGTGGAAAGTGCGAAGGCGGCTGCCAGCACGATGAGCGGAGACGACATGGTGCAATCTCCGGATCAGAGAATGGAGCGGAAGGAGCCGCCCTCGACGCGCACCGCGGCGCCGTTGGACGCTGCGCCCAGCGGGCTGGCCAGAAGCGCCACCATGGCCGCTATTTCGTCGGCCTCGATCATCCGGGCGATGAGCGAGCTGGGCCGGTAGGTCTGGAAGAAGTGCGCTTCGATGTCCGTGTCCGGCTGTGCTTCGATCAGCCGTGCCGCGCCCTCTGCGCTGCTCTGGTCGGCGACCACGGCGGTTAGCCGGCTGCCCGGCGCCGCGGCTGCAATCCGCTGCACTGCGGCGTCCAGCTTGTCGCCGCCGCGCCCGGTAATGGTGACCGACACGCCCTCGCGCGCGAGCGTGGTCGCAATGGCCAGGCCAATGCCGGCCGTTGCTCCGGTGACTATGGCGGTCTTGCCGCTGAGTTGCAGATCCATGATGTGTGTGTTCCTTGATGCCTTGTTTCAGGGCTCGGGCCGTGGCCCAAGTCATGGTTCGACTGTATTGATGGCTGCACAGGCGATAAACTGGGCTCCAAGGAAAACATTTGTTCTTCAGGAGTCAAGATGGGGCGGCGATTCGATCACCTGGGAGATGTGGAAACCTTCGTCACAGTGGTCGAGAAGGGCTCCATGACCGCCGCTGCCGTGGCGCTGGCCACCACGCCGTCGGTGCTCAGTCGCGCCATTACCCGGCTCGAAACGCGGCTTGGCGTGCAGCTGCTGCGCCGCACGACACGGCGCCTGGGCCTGACCGAAGAAGGGCGCACCTACCTCGAACAGTCGCGCGCGGCTTTCGCGCTGATCGACGACGCCGAGCGGGCGATGCAGGGCCCGGGCGATGCGCTGGTGGGCAGCGTGCGCCTGAGCGTGCCCACCACCTACGGCCACCACCGGCTGCCGGCGCTGCTGCTGCGGTTTTCTGCGCGGCATCCGCAAGTGCGCGTCGAACTGAACATCACCAACCGCAACGTAGACCTGGTGGCCGAGGGCTACGACCTCGCGATCCGGCTGGGCCAGTTGCCCGACAGCGGCATGGTCGCCCGCAAGCTCGAAGACGCGCCGATGTGCCTGATCGCGGCGCCGGCCTACATCGAGCGCGCAGGCGCGCCGGGCAGCGTGGCCGAACTCGCGCACCACAGCTGCCTGCCTTTCGTGATGCCAAGCACCGGCCGTGTGTCGCCCTGGCTGCTGCGTGAGGATGGACGCGACCTCGACTGGCTGCCGCACGGCAGCCTGCAGGTGTCGGACGATGTGCTGGGTGTGGTCTCGCTGGCCCTGAACGGCCTGGGCATTTGCCAGACCTATGACTTCATCGCACGAGACCTCGTGGCGCAGGGCCGGGCGGTCGAGGTGCTCGCACAGTCACGCGGGCGCACACGGCCGTTCTCGGTGATCTATGCGCCGCACCGCCGGCTCTCGTCCGCGTCGCGTGCGCTGATCGACTTTCTGGCCGAGAAGCAAACGTGATGCGAGCCTCCACTCGGCTCAATCCGCCTTGAAGCCTGTCGCGGCGACCACCTTGCCCCAGCTTGCCGTGTCCGCGGCGATCACGCGGGCGAACTCCTGCGACGTGGTGCCCGTGACGCTGAAGCCCGCATCCTCCAGCTTGGCCTTGCCTTCGGCCGACTGAACGGCTTTGCGGATGTCGGCCTCGAGCCGCGCGATGATCTCGGGCGGCGTCCTGGCCGGCGCGACGACGCCGAACCAAGAGTTGAAAGCCAGCTGCGGAAAGCCTTGCTCGCGGAAGGTCGGAACGTCGGGCAGGCTGGCGCTGCGCGTATCGCCGCTGGAGGCCAGTGCCAACAGCTTGCCGGCCTTCACGTTGGCTGCCGACAGGCCCACGCTCGCGAAGGCACCCGACACATCGCCGCTGAACAGGCCGCCCAGCGCATCACCCGTGGTCTTGTAGTGCACCGGCTCCGGCTTGACGCCGATGGCGTCGCCGAAGAGAAAGGCGCCGAAGTGGCCTGGCGTGCCTGCGCCGAAGGTGCCCATGAACAGGCCCTTCTGTGCGCGGCTCCATTCCACGAACTGCTTTACGTCGCGCGCCGGCACCTTGGCCGGGTTGACCACCAGCATGAAGTTGGAGGTAACCACCTGGCTCACGGGCACGAAGTCTTTCTTCGCGTCGTAGGAGAGCTTGCTGTAGCTGCTGGGCGCAATGGCCAGCTGGCCGGTTTCGCCGAGCATGAGCGTGTAGCCGTCGGGCTGTGCGCGGGCCACTTCAGAGGCGGCGATCAGCCCGCCGGCGCCCGGCTTGTTGTCGACGATGACGCCGAGGTTTCCCCATCCCTCGGACAGCTTCTGGGCCAGAAGCCGCGCCACGATGTCCGGACCGCTGCCGGCCGGAAAGCCGACAACAAGGCGCACCGGCCGCTGGGGATAAACGGCCGTTGTCTGGGCGGCCGCCTGCGACACCCAGCACATGCCTGCGAGCCCAATCAACGTGGTGGCGGCGATGAGCGCGCGGCGGCGCGCGCCCGCGGGAAGGGCGGTTGTCATTCAGGTCTCCTGTCGGTATTGAAATTGGGACGTGGCCGGCGCGTGGAATTACTGAAGCGCGAAGAAGCGCATGACGACCTGGGCCGGGTGGCGCACGCCGACCCCGACGAACATCCGCTCGGTGATCCAGCGCAGCGACTCGCTGCGCGTTTCGAACGAGGGCGCACAGCGGAAATAGACCTGCGACGGGGCCACAGGGTCGCCGCGCAGCAGTTGCGCCATCACCTCGGCCGGCGCAGTGCGCATCGCGCGGTTGCGCACGTAGATGCGGTCTCCGGCATCCGTCTCCAGGCCGTACCGCGCGTCGAGCTCCGAGACCGTGTCGCTCGCGATGCGCTGAAAATCGGCACCGCCTGGCAGCACTCGTCCCGTCCAGCCCTCGCCCTTGGCATGGCCACCCAGAATGGGCACCACGCGGCGCAGCCCCTGGGCACCTTCGCTGAGCACCATCGGCTCGCCCACGTCGACGGATATGTCGGCAAACCAGGTGAGCCGGGGTGCGGCAAGCGGATCGTTTTGCTGAAGAATGGAAGCCATGCCCTAGCGTAAGTCCGGTGGCCGGGCGGCGCTGTCATCCTGGAAGATGACGGGATTCCCCGTATTGCCCCATGCGCACCTGGATTCCCGATCTGCCCGCCGAACCTGTCGGAGCGCCGCTGTTGCAGTGCCTGCCGATGGTGGTGCCTGCGGTGGGCGAGCCGGGGTTCGGCGCCTGCCTTCTCGAGGCGACGGCGTCGGCACTGCCGGTGGGCTCGTTTTCGGTCTACCGCACGGGGGCGCGGCCGTCGATCTTTCTGAGCGGCAGCCGGGGCATGCCCGACACCACCCAGGACTGTTGGCGCGCCTACCTTTCAGGCCCCATTCGAAGCGACCGTACCTTGCGCGAAGCGAGCGCTCCGCAACTGCGCGTGTGCCACATCACCGCGCCGGAGGTGCCTGCGGAACATCGTGCCAAGGTGTACGAAGCCCATGGGGTGGTGGAGCGCGTGTCGGTGGTCGAGGAGGAGCCCGCGGCTTGCGGCGATGCGTTGTTTGCAGTCAATTTCTATCGGCACACTCACCAGCGTCCGCTCAGCGATGCGCAGCTGGCCGACTTTGGCGTTGCCGGGCGCCTGCTCATGGCGCTCACGCGCAAGCACATCGCCCTGACACGCGTCGACGTGAGCGGCGCGGCCGACGAACTCAGGGCGCGGCTGGTGGCCCGTTGTCCGGCCCTTACGACGCAGGAGCTGAACGTGTGCCTCCGGCTGCTGCGCGGCATGACGCAGGAGGGCATCGCATCGGATATGGGCGTTGCGCTGCCAACGGTCAAGACCTATCGCAACCGGGCTTTCGGCAGGCTCGGAATCCACTTTCGCAGCGAGCTGTTCGCGCTCATGCTGCAGGAGCGCGGGGCAGGCAAAGTGGGGGGTTGATCGCCTGCTTGTTTTTAAGGCAGGGGATCCGAAGCGCCGGTGCGCGCCATCTCGAAGCTCTGGCCACCGGCCGGCACGGCCGTGGTGCCGATCTCAGGGCGCGAGACCAGGGACCTGACCGAGACGTGCTTCGTCACGACCAGCTGTGACGAAGGCTAGGAACGCACCCGGTGAATGGCACACAGCTTGTTTCCATCGGGGTCGCGCACGTAGGCAAGGTAATAGCGGCCCAGCGCCTCGTCACGCAAACCCGGCGGATCTTCGATCGATACGCCGCCATGCGCCACCGCGGCGTCATGGAACTCTTTCACCAGCTCGGGGGTCGCGCATTTGAAGCCGATGATTCCTCCGTTTGCGCACGTGGCAGGCTGGTTGTCGATGGGCTCGCTGATTCCGAGCGTATTTCCGTCGTGCCGGTAGAACAGGCGAACATGGCCCGTCGCCGCAACGTTGCGGACAGGCCCGCCTTCCGCGCCGATCACGCGAAGAACCGCATCGTAGAAGCGTTGAGAGCGCTCGATGTCGTTGCTGCCGATCATGATGTGATTGAACATTGGTATCTCCTTTTATGCTTTTGGACGATGTGACAAGGCAGCGAGTTTAGGCACGCATTGAAGGCGCGCAAGGCGCCAAGTCGCTCAAATTCAGTGCCGATCCGCTCACACCGTCGAGCGAGCCTCGTCCTGATACCCTTCAGATCATTCCATCCGCGCCGATTCCAGAATGCCCGATTTACCCCACAGCCCAGCCGCCGACCGCAACAAGCAGCCCATCCTCGAGGCATTGGCACGCATCCTCGGCGAGCGCGGCGCCGCGCTGGAAATCGCATCCGGCACCGGCCAGCATGCCGCCTGGTTTGCGGCGGCAATGCCTCAGTGGACATGGCAGCCTACCGACGCGGATGCCCGCATGCTCCCCGCTCTTGAGAGGCGCGTCGAAGCAGCCGCGCTGCCCAATCTCCGGCCGCCGCTCCTGCTCGACGTGATGGCGCCGCAATGGCTACCGCAAGGCGCTGCGCTCGTCCAAGGCGAAGAAGAAACGAAGTTCGACGCAATCTACTGCGCCAACATGCTCCACATCGCGCCATGGGCCGCATGCGCCGCGTTGATGCAAGGGGCCGCGCAGCATCTGCTGCCCGGCGGGTTGCTGATCACTTACGGGCCTTACTTCGAAGAAGACGCCGCACCCGCGCCCAGCAACCTGGCGTTCGACGAAGACTTGCGTTCACGCAACCCTGCCTGGGGCATTCGCCGCCTGAAAGACGTGGCGGCAGAAGCGCGCGCAGCTGGCCTCTCGTTGCGTGAACGCCGTGCAATGCCTGCGAACAACCTGCTGTTGGTGTTCGGTCGCTGACTACTGGCCCACGGGGCGCACAATTCCGCCTGCACCACTCCGCTCACGCTAGAAACTTCCATGACCGATCTCCTCGCTTCGTCTCGTGTCGCTGTCGTCACCGGAGGTGCACGCGGCATCGGCCTGGCCATCGGCCGATGGTTTCTGGCGCATGGCTACAACGTGGCGCTGCTCGACATCGATGCCCCCACGCTCGATCAGGCGGTGGCCGATCTGGCTCAACCCGAGAGGGTGCTCGGCCTGCACTGCGACGTCTCGAATCCGTCGCAGGTCACCATTGCCGCCAAGGCCGTGGTCGAGCGCTTCGGCCATGTCGATGCGCTGGTCAACAACGCGGGCGTGGCGGTGTTCAAGCCGGTGCTCCAGACGTCGTTCGAAGAGTGGCGCACGGTGCTCGGCACCAACCTCGACGGCGCATTCCTGTGCACTCAGGCCTTCGGCGCGCTGATGGTGGCGCGCGGGCGTGGCGCGGTGGTCAACGTCGCCTCCATTTCCGGCCTGCGCGCGAGCACGCTGCGGGTTGCCTATGGCACCAGCAAGGCGGCGCTCATCCACCTGACCAAGCAGCATGCGGTCGAACTCGGCAACGCCGGCGTGCGCGTGAACGTGATCGCCCCGGGGCCGGTCGAAACCGAAATGGCCAAGCTCGTGCACACCGTGGCAATCCGCTCCGACTACTACGACACCATTCCGCTGGGCCGCTACGGCACGACCGAAGAAATGGCCAACACGGTGGGCTTTCTGTGCAGCGACGAGGCCAGCTTCATCAACGGCCAGGTGCTTGCGGTGGACGGCGGCTTCGATGCCGCAGGCGTGGGCTTGCCCACCTTGCGCAAGGGCGCGCCCGCGTCCTGATTGCTTGCCGCTGTCAGCGCACGCGCGGCACCGCGGCGGTCAGCAGCGCAAGCGCCTTGTTCAGCGTTGAGGTTGCGAACCACTGGCCCTTGGAATGCCCGATCCGCACGACGATGAGATCGTGCGAAGGAATCACCAGCACGAACTGGCCTCCCGCGCCAAGCATGTAGTAGGCCGACGTCGGCGCGGCCAGCGAACTCATGCCGTTGATCCAGAAGAAGCCGCCGTAGATGGGGCGCTTGTCCGCGGCCCACGCCGGTGCAACGCTGCTCACGAAGTTGACGAAGCCTTCGGGAAGGATGCGCTCGCCGTTCCACACGCCGTCCTGCAGGTAGAGGTTGCCGAGGCGGGCCCAATCGCGTGCCGACATGAAGTCGTAGCCCTGCGTGAGAAAGTTGCCGTAGGGGTCGGTCTCGATCACCATCGAGCGAATGCCGATCTTGTCGAACAGTGCGCGCTGCGGAAACGAGAGGTACTCCTCGCCGCGCTTTTCCACCGCAAGCCGCACCAGGTAGTTGGCAAGCACGGGGTCGGTGTTGCGGTAGCGGCCCACCGCACCGGGCGGCCATTGCTGCGGCCGCGTGGCGGCGTAGTTGAAGGCGTTGATCCGGCCCGTGTAGTAGTAGGTGTGATCGGGATAGGTGCCGTTGGGGTCAAAGTCCGGGTCGTCGGGCGCCTTGATGCGCAGCCCGCTCGACATCTGCAGGATGTCGGAAATCTTGATCTGCTGGCGGCCGTCGCCGGCTCCTTGCCATTCGGGAATCGGTGCCTGCTGGTCGAGCTTGTACACCCCCTGGTTGATGAGTACGCCCATCATGGTGGCGACGACGCTCTTGCCCATCGACCATGATTCGAGCGGCGTCGTCGGGCCGATGCCGTTCATGTAGCGCTCCGCAACGATGCGCCCCTTGTGCGTGACCACGAAAGCCGCCGTGTAGGCCTCCGGCACCCCGAATGCCGCCTCGACCGCCTCGTTCACCTTCGCCATGTTGACTTCCGCGGGTGGCGGGTCGCCGGGGAGCACGTCGCCCATTGGCCAGGGTTGCGTCGCAGGGTCGGGCAGGGTGGTCTTGACCTCGACGGGCGTGAAGAAAACGCCGTCGCTGCCTGCCGGCAGCGTGACGCAGCCCTGCGAGCCAAGGTAGCGCGCCACGAGCGTCGGGCCGTTGGGAATCGAGATGCGGACCTCCTTCTTCACGCGGTCGACCACGGGCTGGCCGACGTTCTTGCGCTGCTCATAGGGGGCCACGAAGTAGCCGAGGCTCTCGGCGGCAACGTCGATGTCGATGCCCGTGATGAACACGGCGGAACACATCGTCTTGGCATAGCCGGAGGTGTGGTGCTCCAGCACGTTGCCGGGCGGAGGCACATAGGGCGTGTTCAGTTCGAGCGCCCGTGCCCGGGCAATGAGCGCTTCGCGTTCGGGCAGCTGGGCCGTGGTGGGCGGAGGAGCCGCCGGAACACCGATCACTCCGCCGCCTCCACCCCCGCCGCCGCCACCACCACCGCACGAGGCCAGCAGGGCTGCCAGGCTCAGGGCCGCGGCGGTTGTGGCAAGGGAGCGGCGGATCGGGCAATGCATTGGCGGTCCTTGGGTAGCTTCGCGATGGGAGCGGTGGGTGTTTGCCGTGCGCAAACTTCAACACCGGCGGGATTGTGTGTGAATCCCATGCGGCCGCCTAGCTCTTTTCAGGGAAGCGCGGACGATGTAGCTCCAAGGTTCTCATCTGTTCCGCAAGGCGCATCAACACGCCTTCTCTATGACGCGTGTTTGGAGAGAAGCCGCTGTCAGCGGCACACGTCGTACCCGCCGGTTTCCAGATGAAGGTGGTCCCGGTGCGCCGCGTTGTAGTCGGGCCCCAGGACGCCGTTGAAGAACCGGCAGGCGCCGCGGTGCGCATCGCGCACCAGCAGGGCTGCGGGATCATTGGTGCTTGCCGCATCGGCGGAGCCGCTGCGTGGCCAGGCCTGCAGCACCGTGATGCGCCGGCCGTTGGCAAGCGTCAGGCCCGCAACGTCGAGCGCATCGGCTGTCGCATGGCGGCTGCGCGAAGCACCCGGCACGGCGCCTTCACCGCGGTTCACGTTGCGGCAGGCGTAGCTGCCCAGGTGCTCGACCGCCGCCACAGGCTGGCCGAAGTGCTGCATGGCCGCGGGTTGCAGTGCGTGCCTCTCCCACATGAAGAAGGACAGCGCCATGGGGCAGCTCAGCGAAGGCGCGGTGCCGAGCCGCACGCCGGCAGAGCGCAGCCTCACCGCGTTCTTGAAGCCGCAGCCCGGGCCGGTGACCCGGTCCGGCAACAGGTCGTACTGCATGCCGGTTTGCGCCAGTGCAGCAAGGCAACGCCCAGGCTCGCTGCGGGCGCGCGAAAGCTTGTAGCCGGTCAGCCAGCCGGGCGGCGCAGTCACGTCGAGCGGCGCCCATGGATTGAAGCGGTCGGGGATCTTGAGCCTGCCGGTCGCGACGGCCCACGCGCCCAGCAAAAGTGCAGCGAGCGTGGCGCATGCAAACGCCTTGCCGAGCCAGCGCTTGCGGCTTGAAAAACTCGTCTCTGCCGGATCATCCAAAGGGTTCAAGGCCAGCGCTCCGATGCAAGGCCGAGCGGGAGCGGATCGCCATGCTGCGGCTCGGCAAAAAACAGAACGCTAAAAGGCTCGCGGCCAACCGGCTGTAGTCTGACGTGGCCTCCTGATGTGCGGCCATGTGCCGGTAGACGTCGCGGCGCCTTTACTTGCCGCCGGAAAGCGCAACCGCGTCCGCGCCTGCCGGATACCGCAACGTAGAGGCGGGGTCATGCGCTGCCCGCCACACCGCCTCGGACACATCGGCTGCGGTGGTCACTGCCGCCGGGTTTCCCAATTCTGCGAACACGCTGTGCGCCAAAGGTGCATACGCCTCGGGAACCAGGCCCTGCATGCGCTCCGCGCCGTTGGCCGTGAATTGCGTGCCCGGCCCATAGCCCGGCTCGACGAGCTTTGCGCGAATGTTGAAAGGGGCGAGCTCGAACACCAGTGACTCGGTGAAGCCTTCGATGGCAGTCTTGCTTGCGGTGTACGCCGCCACCAGGGGCATGGGCACAAGGGTGACAGTGGATGTGACATTGATGACCACGCCCGACTTCCGGAGCCGGAACTGCGGCAGCACGGCCTGGGTCATCGCCATCATGCCGAAGGTGTTGGTTTCGAATATCTCGCGCACGGTGGCCATGGGCGTTGCCTCGAACGCGCCGAAGAGCCCCAGCCCCGCGTTGTTGACCAGCACGTCGATGGGCCCGGCGGCTTCGACCGCGGCGGCAATGCTCCCGGGCTTTGTCACGTCGAGCGGCAGCACGCGCAGGCGTTCCGACAAAGGCAGGAGTTCGGCGCGCGGCGTGCGCATGGTGGCAATGACATGCCAGCCTTGCGCGTGAAAGTGCCGCGCGGTTTCCAGGCCGTAGCCAGACGAGCAGCCGGTGATCAGGACGGTCTTCATTGGGTTCCTTTGAGATTGGTGAAGGTGCGTCACGATATCGGCGTAGGGCAGGACTTTGAATAACCTATAGTCCTTGTTTTATTTGCAGGAGTCCGGCATGCCCGATCCGCTCGCCGATGTCGTCAAGCTGCTGCGTCCGCGCGCGGTGTACTCGAAGGTCATCAGCGGCGCGGGCTCTTGGGCGGTTCGCTATTCGGCTTTCGGCGAGCCCAGCTTCTGCACCATGCTCGAGGGCGAATGCGTCCTTGCGGTAGACGGGCAAGAGCCGCTTGCCCTTGCCGCCGGCGACTTCGTGCTCATGCCGGCCACGCCGGGGTTCACCATGTCGGGCCTCGAACCGGCGGCGCCGGTGTTTGTAGACGCCAGGAAGGCGCCCGCGCCAACGGAAGAAATTCGCCACGGCAGGCGCGAAGGCCCGCCGGACATGCGGATGCTCGGCGGCTACTTTGCCTTCGATTCGCCAGACGCCTCATTGCTGGCGTCGCTGCTCCCCACGCTGCTGCATGTAAGGGACATCGGGCGCCTTTCGGTGCTGGTGCAGCTCGTAAGGGAGGAATCGCTCCAACAGAAACCCGGGCGCGACCTCGTACTCGAACGCCTTGTCGAACTGCTGCTGATCGAAGCCCTGCGCTCCACGCCCGGGGAGCGCGCGCCGCCGGGGCTGCTCCGCGGGTTGGCCGACCCGCGCTTGTCCGCCGCGCTGCGGCAGCTGCATGGCGCTCCCGCGCAACCGTGGACAGTGGCCGATCTTGCAAGAAAGGCCGCACTGTCGCGTTCGGCTTTTTTTGAACGCTTCTCGCGCGCCGTGGGCCTGCCGCCCATGGAGTACCTGCTTGCCTGGCGCATGGCGCTGGCCAAAGACCTGCTGGCTCGCAGCGACGTCGGCATTGCGGAAGTTGCCGAGCGCGTGGGCTACGGCTCCGCCAGCACATTCAGCACCGCGTTCAGCCGCCATGTGGGCCAGCCGCCGGGCCGCTTTGCACGCCAGGGTTAGCGAGTGCCTCAGGGTTGGGGTGCGATGAGCGGATCGAGCATGGCCCGCAGCCGCCGTATTGCCACCTCGTGCCGCAGCGTCTGCGCCCCGCGGCCGTAGGTCATGGCCTTGCGGATGAGCCGCAGCTGCTCGCGCTGAAGCTGGGTCTTCAGGCGCCGTGCACGCAGGCCGAAGGTCCATCCCATTTCAATGCGAACCCTGTAGCGCGACAAAGGCGCGCCCAGGCGAACCCACTCGTCGTCGCGGATCAGGTCGCGCTCGGGCACGAAATAGGCTGCAAGGGCATGCAGGTAGGCGCCGTTCTCACGGGCGGCCACGCGCCAGAAGAGCCCGGCCGCAATCATCGCGGGAATGCCCTTGACGACAAGCAGCACCGCCATCTCGCCGTAGCCGCCGTCGAAAAGGTCTTCGAGCCATGGAGAGTTCCAGATGAAATGCATGGCCCAGGCCAGTGCAAAGCACAGAAGGGCGCAGCCGATTCTTGCCGCCATGGGGCGTTCAGGGTGCAGCAGGAACCAGGCGACGCCGAAAGACGCAATGGTCGTGTAGGCCGCGTGGCTCCACAGCCCGCTCAGCAGCCCGCGCGTCAACAGGTTCAGCAGCACGGGGTACACCTGGTTCTCGAGCGGAAAGTGCATGGAGGCGTTGACGGTGTAGGTGAGGTTTTCGACCACCTGGAATCCCAGCCCCGTCATGGCCCCGACGATGAGCACCGAAAGGTAGGTCTGGAACTGGTTGCGCGCCACAAGAATCAGCAGCACCACGCCCGCCAGCTTCAAAAACTCTTCGGTGATCGGGCCCGCAATGGCCGGCCCCCAGACCGCCACGAAATCGGGCGACACCAGCTTGGCGCACAGGCTCTGGATGGCAATGTTCGCCGGCGCGGCAAAGTAGACCGCGCCCAGGCCGCCCCACGCAAACGCGAGGAAAAAAGCTTCCGGCGGATGCTGCTCGAGCAAATCGAGCGTGCGAAACACCAGCAGAAAAACCAGCGTGTAGATGCCCCACACCAGCAGCCCCAGCAACGCAGTGATGGGGACGACCCGGAACCCGACCGAGAACATGTTGAAGGTGTAGAACAACCCGTTGACGATCAGCGCCGCCAGCAGCCAGAAGGCCGCGCGGCGCGGCTGGAAGAACGAATCGGTGCCCACCGGCCATTCGGCGCGATCCTGTTGTTCGGCAAGTTCGAGGTTCATTGCGGAGCTTCCAGGTCCATCGACTCGAGCATGCTGCGCGCGTCGGCCATGGCCTCGTTCAGGCCGTCGCTGGCGCCGTAGACGTCGATCTGCACCAGCGAGCGGCGCTGCAGGTCGACCACCTGCCAGAACCGGCCCGCCAGCTTCGATCCGTAGTAGGCAAAGGTATTGCCCTGCAGCCCCCACGCCGTGACAAAGCCGGACACGTCGCCGTCGATCTGCAGGCCCTGGCCCCGCTCCATGAGCCTTTGCTGACGCGTCATCGGCCCGTCTGGCCCGCCTGCCCACGGTCCGGTCGTCACCAAAAACTTGTGACCGCCCTTGAACAGCATCAGGGACCTGCCCGCCCTGGAGCGGGACACGTCCATTTCCCACCCTTCGGCGGGAACGAACCGCGCATGCCCTACGGCCACCGTTTCACCCGCGGGCAGCGGCCGGCTGCCCGGCGTGCGGCTGTCCCACAGTTTCAGGCCGCCGACATACCCCGCAATTGCAAGCAGAACAGCAAGCGCGCCTGGCCAGGTGCGGTATGGAATGCGGCGTGATGGCTCGAGCATGCTTTTATCGTGCCACACGGCGGGCTGCTCTTGCATCGCCCCTGGTGCACGACGATCATCCGCTGGCGCTGGAAATGCCGGTGAGGAGGAACCCCGCGCGCATCTCCAGCGGCAGCGCGTGCGGCCGTTTACTTGCCCGCAACCGCCTCGGGCATTGCCGACGAGTGATGATGGGCGATGAGCCACTGGCCGTTCACCAGTTCATACACGTAGGTGTAGCGCGCGTGCACCGATGTGCCGTCCTTGAACTTGAAGGTATAGGTGCCCACGTCTTGCGCCACGTTGCAACCGATGCGGATGATGCGCTTGTCGATCGTGCCCCGGGGCTCGCCCTTCAGAAACTTGACGAAGTAGTCGCGAATTTCCGCGGGCGTGCTGCGCGGGTTGTTCGACACGGTGGGCAGGAGCACACCATCGGGTGCGTAGTTGGCGGTGACCTTGTCCGGGTCCAGCGTGCGCAGCGAATCGTTCCAGCGGTCGAACAGCGCGCCGACCTGCGCTTGCGTCACAGGGGCGCAAGCCGCCGAGCCGGAGGCGGCGTTGGCGCCGGCAGCGAAGGTAAGGGCCAGCAGGCTGGTGGCGGTGGTGGTCGCGAGAAGTCGCATCTTCATTTTTTGATTCCTGTGCAGTGAGGTGAAAGCGACGCCGTGTTGTGACGGCGCTGCACCGGATCGCGGCGCAGGAATCAAGTGTTGGCCGCGCGGATGAACGCGAGGCTCCGCGCGGAATGACAAACGGTTAACGCGCAGATGAACAGCGCATGAACGCGGGCGAGCTTCTTTTCAGCTTTCCTGCGCGTCGAGCCGGTAGCCGAAGCCGCGCACGGTCTTCAGCAGCGCAAGCGCATGGCCGTCGTCGATCTTGCTGCGAAGGCGGCGCACATACACATCGACCACATTGGTCAGCGGGTCCTCGTTGGTGCCCCACACGTTCGACAGGATGCGTTCGCGGCTGTACACGCGGCCCGGGGCGCTCATCAACAGCTCCAGAAAGGCCAGCTCGCGTGCCGTCAGAGAGACCGGCCGGCCGGCTCGCGTGACCTGCATCCGCTCGCGGTCGAGCACCAGGTCGGCCAGCTGCAGGGTGCTGGCCTTGGGGCGCTGTTCGCGGCCGCGGCGCATCAGCGCTTCGATGCGTGCGAGCAGTTCCTCGAACGCAAACGGCTTGGTAAGGTAGTCGTCGGCACCCAGCCGCAGGCCCTTTACCTTGTCTTCGAGCGTGCTCATGGCGGTGAGCATCAGCACCGGCACATGGTGGCCTTCGGCGCGCAGCGTCTGGCACAGCTCAAGGCCGCTCAGGCCGGGCAGCATCAGGTCGAGAACCAGCAGCGAGAGATCGCCGCCGCGCGCGCGCTCCAGGCCCTCGGTGCCGGTGCGCGCGAGCTGCACGCCATAGCCCTCGGCGCGCAAACCGCGCAGCAGAAAATCGGCGACGCGCGGATCGTCTTCCACGATGAGAATGTTCATGCCGCCTCCAGCGAAGCGGCCTGGTCGCCGCGCGACTTTGGCAAGCTGATGCTGACGGTAGTGCCGGCAAAGGGAACGCTTTCGATGCCGATGTGTCCATGGTGCGCGCCCACGATAGCCTGCGCAATCGACAGCCCGATGCCGGTGCCTTCCACCCGATGGTCGCGCGCGCGCCGACCGCGGTGGAAGCGCTGGAACACCGTGGGCATTTCGTGCGGGTCGATGCCGATGCCCTCGTCCTGCACGACGATGTCGACCTGCTCGCCGCGCTCGCGCCAGCCAAGGCGCACCGTGCCGCCTGCGTGTGAATAGCGCACCGCGTTGTCCAGCACGATCATCAGCGCCTGGCGAAGGCGGTCGGCATCTACATGAACGTGCACCGGCTGCGCCGCCGGGGTGCCGCCTTGCGCTTCGAGCTGCACCCGCACGCCATGCAGCGCACCGAGCGCTTCGGCCTGTTCGGCGGCGTCCGCGACCAGCTGTTGCAGCTCGACCTCGCCGGGCCGCATCACGAGCTGGTCGGCTTCCGCGCGTGCGATCAGCATCAGGTCGTCGATCACGCCGGCCAGCTGCTTCACGCCGCCGACGATGCGCCCCAGCGTCTGCTTGTATTCGGCGAGCGGCTTGTCGCTTCCACGCAGCGCAATCTCGGCCTCGCCGCGAATGGCCGTGGCCGGCGTGCGCAGCTCATGGCTGAGGTCGGCAAAGAGCTGCCGGCGCCGCTGGTCGATCTGCTGCAGGGTGTCGTGCGCGCTGCGCAACTCTGCGGTGCGCGCTTCGACCGCATCTTCCAGCCGGCGCCGGGCGGCTTCGGCGGCATTGCGGTGCTGCTGCAGCTCGACCGCCATGGCGTTGAAATGCTCGGCCACCCGGTCGAACTCGTCGTGCGACCCAAGGGCCAGCCGGTGGTCGAGGTTGCCGGCCTGGAGCGCCTGCGTGCCGGCCAGCAGGCGGTCGAGCGGCCGCTGCAGACGGCGGTTCAGGTGCACCGCCATCAGCACGGCCGCGGCCAGCGTGAGCGCCGCCAGCGCAATGGCCTTCAGGCGCAGCGCCTCGAGGCCGCGCTCGGTGGCGGCACGAGCCACCGGCACCGTGCGCCGCTGGCGCTCGATGGCGCCGTTCACCAGTTCGCGCAGGTCGCGCCCGCGCGTCACGTCGAACACCTGGTTGAGCTCTTGCCACACGGCGGAGAATTCGGCGCCTCGCTCCAGCGGCGTCAGGCGCAGCAGCCGCTCATGCACGTCGGCAATGTTGGCGTCCAGCAGTTCAACCGCATCGACCAGCTGCGTGACCTCCGCGGGTACCGCGGAGCCATCGCTCGCGGCAATCTCGGTCCACACGGCCAGGTCGCGGTGCGCCAGCTCGTTGAGCCGGGCCGCGCTGGCCTGCATGCCCGCCAACCAGCGGTCGCGCGTTTCGCTGGAGGCTCCCGCGTTCATCAGTTGCTGCGACGCCCACACGCGCAGCCGCTGCTTGTTGGCCGACAGCTCCAGCAGTTCGGAGAGGATGTCGCTCGCCAGCCGGCTGTGCTGCGTGTAGACATTGACGCGCGCCGAGCCCCAGTAGACGAAGGCCGCCTGGATGCAAACCAGCGTAACCAGTGCGGCGAACGCCAGTGAAAGCCTTGATCTGAACATGCGCGGACTTTAGCAACAAGCCCGCAGTGCCCTGCGGCGGCGTGCCGCCGGCGCTCAGCCGCGGCCCTGGATCATCTTCCACCCGTTTCCGGAAGGGTCGCGAAAGCCGGCGTCCACGGTGCCGTAGCGCTCTACCGGCTCTTGCGTGAACTCCACCCCCTTGGCAAGCATCTGGGCGTAAGCGGCGCGGCAGTCGGCCACCGTGAGCACCAGCGGAGGCATCGCGCCCTTGGCCACGATGGCGCGCAGCGCCTGCGCCGTTGCCTCGTCGTGCACCGGCGGGCCGGGCAGAAAAAGGCCGAGCTGGAATGACGGCTGCTCCGGGTGCTGCACCGTGAGCCAGCGATAGCCGCCGTTGCCCACGTCCGTGTGAACACGAAACCCGAGCTTGTCTACATAAAACGAAAGCGCCTCGTCCTGGTCGCGCACATACAAACCGACTACATCAATGCCCTGCTTCATGAACTCTCCTGTGTTTGTTTGGGCCTGTTTGTACCGTTTGCCGCCTGGCGCCGCTTCTCCGAAACTGCGGTCGTGAGTCCGGGCCGGCGCGCGGCGCTCACGATGCACTCGGGCACCGCGCCGAGCTCGCGCACCGCCTGCTTGCCTTGCGAGCGCACCGCGCTCGGGGTGTGGCCGGTAACGTCGCGAAAGGTGCGCCCGAAGGTGCCCAGGCTCGCCCAGCCGGTATCGAAGGCGATGTCGGTGATGGGCCGGTCGGTTTCGCGCAGCAAGGCCATCGCGCGCTCGATGCGCCGGGTGAGCAGATAGCGGTGCGGCGGAATGCCGAAGGCCTGCTTGAACGATCGTGCGAAGTGGGCTTCGGACACGCCGCTTACCTCCGCGAGCCGGCCCACGGGCCATTCTTCATGCGATGCGGCGTCCATCCGGTCTTTTGCGCGCAGCAGCCGTCGCAGCAGGTCGGGGTCTTGAAGGGCAGGGGCTTCGCTCACGCAGCCCCCTGAAGATGCAGATTCACGTTCAACGCTCTCCCTCGTTTGTTTGGCGCGTACCGGCGCCATAGGTACCGGATAATGCCCTCCAAGGCCCATGCGCCACCCAAAAAAGATCTTTCAACCGAATCTTCCACAAATACCTCAGATGACCATCGAAACCCAGGACGACGTCGCAGCATTGAAACGGATCGGCAGAATAGTCTCGTTCGTGCTGAGCCAGATGCTCGATGCCGCAGAACCCGGCATGACCACGCGCGAGCTCGACTCGCTGGGCGAGCAGCTGTTGGAAGAGCAGGGCGCGCGCTCCGCACCGAGGCTGACATACAACTTTCCAGGTGCGACGTGCATCAGCATCAATGAAGAGGCGGCGCACGGAATCCCCGGGGACCGGATCATCAAGGCAGGGGATGTCCTGAACATCGATGTGTCGGCCGAACTCGACGGCTACTTTGCCGATACCGGCGGAACCAGAGTGGTGCCCCCAACCAATCCGCAGAAGACCCGGCTCTGCCACGCGACGCGTACGGCCCTTGCCGAAGCAATGAAGAGCGCCAGGGCAGGGCAACCGATCAACGCCATCGGCGCCGCCATCGAGCGCACTGCAAAGGCCTATGGTTTCAAGGTCATCGAAAACCTCGGGAGCCACGGCGTCGGCCGTGCGCTGCACGAAGAGCCGGAGCACATCGCCGGCTATTTCGATCCCTCGGACAAACGCATCCTGCAAGAAGGAATGGTCATCACCATCGAACCGTTTCTTTCGACCAAGAGCCGCATCGTGACGGAAGCTGCCGACGGGTGGACGCTCGCAGGCGCAAGCGGAAACTTGTCCGCGCAGTATGAACACACGATGATCATCACCAAGGGTGCCCCCATCGTCGTGACGCTGCACTGATTGCGAATAAAGGGTAGCCCTCCATTTTCTCGTATGCCCTAGCCATTCACCAGCGCTCGCCAGGAGAAACCATGCAGCTTCGCACCGCACGCATTTTTGTTCGAGACCTGCCGGGCGCGTCCCGCTTCTACGAAGAGCTGCTTGGCTTGCCGCTCACATCGCCGCGGAGCGAAGAGAACTTTCGCGTGTTCGACGCAGGACCGATGAGCCTGGTTGTCGAGCATGTCGACGCGGATGCCCCCGCGGAAGATCAGGCGCTTATCGGGCGTTTCACAGGGCTGTCATTCGACGTGGCGGACGTTCAGTCGAAGTACAGCGAGCTTGCCTCGCTCGGCGTTGCGTTCACCGGGCTTCCGGAGCAGCAGGCATGGGGCGGCATCCTTGCAACGCTGCGCGACCCTTCCGGCAACGAGCTCCAGCTTGTGCAGCAGCCATTGCGCTAGCGCGCCGCGCACACAGCGCTTTTACGTCCTCGCGAATTTCAGGTGGGTCACGTCCGGCGCCGCGATCGTCTTCACCAGGGCAAGGGAATGCAGGGTGTCGACGCCGTCGAACAGGCGTTCCCCACCCCCGAGCAAGATCGGCGCGAGGTGCAGCTGCATTTCATCGACGAGGCCGGCGTTCAGGTACTGCTGCGCGGCGTTGGCCCCACCCGCCAGTGCCACGTCCTTTCCGCCTGCCGCGCGCCGGGCCTGGTCCAGTGCACTCTCGATGCCGTCGGTCACGAACGTGAAGCTGGTGCCGCCTTCCATCATCAAGGGTTCGCGTGCGTGGTGGGTCAGCACGAATACCGGGTGACGAAACGGCGGATTGGACCCCCACCAGCCGTTCCAGGGATTCGTGTTGTCCCACGGCCCTGGGCCGCCGCCGAACATGTTGCGTCCCATGATGGTCGCGCCGATGTTGACGAGTTCATCTTCCATCACCGGCGTGCTCTCGTTCACCACGCCGCCATCCAGGCCGTGTGGCCGGCGCCAGGCCTCCAACGGGACCACCCATTCATGCAATTGCTCGCCGCCAACCCCGAGCGGCTCCCGCAAGCTTTGGTGCGGACCGGCGACAAACCCGTCCAGCGAAATCGAGATCCTGAATCGAAGCTTTGACATGCTGTTGACCCCTTGCTCCATGGCATTGGAGCGGCGAGTCTAGGAGCTGCGCGGTGGCTCGGCAATGACAACAAAGCCTCGTTTTCTGCCAAAGACGCGAGGGGATGCCTCAGTTGTGCTCATTGAGCAGCACCGTGCCATGCGCAAGAACGCTGGTCCGGTCATCCGCGTCTTTCACCCAGCCCTGCATCTCGATGATGCTGCCGCCTCTCGGGCGGGCCGCGATCGACAAGACATTCCATTCGATGAGTACCGTCTCGCTCGCCCGCACGGGACGCAGCAGGTCGACCGAGAAGTTGATTCCCAGCACGTTCCCTTTCTTGGCGAAGTGGCTGGCGGTCAGCCCCATCAAGAGCGACGTGGTGTGCGTGCCGCTTGCTATCAATCCGCCGAAGCGCGTGCCTCTTGCAAATTCCGCGTCGTGGTGCAGTGGGTTGTCGTCTCCCGCGGCCAGGGCAAACCTTCTGACTTGCTCTTCGTCGAAGGCGTGCGTCCGCGAGAAACGGTAGCCGGGCTCTATGGGCGCCGCGGCGGCGGGTTCGAACTCAGTCATGCGGCCTCGCGAGCCCGGTGATGGCTTCCTGGCTTCCGGCTTGCTGGCGCAGGCGGAATTTCTGGATCTTGCCCGTGGCCGTTTTCGGCAAGCTGCTGAAGACTACGCGGCGCGGACACTTGAAGTGCGCCAGCCGCTCACGGCAGAAGGCAATGATTTCTTGCTCCGACGGTGCCGCGGCACCGGCCCGGAGTTCGATGAAAACGCAAGGCACTTCGCCCCATTTCTCGTCGGGCTGGGCGACCACGGCGGCATGCAAGACCGCCGGGTGACCGTGAACCACGTCCTCGACTTCGACGGAAGAAATGTTCTCGCCGCCGGAGATGATCACGTCCTTCGAACGATCGGTGATCTGCGCATAGCCGTTGCCGTGGAGCACCGCGACGTCTCCGGTGCGGAACCATCCGTTGGCGAGCGCCTTGCGCGTTGCGGGCTCGTTCTTGAAGTAGCCCATCATCACCGTGTTGCCGCGCAGCATGAGCTCCCCCGCGGTTTTTCCGTCGGGAGGAACGGGCGCCAGGGTGTCCGCATCGCCGACCATGAGGCCTTCGAACATGGCGGCGCGCACGCCCTGGCGCACCCGCAGCTTGCCCTGATCGGCCTTGGGAAGATCGTCCCAGCCGTCTTGCCATACGCAACTCACCGGCGTGCCGCAAACCTCCGTGATGCCGAAGACGTGCTCCACATCGAAACCCATGGCCAACACACTGTTGAGCACGGCAAGCGGAGGAGGGGATCCCGCGGTGAGCACGCGCACGGGGCGGGACAGCCTGATGTTTTGCGCCGAATCGGCAAGCATGGCCATGACGACCGGGGCCGCGCACAGATGATCGATCTGGTGCCTGTCGATAGCCTGTAGCACCGCCTCGGCCGACACCCTGCGCAGGCAGACATGGGTTCCCGCCGCCGCCGTGACGGCCCAGGTGAAGCACCATCCGTTGGCATGGAACATGGGCAGTGTCCACAGATACTTCGGCGCCCGCGGCATGGCCCAGTTCGTGATCTGCAGCAGGCTCATGAGGTAGGTGCCGCGGTGGCTCGCGACCACGCCCTTCGGGTCTCCGGTGGTGCCGGAGGTGTAGTTCAGGGCAATGGGCTGCCATTCATCGCTCGGCCGGCGGCCGGGAAAGGCCGGGTCGCCGCTCGCCAGCAAAGATTCATAGTCGGTCTGGCCGATGCGTTCACCGGGTGGCGCGAGGTGGTCGTTGATGTCGATGACCGCAGGAGGCTCGTCGAGCAGCTTCAAGGCAGCGGCAACCGTTGCAGAGAACTCGCGGTCGACCATCAGCAGCTTGCATTCGCCATGGCGCAGGATGAATGCAATCGCTTCGGCATCCAGGCGGTGGTTGATCGCATTGAGAACGGCGCCTGCCAGCGGCACGCCGAAATGCGCCTCCAGCATGGCGGGCGTGTTGGGCGCCAGCACTGAAACGGTGTCCCCCGGCTGAACGCCGCGGATCACCAGCGCCGAAGCAAGGCGATGGCAGCGCTCGCGCGTCTGCGCCCAGGTTCGCGACAGATCGCCGTGCACCACGGCCGGGCGTTCCGGATGCGCCAGCGCGGCGCGATCGAGAAAGCCCAGTGGCGTCAGCGGCACATGATTGGCCTCGCAGCGGTCGAGGCCCTTTCCGTAGGATTCCGCGCTCATGCTCTTGTCTCCTTTGCATTGTTGTGGAACGTCGTGAATGAGGAAACCGGCTCCCGCTCGGTAACTAGTGAGTTCTCGATCGACGACTCGTCCGCGTAGCCCAGGCTCATGCCGCAAACGAGCATCTGGCCCGGGGGTACTTTCAGCAGTTCGCCGATCTGGCGGTGAAACTTCAGGAAGGCGGCTTGCGGGCAGGTGTGAAGACCCCGGCTTCGCGCGGCCACCATCACGCTCTGCAGGAACATGCCGTAGTCCAGCAGGCTTCCTTCCTGGAGCGAGCGGTCGACGGTGAAGAACAGGCCCACGGGCGCATCGAAGAACCGGTAGTTGCGCCCGTGCTGCAGGTGCATGCGCTGCTTGTCGCCCTTGGCAATGCCAAGCAGGCCGTACAGGTCCCAGCCGACCTTGCGGCGCCGCTCGAGGTAAGGCGAGAACCATTCACGCGGGTAGTAGTCGTAAGGCTCCAGCAGTTCGTCCGATCGGCGGGGATCGTCGTCGAGCGCCGCAATGGCCGCGGACAACCTTGCCTTCGCAGGCCCGGTCAGCACATGCACATGCCAGGGTTGCATGTTCATGCCCGAAGCGCTGTAGCGCGCGATCGAGAGGATCGCTTCGATTTCTTCCCGTGGCACCGGCCTTGGCAAATACGCTCTCACGCTGCGCCGGGTGGCAATTGCCCAATCGACTGCCGCTCGCAGCGTTTCTGCGCTGAGCGGCGGTGCCATCATTCGGTTCATTCCAGGGTTCCTTGCTTTCAACAAGCGCTTGGCGCACGCAAGCTGCGAGTGCGAGCGGAGGTTAGTTCTGCAAGCAACCGAAGCCCATGCCCGAACGCCTCGATTCGATCGGGGCCTTTGGGCATGCGAAGCTCTTCCTGGGGAGCGCCTATTCCCGACCGGGGCGAGAGGAGCGATACGCGCCGGGGCTGACACCTGTCCACTTCTTGAAAGCGCGATGAAAAGCGCTGGTTTCCTGGAACCCCGTCCGGGCCGCGACCTCAGCCACCGTCAAGCTCGCGCTCGACAGCAGATCGATGGCAATGTCCCGCCGGAGGTCGTCCTTCACGCGCTGGTAGTTCAGGCCCTCTTGCTGCAGGCGGCGCTGGAGCGTGGTGCCGGAAACGCAGAGTTCCTGCGCAAGCTTCTCCAGCTCCGGCCAGGCATCGGGCAACTGGCTGCGCAACCTGTTGCGAACCTGTGCGCTGGTGCTCGCGTCATTGCGGTACTTGACCAGCAGGTTGGCCGGCGCAGCACGCAAGAAATTGTCGACCGTGTCCGGAGATTCCGCGATCTTCAGATCCAGCAGATCGCTTGCGAACGTGATGTGCGTGGTCTCGCCGTTGAACTTCACGTTCTCGCAGAACCGCGTACGGTAGTGGCTGTCATCGCCGGGAGGCGGGCACCGGAACTGCATCTCGCGCAGGGGAATCCGCCTGTGCACGAGCCAGCATGCCAGGCCGTGAACGAGGATGAACCAGGTGCCGTAGCCGAACAGGCGGCGCAGCACCCCGCCGTCATGCAGGATGACGCGGGCCTCGTCCGCCGAGCGGACCAGCTCCCCGTGAAAGTCGTCCAATGTGGCGTGAAGAAACCTGAGGATGCGGCGCAGCGCGTGCTCCAGGTTGTCGGAGCTGACCGCCGCGCGCGTCATGAGCGCATAGCTTCCGCGGCGAAGCCCATGGCTGTCGAGGCCGAAGAACTCGTCGTCCATCAGGTCGGCCAAGGCCACCCACATGCGCGAATAGGCCGCGGCCGAAATGCGCGCGCGCGGAGCGTTCAGCAGATCGCGATCCAGCTTTGCGCTTTCAAGCACGCTGCTGATGTCCATGTTCCTGAGCGCCGCGGCGTGAATGGCCTCGTGCACGAGCTCGATGGAAACTGTGCCCTTCAACCCTGCTGATTTCATGCAGACTCTTTGCAAATAGGTGCCATGGCGCCGTTCACCGCCCCGATCAGCCCGTCGCCTGCCGTCGGCGCCAGTCTCCCGGCGGCACACCGAAGCGCCGCTTGAACGCCCGGCTGAAGGCTGCCTCCGACTCGTACTTCGCGTGGTCGGCAATGATCTTGATCGGCAGTTCGCTGCTTTTCAGGTGCTTTGCGGCCAGCTGAAGGCGCCAGTGCGCCAGGTACTGCATCGGCGGCTGGTCGAGAAAGTGATTGAACCGTTCGCTCAGCACGGTGCGCGACACGCCCACGCCGCGCGCCAGGCTCTCGAGGCTCCAGTCCTCCATTGGCGCCGCGTGCAGCAGCTTCAGGGCCGGGCCGACCACGGCGTCGTTGTAGGCCGCGAACCAGCCCACCTCGTCGGCCGAGAGGCCCTGCATGTGCTTGCGCAGGATTTCCACGAACATCAGCTCGGTGAGGCGCGGCAGCATGCTGCGCCATCCGGGCTGGGGCTTGCTGGCCTCGGTCACGGTATGGCGGATGGTGGTGGCCAGCCAGTGGTCGGCCTGCGTGGTGTCGGGGGCGATGTGCAGCACGTCGGGCAGGTGCCGCAGCACGGGGTGGAAAAGCAGCTCGTCGCAGCGTATGAATCCGCAGATGATGCTGGTGGCACCGCCGGCTCCGCCATGCTCCACCAGCGGCATGCCGGCCCACGGAAGCTGTGGCAGCAACTGGCCGATGTGCACCGGCGCCGTGGCGTCGCCGCCGCTCAGGCGGTGAACGCCGCCATACGGCAGCAGCACGGCATCGCCGCTGTTCAGCCGCATGGGTTCGCGCTCGGGCAGCTCGATCCTGCAGCCGCCGGAGCCGATGATGTGAAAGGGAATCACGCGGCTCGAACCGAGCGCGAGCATCGCGGCCATCTGGCCCGAATCGACGCTCGTCACGCACCAGGGCTCGCGGAACTCGGCGCGGAACAGCACCATGCCGGTGACGTGCATGCTTTCGAGCAGGTCCGACAGCATGTCCCCCGACCGACCCGGCGATGTTTGGGTCAAGACTTCCGGCATTTTGGTCATGGCCTGCCTCCGGCATGAAGCGTACGCTGGCTCCACTCATTCAATGGAGACCCCTATGAACACCGAGACACGCGATCTGGTCGTTGTAATCACGCATGGCATCGACCATGAATTGTCCTCCGTCGGACTGGTCATTGCCCTGGGCGGCATGACGTCGGGGCTGAAGGTTTCCATTTTTCTCACCAGCGCGGGCGTCGATCTTGTGCGGCGCGGCGCGTCCGACACGACGCACGTCAAGCCATTGGACCCGCTGGCGGACATGCTGCGCGACTTTCTTTCGCGAGGCGGCACGCTCTGGGCCTGCACGCCCTGCGTGAAGAGCCGCGGCTACACGCAGGAGAACCTGCTGGAGGGCGTGGTCATCGCCGGGTCCAGCGTGATGCACGAGCTGATCAAGCGGGGCGCGGCAACGTTGAGCTTCTAGGCAAGGCGGCGCCGCGGCAGGCGGGTGGCGTCGGCGGTCCGCGGGCTGGCCGCGTTAGAGTCTGGCCACGTCCACAAGACCCACCATTCCACATGCAAGACTTGCAAGACGCGCCCGTACCCGCACCTACGCCACGTTCCCGCATGCCGCTGCTGCTCCGGCTGCTTCGTCTGCTTCCCATTGGCGCCTGCCTCCTGGCGCTGGGCTGTGCAAGCCCGCGGCTGCCGCCTTCGACAGGCACCTACAGCACCTCGCCCCTGACGGCCGAGCAATCGAACGGCGTGGCGATCCATGCGCTCGGCCTGGTCGGCACACCGTACCGCTATGGCGGCAACACGCCCGAGGGTGGGTTCGATTGCAGCGGCCTCATCGGCTACGTGTACAAGAACAGCGCCGGCCAGGCCATGCCGCGCACGGTGGCCCGTTTGGCCGGGTTCGGCCGGCCGGTGGCGGCGTCCGACATTCGCTCGGGCGACCTGGTGCTCTTCGGTGCATCCACGCCCTCGCATGCGGGCATCTACGTGGGCGCGGGGCAGTTCGTGCATGCGCCGTCCACCGGCGGCGAAGTGCGGCTCGACCGGCTCGACGGCGTGTACTGGTCGCGCCAGCCGGTGCTGGTTCGCAGGCTCTGAATTCGGGCCGGCCTTCGGGGTTTTCTCCGGGTTTTCCATTACGCAAAGCCACGCACGCGGGCCGCGCGGTGCGACGGATGCGGGCTCGGGGCTGACGCGGAACACTCCCGGGTTCAATTCCAGGAGACATTCCCATGCACAGCATCCGCCGCCACCTGGTGTGGCTCGCCGTGGCCGTGCTCGGCGCTTTTGCGCTGGGCACCGTTGCCCTCACGCGCGGCGAAAGCGTCAACGCCCTCTGGGTGGTGACGGCCGCGATCTGCACCTACCTGATCGCCTACCGCTACTACAGCCTGTTCATCGCCGAGAAGGTGCTGGTGCTCGACGGCAGCCGCAAGACGCCAGCGCACCGCCACAACGACGGGCTCGACTACGTGCCCACCGACAAGAACGTGCTGTTCGGCCACCACTTCGCGGCCATTGCCGGCGCCGGCCCGCTGGTGGGCCCGGTGCTCGCGGCGCAGATGGGCTACCTGCCGGGCCTCTTGTGGGTGCTGGCGGGCGTGGTGTTCGCGGGCGCGGTGCAAGACTTCATCATTCTCTTCATCTCCACGCGGCGCGACGGCCGCTCGCTCGGCGACCTGGTCAAGCAGGAGATGGGCGTGGTGCCCGGAATGATCGCGCTCTTCGGCACCTTCATGATCATGATCATCATCCTTGCGGTGCTGGCGCTGATCGTGGTGAAGGCACTGGCCGAATCGCCCTGGGGCACCTTCACGGTGGCGGCCACCATTCCGGTGGCGCTCTTCATGGGCGTGTACCTGCGCTTCATTCGGCCGGGCCGCATCGGCGAGGTGTCGCTGATCGGCTTCGTGCTGCTCATGCTCGCCATCTTCGGCGGCCAGGCCGTGAGCCAGAACCCCGAATGGGCGCCGCTCTTCACCTTCGACGGCAAGGCGCTCACCTGGATGCTCGTGGGCTACGGCTTCATTGCCGCGAGCCTGCCGGTGTGGCTGCTGCTGGCGCCGCGCGACTACCTTTCGACCTTCCTGAAGATCGGCACGATCATCGCGCTGGCCATCGGCATCGTGTTTGTCATGCCCACGCTGCAGATGCCGGCCGTCACGCAGTTTGCGCAGGGCAACGGCCCGGTGTGGTCGGGCAGCCTGTTCCCGTTCCTGTTCATCACCATTGCGTGCGGTGCGGTGTCGGGCTTTCATGCGCTGATTTCTTCGGGCACCACGCCCAAGATGCTCGACAACGAGCGCCATGCGCGCTTCATCGGCTACGGCGGCATGCTCGCCGAGTCTTTCGTTGCGGTCATGGCGCTGGTGGCGGCTTCGTGCATCGAGCCGGGCATCTACTTTGCAATGAACAGCCCGGCCGCGTTGGTGGGCAGCACCGCGCAGCAGGCGGCGCAAACCATTTCGAGCTGGGGCTTCGTGGTCACGCCCGAGATGCTGGTGCAAACCGCCAAGGACGTGGGCGAAACCACCATCCTCGGCCGTGCGGGCGGCGCGCCGACGCTGGCCGTGGGCATGGCCCACATCCTTCACCAAGTGATCGGCGGGCAGGCCATGATGGCCTTCTGGTACCACTTCGCCATCTTGTTCGAGGCGCTGTTCATCCTCACGGCCGTGGACGCCGGCACCCGCGCGGGCCGCTTCATGCTGCAAGACCTGCTGGGCAGCTTCGTGCCCGCGCTCAAGCGCACCGACTCGCTGCCGGCCAACCTGTTTGCCACGGCGCTGTGCGTGGCGGCCTGGGGCTACTTTCTCTACCAGGGCGTGGTCGATCCGCTGGGCGGCATCAACACGCTGTGGCCGCTCTTCGGCATTTCCAACCAGATGCTGGCCGCGGTGGCGCTGCTGCTCGGCGTGGTGGTGCTGTTCCGCATGAAGCGCGAGCGCTATGCGTGGGTGGCCATTGCACCGGCCGCGTGGCTGCTGGCCTGCACGCTCACGGCCGGCTGGCAGAAGATCTTCTCGCCGGACCCGAAGATCGGCTTTCTCTCGCACGCGGCCAAGTACACCGAAGGCCTGGCCAACGGCGTGCTGGTGGCGCCCGCGAAGACCACCGAGGCCATGTCGCGCATCGTCTTCAACGACCGGCTCGACGCGGCGCTGTGCGCACTCTTCATGTTCGTGGTGCTGAGCGTGCTGGTGTACAGCGTGAAGGCATGCCTTGCGGCGCGCGCGGCCAACCGGCCCACCGCGCAAGAAACGCCGTTCGAACCGATGGCCGCATCGGCCGCGCGCTGAGCACGGCCATGGCCCTCGCATTGCCGGAAGCCGGGCGCTACTTTGCCCGTTCGCTCAAGCAGTCGCTGCGGCTCATGGTCGGGCTGCCCGACTACGACGCCTACCTGAGCCACATGGCGGCCACCCATCCCGGCCAGCCGCCGATGAGCTACGAGGCCTTCTTCCGTGAGCGCCTCGAAGCGCGATACGGCGGGGGCAAGGGGCGCTGCTGCTAGGCCGGCAAGGTCCGTCCGTTCTGTTCGCTTGACCCGCGCGGAATGCGGGTGATAGCCTGAGGGAGCCCGCGTCAGCGGGCTTTCTTTCGTCCAACCTCGAACGAACAACAGAACGGAATCCATGACTCTTCTTCACAAGCGCCATCACTTCACCACACCCGCGCCGTTGCGCGCCGCCTGCCAGGGCGCAGTACTGGCTTGCGCGCTCTTCGCTGGCGCCGCCATGGCGCAGAAGCCGCACCAGGCTGCGCTGGACGCGGCCACGCAGCAGAAGGAAGAAGCGCTGAAACTGCTGGAGCAAATGGTCAACATCGACTCCGGCTCGGCCAACACCGAGGGGCTCGACAAGGTGCGCGAAATCGTCGTTGCAGAGCTGCGCAAGCTCGACGCGCGCATCGAGACATTTTCGGCGGAGCCGCATCCCGGCACCAACGTGGTCGCCACGATCACGGGGCAGGGCAAGAAAAAGATCCTGATCCTCGCCCACATCGACACCGTGTTCAAGGAAGGCACGGCCGCGGCCAAGCCGTTCTACATCAAGGACGGGCGCGCCTACGGCCCCGGCGTCATGGACAACAAGGGCGGCGTGGTCGCGGGCCTCCAGGCGCTGAAGATCCTGCAGAAGATCGGCTTCAAGGACTATGGGCAGATCACCTTCCTCATCGACACGAACGAAGAGGTGGGCTCGGTCGGCACCAGCGCGCTCATCGAGCGCATTGCCAAGCAGCACGACGTGGCGCTGAACCTGGAGCCGGGCCGCCCGGCCGACGGACTCGTGGTGGAGCGCAAGGGCTCGGCCACGGCGCTCATCGAAGTGAAGGGGCTGGCCTCGCATGCGGGCGTTGCACCCGAGGCAGGCCGCAATGCGGCGATGGAGGTGGCGCACCAGGTGCTGCAGCTGGCGAAGACGGGCGATGCCGCGAAGAAGACCACGGTCAACTTCACGGTGCTCAATGCCAACGGGCCGACCAATGTAATTCCCGCTACCGCAAGCGCAAGGGGTGATGTGCGCGCCGCCACGCCCGAAGAGCTCGACCGCGTCGAGAAGGACCTGGTCCGCATTTCGCAAAACAAGCTGATTCCCGAAACCGAAGTTCGCGTGCGTCTCATCCGCGGCCTGCCGCCGATGCCGCGCTCGCCGGCGTCGGACAAGCTCGTGGCCATGGCCGAGGGCATCTACGCCGAAATCGGCAAGAAGCTCACCATTGAAAGCAGTGGCGGCGCGGCCGATGCCAGCCTGGTGGCCGGAGTGGGCGTGCCGGTGCTCGACGGCTTCGGCATCGTGGGTGGCGGCATCCACACGCCGGACGAATACGCCGAAGTCGAAAGCGTGGTGCCGCGGCTCTACTTGCTGTCGCGCATGCTCATGGACCTGAGCGCCAACTGAAGCGGGATGAAGCGCGGCCTCAGGCGCGGCCTGAGGCCGCCTGTGTGAATTCCAGTTTCTTTTTGCAAGCGCTTGCTGCCACGATGCCCTCCACCCAAACAACCGGTGGAGAACATCGAAATGGCATCCGAATTGAATCAAATCGCAAGCTGGTCGCTGCGCTGGCGCATCGTGCTGGCGAGCGGCCTTTGCCTGACGGCGGCGCTCTCCGCGGCGCAGCCACCGGAACCGAAGATCGTCTTGCATGCCGAGCAGCGGTTTCAGCTGGCACTCGAAGCACAGACGGCCCGCGACTACCGCACCATGCTCGATGAGCTCCGGCAGGCTGCTGGAGAGGGCAGTGCCGAGGCGCAGGAGATGCTGGGCATGGTGCTGCTGGCAGGGCCCACGCTCTACGGCTCGGCGGTCAAGGCAGACCGCTGCGAGGCACGCGGCTGGATGATGAAGGCGGCGTCCCAAGGCAGCGACACGGCGAGGAGCCAGCTCGTTTTTCTGAACAGAGTGCGCCAATCTCCGGCGGGCAGAAGCGCTTGCGAATAGGCTTGGACGAGTTGACGGACGGATGAGTCTGCATCCTGGCGGCCGTGACCTGCGGTTACCAGAGCGTGTGCGAGGATGCTTCTTCCGGAAATGCGGGGCTAGACTCTTGGCTCGCAAACCCCTCGGTACCCTCGGTACGAGACAGACTCATCATGAAACCCTGGTTGATTTACATCGCGCTTGCTTCGGCGGGCACCGCCAACGCCGCCGCTGAAAACTGCGAAGCCCTGCGTACCCAGATCGAAGCGAAGATTGCCGCGGCCGGCGTCACGCGGTTCACCGTAGCCACCGTCGATGCGAATGCAGAGGCGAGCGGCCAGGTGGTGGGCAGCTGCGAACTCGGTACCAAGAAAATCGTTTACCAGCGCGAAGGCCCAATATCCACCCCGGATGCCGCCGCGAACGGCGCGCCCCCGCGCGCGGGCGATGAGCGCATCCTGACGGAATGCAAGGACGGCACGGTTTCCGTCGGCGGCGACTGCAAGAAGTAGCCGCCCGGCGCAAAGCCTCTTCCGGAGAAAACCTTGTCATCCAAAGCCTTCCGCATTGCACTCTCGGCTTCGGCCGCTGCCATTGGCGGCATCGCCGCGTACTGGACGCTGCTGGCAACACGCCAAGGGCACATTCTGTTCAACGCCCGAAAGCTTCCCGTCGTTCATCTGTCCGACGACTTTTCCACCTACTCGCACACGGTGCCGGGCGGCATGGTGCGCGGGTATGTCTATCACCCGCATGGCGAAGAGGCGCTGCAAGACCTCTTCATCTACTTCGCCGGGCGGGGCGAGGACGTGCGTGCCACCGCGCAGGCATTGCACTGGCTGCCGGAAGGCTTCGGCTTTGCCGCGGTCAACTACCGGGGCGTGGCCGATTCGCAGGGCCACCCCTCCGAGATTGCTTCCGTTGCGGACGCCATCCAGTTTGCGCGGCACTTGCGCAAGGCCTTTCCGCAGGCGCGCCTGCACGTGGTCGGCCGGAGCCTGGGCACGGGCGTTGCCATCCAGCTGGTGGCGCAGCAGGAGTTTTCGAGCCTGCAACTGGTCACGCCCTACGACTCGATGCTGGAAGTGGCCAAGAGGCGCTTTCCGCTCGTGCCGCTTTCATTGCTGCTGCGGCACCGCTTCGATTCGCTGACGCACTGCAAGGAAGTGGCCGCCAAAACGCAGGTGCTGCTGGCCGAGCATGACGACGTGGTGCTGCCCGAGCGTTCGCAGAAGCTCATCGCCGCATGGCCGACACCCATCTCGGTGCAGACCGTTCCAGCCTCCGACCATCACAGCATCATGGGCCTGGAAGCGACCTGGCTCCACCTCGTCGACTTTGCGCTGACGGCCATCCTTCCGGAGCCCAAGGCCGCTTGATGGGCTAGGTGGACCAGATGCGCGGCGAGCTCGCGGGCAACCGCCACAGCTCGGCGCGCCATGCCTGCCACACCTGCCGCAGCAGCTGCATGGCAGGCTCCACCACCGGCGCGAGCACCCGCAGCACGACGACTTCCGCATGGGGGCTGGTTGCGCCCGCGCTCTCTTGCAGGCCGTGCGCATCGATGACGGAGCGTGCATGCGCCAGCAGCGCCTCGCGCCGCGCACGCGTGGCCGGCGTACCCGACACGAAGAACAGCGATGCAATGCAGCGATGCCCGCCGAAGCCCAGCGGGCTTTGCAGCAACCGCTCGTCGGCCGCGTCGATGCGCCCGCGCTCCAGCCAGATGCCCGGCACTTCGATGTGCTGCAGATAAGTGCCGCGCTCGAAAGGCTGGTTCGCGTTGGGCAGGCCGAGAGCGGTCACGTCCCAGCCGATCATCTCGGCGCCGGACTCGGCCTCGATGGTGAGGCGGTTCTCGGCTTTGCAGCCGCTGTAGCAGATGGCCTCGAGCGGCAGCCACTCGAGCCGCGCACCCTGGGCGAGCCGTATGCGCGTGCGCTGCAGCGCCAGTTCGCCTTCGGAGCGGTAGAAGCGCGAAGCGCCCGGCGTGGTGATGAGCCCATGGCTGCCGTCGGCCGCTTCGATGTCGATGTCCAGTGTGTCGCCGCCCACCAGCCCGCCCGGTGGATGCACCAGCACGTTGTGGCAGATCGCATCGCCTTCCGGATAGAGGCTCTGCAGGATGCGCAGCGGCCCATCGTGGCGAAAGCGTGCAACGCTGCGGGCGGATTCCTGTCGGTAGTCGAGATGAAGGTGGGCGTGCCAGGGCATCCAACGAGTCTATTCGCCCCGCGCCTGTCTCTTGCGAGCCCTATTTCCAGGCGCCGTCGTGGGCCGCACTGGCCTCGTCGAGCAACGCAGGGCCGATGCATTCGATCGGGTGGGGCGACGCGCGGAACACATCGCGGCACGACAGCTCCGCGTCGCGCTGGTCTTGCCGCTCGCCACGGAAAACGCGCAGCCGCTCGGCGTCGATGCCGAACACCACGCGGCCGATGTTCGACCAGAAGATGGCGCCCGCGCACATCACGCAGGGCTCGCCCGATGCATAGATGGTGGCGCTCGCAAGCTCTTCGCGCGTGAGGCCTTTTCCGGCCAGCGCGCGCAGCGCATTCACCTCGGCATGCGCGGTGCAGTCGCCGGTTTCGGTGTTGCTGTTGCCCGCCTCGGCCAGCACCTCGCCGGCGGCCGAGACGATGACCGATCCGAAAGGCCGGTTGCCGCGCCTGCGTGCCGCGTGCGACCAGACGATGGCCTTGCGCAGGTAGCGCTCGTCGCGCTCGTCGAGCGTGGTTTCTTCAGGGGGTTCGGTGTGGCTGTTGCTGATGTTCATGCCTTGGGTAATGTCTTGGCTCATGTCTTGGAAAGGGTGCGTTCGCTCCGCGATGGCAGCATCGAAGTGTTGAAGATGGCGTCGGACGCGGGCTTGACCTTGAGGCCGAATACGTCGACGACTTCGTCGACCTGCTGCTCGAGCGTGAGCTTCTTGATGTCGCCCAGGCCATGGCCCCGCGTGTCCGCCGCGCCCACGTATTGCGCCGTCACGCCCCAGCGCTCGAGCTCCAACTTTTCGTCGAGGATGGGTTCGCGCTGGCGCATGGCCGCAATGCTGGGCGCCGGGTTGGCAAAGGTTTCGACAATGGCGCGGTTGGTGGCGCGCAGAAAAGCCGCAACCAGCCTGGGGTTCTGCGCAATGAGGTTGCTGCTCGCAAGAATGGCGTTGCCGTACAGGTCGACGCCCGCGTCCGCATACTTGAGCACCGACAGTTCCTCGGCCTTCATGCGCGCGAAGAGCGAAATGGCGGAGTCATGAAAGTAAGTGGCTGCATCGACGTCGCCGCGCACCATCACGTTGTCGCGCGCGCTGAAGTCGGTGGTCTGCCACTGGAAGGCGTCGCTGCGCATGCCTTGCTTGCGCGCCACCATCGGCCAGGCGCGGCGGGTCGATTCAACGGCCGCCGCGGCCACCTTCTTGCCCGCAAGGCTCTTGAAGTCGCTCGTCACGCCGCGGTCCTTGCGGCCGATGATCACGAAGGGTGCGCGGTTGTAGTACTGGTACACGGCCTGCACCATCGGGGTGCCCGGGTTCTGCGCATTGAACTCGACCAGAGAGCTGATGTCGCCCAGGCCCATCTGGTAGACGCCGCTCGCAATGCGCGTGATCGACGCGACAGAGCCGGCGCCGGTGTCGATGGTCACGTCCAGGCCTTCGTCCTTGTAGTAGCCCTTGCCGTGCGCGAGGAAGAACGGCGCGGTCTGCCCGTTGATGCGGAAATCGAGCGTGAACTTGAGCGGGGTCAGCTTGCCGCCGCCTTGGGCAAAGACGGCAGGGGCGGCAAGGGTGGCGGCACTGGCCGCAAGAAAGAATCGACGTTGCATGTGGGGCCTCGGAATTCTCGGGTCTTGAACCCTCCCGCCCAAGGCAGGAGGCACTTCAAGAGCAATTTCCGGGCGGGCGCACAACGGTGGTGCGTGCGCTGCTGAACGCTTCTACTCTTGCGCAAGTTCATGCACGAGCCATGCCAAGCCGCATGCCACGGTCTTTTGCTCGGGCATTGCCATCGGGTGCTTGGAGGCTGCGCCGGCCCGCGCCACAATGCGGGCGCGCAATTTGCATGGCAAGTGGCGCAGAGTAGAAGCGTTCAGCCCTCGCGGCAGGAAATTGCTCTTTCACGTTCGTCCGTACCCACGCGCAACAGAAGGAGTCCACGCATGCTCGTCACCCAACAACCCGTCTTCCGCAAGTTCTGGCATGCCGTCATGCCGCTTGCCGACCTGGCCCAAGGCCCCAAGCCCTTCACGCTGCTGGGTGAAGACATCGTTCTATTCATTGATGCCGACGGCCAGCCCGCTGCGCTGCGCGACCGCTGCTGCCATCGCACGGCCAAGCTCTCGAAGGGCTGGTGCGTCGACGGGGAAGGCAAGGCCTGCGGGCAGGGCGCCATCCAGTGCGGTTATCACGGCTGGACCTACGATCGAAGCGGACAGGTGATCCGCATTCCGCAGTACGAGCCCGACCGCAAGATATCGCCGGAATACAAGACCACGGCCTACCGCTGCACCGCACGCTACGGCTATGCATGGGTGGCGCTTGAAGAACCTGTTGCGGACATTCCGGCCATTCCGGAATTCACCGACCCGGGCTACCGCACCATCTTCCAGTTCTATGAAGAGTGGCAGACCAGCCCGATGCGGGCGCTGGAAAATTCATTCGACAACTCGCACTTCAGCTTTGTGCACCGCGCCACCTTCGGCGTGGCCGCAAGCCCGAAGCCGAGCAAGTACGAGCTGGTGGAAAACGAGGGCGGCTTTCATGCAGAGACAGTGATCGAGGCGGTGAACCCCGCCAAGTTTCACGCCATCAGCGGTGTGACGGACCCGATCACCACGCGCCACATGCGCAACGCCTACTTCCTGCCGTTCTCGCGCCGGCTCGACATCGAATACCCGAGCGGCGTGCGCCACATCATCATCAACTGCTTCACCCCCATCGACGATGGCCGCATGCAGCTGTGCCAATGGCTGTTCCGCAACGACACCGAGGCCGACTGCGCGGCGCAGATGCTGATCGATTTCGACGAGGAGATTACGCGCGAGGACAAGGACATCCTCGAATCGACGGACCCCGATGCGCTGGTGGATACGCGGCGGCGGGGTGTCGAGTATTCGATGGAGTCCGATCGGCCGGGGATGCTGATTCGCAAGCACCTGATGCAGTTGCTTGCGAAGCATGGCGAGGCGGAGGTTTATCGCGGGATGACCCGTGGGGCCATTCCGATTGCGAAGGCTGCCTGAGGTTTTTTTGCGCTGTTGTTGTTCGGGGCGGCGCACCCGCCGACGGGGTACCTTTCTCCGCGAATGTCCCCCGGCCTGCGGCCTCCTCCTTTATTTCGCTGCGCAAGGCACCCCGCCGGCGGGTGCGTAGCAAAGAGCAGTGGTTGATCAGCGATACACCACGAGCGTGCCCAGGTGCACAGGGCATCGGGTGCTCCGCGCAGCGAAATAAAGGAGGAGGGGCGCAGCCCCGGGGGACATTCGCGGAGGGGAGTACCCGGTGGCCTTTGCACACGCCCTGAACAGCAGCGCCAAGAACAACGCGTCACACAAACCAGGCAGCCCCTCAGGCCGTAGCAGCTTCCGCAGCCGCCCGCACAGGCGCACCGCTCGCCATCCGCACGCACAAGTCGAAGGCCTGCTGCAGCCCTTCGATCTGCGCAACGCCCGTGCCCGCGATGTCGAAGGCGCTGCCGCTGGCCGAGGTGGCCACCGGCACAGGCAAGCCACCGTGCAGCGTCACACCTTGCTCGAAGCCCATGAGCTTCATCGCGATCTGGCCCTGGTCGTGATACATCGACACCACCGCATCCACATCGCCCCGACGTGCACCGATGAACACCGTGTCAGGGGAGAACGGGCCGCGGGCGTCGAAGCCCTCGGCGCGCAGCTGTTCGATCGCCGGCGCGATGATCTCGATTTCTTCCATTCCGATGGAGCCGCCGTCCCCCGCATGCGGGTTGAGCCCCGTCACCGCGATACGCGGCTGTGCCACACCCGCGCGGCGCAAGGCCGATGCAATGATCTTCACCGCGTCGCTCACGCCCTCTCTCGTGATGTGGCTTGCCACTTCCTTCAGTGGAATGTGCGAGGTCACGCGCGAGGTCCATAGCGAGCCCGTCAGGTTGAACTCGCAGACGAAGCCCTTCACGGCAAAGCGCTCCTGCATGTAGCGCAACTCGTCTTCATGCACCAGGCCGCCCAGGCGAAGCGAATGCTTGTTGAGTGGCGCAAAGAGAATGCCGTCGGCCTGCCCGCGCCGCACCGCCGCGGTGGCGAGCTCCAGTGCTTCGAAGGATGCGCGGCCCGAGGCCTCGTTCGACTCGCCGAGCACCGGCTCCCGGCCTTCCATCCAGTCGCGCAGCAGCAGGGTGGGGCGGCCGTCCTCGAAGCGAAGGTTCTCCAACCGGTCGACCTGCAGCGGGTCGAGCTTCACGCCCGCCACGCGCTCGCCGGCAGCCAGCACCACGGGGTCGGCAATCAGCAGCACGCGCGCGGCGTCCAGGTTGCGTTGGCGCGCGAGCAGCTTCACGGCCATTTCGGGGCCGATGCCGCTCGGGTCGCCAAGCAGCACGGCGATGCGGGGCTTGGCGGAGGTCACGCTCGGGGTCTTCGATGGGGTGGACATGGAATCGGGAATGAAGTGGAGGAATGAAAGAAAAGGAAAGAAAGCCTCATTCGGCCTTGATGTTGGCGTCGCGCACGAGTTGCCCGTAGTGGTCGAACTCCTGCTTGTTCATGGCCGCGAAAGCCTCGCCGGTGATCACGCCGGGTTCGCCGCCCAGGCCCTTGATGCGCGCTTGCACATCGGGCAGCTTCAGCGTGCGCGTGAGCTCCGTGCCGAGCCGCTCCACCACGGGCCGCGGCGTGCCGGCCGTCACGTAGAGGCCATACCAGGTGGACACGTCCGCGCCCTTGACGCCCTGCTCGGCCAGCGTGGGCACGTCGGGCAGTTCGGGAGAGCGCTGCGGCGCGCTCACGGCCAGCGCGCGGAACTTGCCGGCCTTGATCTGGCCCATGGCGGAGGAGGTGCTGTCGAACATCATGTCGACCTCGCCGCCGATGATGTCGATGTGCGCCTGCGAACTGCCCTTGTAGGGCACGTGGATCGACTTCATGCCCGTGGCCAGGTTGAAGGCCTCGCCGCCCACGTGCTGCGTGCTGCCGATACCGGAGGAGGCGTACTTGAATCCGCCCGGCTTGGCTGTCATGGCCGCCACCAGGTCTTTCACCGACTTGTAGGGCGAGGTGGCGGACACCACCAGCACGTTGGGCATCACGGCCACCAGGCCGATCGGCTGCAGGTCTTTCAGCGGGTCGTACTTGAGCTTGAGGATGTGCGGCGCCACCGCCTGCGCGGTGTTGGTGGCCAGCAGCAGCGTGGTGCCGTCGGCCGCGGCGCGCGCGGTGAGTTCGCCGGCGATGGTGTTCGACGCGCCGGGCCGGTTCTCCACCGTCACGGGCTGCTTGAGCACCGGCGCGAACTTGTCGGCCAGCACGCGCGCGAGGATGTCGGTACCGCCGCCGGGCGAGGCGCCGACCATGATGCGCAGCGGTTTGTCGGGGTAAGCCGGCTGCGCAACGGCCATGGCGGTCGCCAGTGCCAGCGTGGCCGCGCTTGCCGTGCGGGCTAGGAAAGAAAGCTTCATCGGGTGTGTCTCCTGCTTGTTTGGCACCAGCTTAGGGAGCTTCGCGTTGCCAATCCAATCGAAAAAGCCCGAAGCTCCATATACTTTTGTGCATGACTTCTGGTTCAGGCCTGACCGACGCATCGCTGATGCTTCATGTGCGGCCGCGCCAGTTGCTGCTGCTGGCCCGGCTAGACGCTCACCGGCACCTGGGCCGTGCGGCGGAGGCCATGAACATCAGCCAGCCGGCCGCTACCAAGCTGCTGCAGCAACTGGAAGACTCGCTGGGCGAAAAGCTCTTCGAGCGCCTCGCGCGCGGCATGGAGCCCACGCCTTATGGCGAAATCCTGATCCGCTATGCCCGCCGGGTGCTCAGCGACTTCGGCAGCGCCCGCGAGGAAATGCTCGCGCTGCGCTCGGGCCTGAGCGGTTCGCTGCGCGTGGGCAGCGTGCCGGGCGCGGTGCCCGAGCTGTTGGCGCCGGCGCTGGTCGAATACCACCGCCGCCATCCGCAGGTGGCCGTGTCGGTGGTGGTCGAGACCAGCGACGTGATGCAGGCGCAGCTGGAGCAGGGCGACGTCGACCTGGTGCTGGGCCGGCTCACGGACAGCCACGACGAGGCCAGGTACGCCAGCGTGCCGCTCCTGGGCGAGTCGCAGGTGGTGGTGGTGCGCGCCGCGCATCCGGTGTTCGAACGCGCGACCGTCACGCTGGCCGAAATGGCGAATTGGTCATGGGTGCTGCAGCCGCCTGGTTCGCCGCAGCGCGGGCGCTTCGAGGCGGCCATGCGAGAGGCGGGCATCCAGGCGCGGCTCGACATCATCGAAACGGCATCGCCCATTGCCATTACCGCCTTGCTCGAGAACTCCGACATGGCCGCCGTGATGCCGGCTTCGCAGGCCGGCCACTACGCGCGCCTGGGCGTGCTGCGCACCGTGCCGGTGGAGCTGCCGGTGCGCGTGCCGCCGATCTGCCTCATCACCCGGCAGGACCGCGCACTTTCACCGGCCGCGGCGCAGTTCCGGCGCCAGCTGCTGGGCGGTGCCTGAAGTCTTTGGATTGAGATTTTCCATGCTGTATTGCGTTAATTAGGGAATCTCCTAGCCAATTGGTGCATGAAAGTACCATGGCAGGCGAATGAAGTACCAAACCCGCAAGCGCGTTTCTCCAGAATCCCGCCACGGCGACCCGAATATAGGGCGTCGCTCACCTCTAGGAGACAACATGAAGCGTTTTCTGAAAGCGGGCCTCGTCCTCGCACTCGCCGGCACGGGGCTCGCCTCCCAAGCCGCCACCGAACTCGTGATTGCCACCGTCAACAACGGCCACATGATCGAGATGCAGAAGCTGACGCCCTTCTTCGAAAAGGCCAATCCCGACATCAAGCTCAAGTGGGTGACGCTCGAAGAAGGCACGCTGCGTCAGCGCGTGACCACCGACATCGCCACCAAGGGCGGCCAGTTCGACGTAATGACCATCGGCCTGTATGAAGCGCCCATCTGGTCGAAGAAAGGCTGGCTCCAGCCCATTGCCACCGACGCCGCCTACGACGCCGACGACCTGCTGCCCGCCATTCGCGCCGGCCTGTCGTACGAAGGCAAGCTCTACGCCGCGCCGTTCTACGGCGAGAGCTCGATGCTCATGTACCGCAAGGACCTGGCCGACAAGGTCGGCTTCAAGATGCCCGAGCAGCCCACCTGGGCGCAGGTGAAAGAGCTGGCCGGCAAGATTCACGACCCCAAGACCGGCGTGTACGGCATGTGCCTGCGCGGCAAGCCGGGCTGGGGCGACAACATGGCCTTCCTGACCACGCTGGTCAACACCAACGGCGGCCAGTGGTTCGACATGCAGTGGAAGCCGCAGATCGACACCAAGCCCTGGAAGGACGCAATCAACTTCTATGTGGACATGATGAAGTCGTATGGCCCGCCCGGCGCGTCGGCCAACAGCTTCAACGAGAACCTCGCGCTCTTCAACGAAGGCAAGTGCGGCATGTGGGTGGACGCGACCATCGCGGCCTCGTTCATCAGCGATCCGAAGCAGTCGAAGGTGGCCGACAAGGTGGCCTTCGCGCAGGCTCCGGTGGCTGTAACGCCCAAGGGCGCCAACTGGCTGTGGACATGGAACCTGGCCATTCCCGCAAGCTCGACCAAGGGCGCCGCCGCGCAGACCTTCGTGAAGTGGGCGACCTCCAAGGAGTACGTGAACCTGGTGGCCAAGGAGCATGGCTGGGGCACGGTGCCCACCGGCACGCGCAAGTCGACCTATGCGAACCCCGAGTTCCAGAAGGTTGCCAAGTTTGCCGCGGCGGAGAAGAAGGCCATCGATACGGCCAACCTCAGCGACAGCACGCTGCCCAAGTCGCCGTACGTGGGGGTGCAGTACGCGGCCATTCCCGAGTTCCAGGCCATCGGCGTGGCGGTGGGGCAGCAGATGAGTGCGGCGCTGTCGGGCAAGGTGACGGTGGACCAGGCGCTGAAGACTTCGCAGACGGCGGCTGAGCGGGAGATGAAGAAGGCTGGGTACTACAAGTAAGCCAGCTGGCTTTCCCCTCTCCCCCCGGGGAGAGGGCAGGGTGAGGGGCTGCGTGCCCATGACCGCCGCTGCACGCCCTCACCCCAACCCTCTCCCGCAAGCGGGAGAGGGAGCAAACAGCCTGAGAGGAACACAAGATGAAACGACTCCTGCCCCGGGCCCTCATGGCGCCCGCCGTGCTCACGCTCCTCCTCTGGATGATCGTGCCGCTCGTAATGACGTTGTACTTCTCGTTCGTGAACTACAACCTCATGCAGCCCGGCGAGCGCACCTTCGCGGGCATCGAGAACTTTCACTACTTCGTCACCGACCCCGACTTCTGGCCCGCAACGTGGAACACGTTAATGCTGATCGGCAGCGTGATCGTCATCACGGTGGTGCTGGGTGTGCTGCTCGCGCTGCTGGTGAACGAGCCCTTTCCAGGCCGCGGCATCGTGCGGGTGCTGCTGATTTCGCCGTTCTTCGTCATGCCCGCGGTCAACGCGCTGCTGTGGAAGCACATGATGATGAACCCCATCTACGGCATCCTGGCCGACGTGTGGCGCTTCTTCGGCGCGCAGCCTGTCGACTGGCTCACCGACGTGCCGCTGTTCTCGGTGATCGTCATGGTGGCCTGGCAGTGGCTGCCTTTCGCCTGCCTGATCTTCATCACCTCTTTGCAGTCGCTCGACCGCGAGCAGATGGAGGCCGCGCGCATGGACGGCGCAAGCGCGTTCCAGCGCTTCTTCTACCTGACCATTCCGCACCTCGGCCGGCCGATGGCGGTGGTGATCATGATCGAGATGATCTTTCTGCTCAGCGTGTTCGCCGAGATCGCCATCACCACCAACGGCGGCCCGGGCAACGAGAGCACCAACATGACCTACCTGATCTTCAAGCAGTCGCTCATGAACTTCGACGTGGGCGTGGCCTCGGCCGGTGCGCTGTTCGCGGTGGTGCTGGCCAACATCGTGGCCGTGTTCCTCATCCGAATCATCGGCAAGAACCTCGACTGAAGGAACGACCATGCAACCCAGCAACTTCCTTCCGCAACTGCTGCGCACCGTGGGTGCGTGGGCCGTGGCGCTGCTCCTGTTCTTTCCGCTCGGCTGGCTGTTCCTCACGGCTTTCAAGACGGAGCTGCAGGCCATTCACGTGCCGCCGCTTTTCATCTTCGAGCCCACGCTCGACAACTTCGGTGAAGTGCAGCGCCGCAGCGACTACCTGCTTTACGCGCGCAATTCGCTCATCACCAGCCTGGGCTCGACCATCATCGGCTTGCTGATCGCGGCGCCCGCCGCTTATTCGATGGCCTTCTTCCGCACGAAGAAGACGCGCGACATCCTGATGTGGATGCTCTCCACCAAGATGATGCCCGCGGTGGGTGCGCTGGTGCCGATCTATGTGCTCGCGCAAACCGCGGGCCTGCTCGACTCGCTCACCGCGCTCACCATCGTGTTCACCTTGTCGAACCTGCCGATCATGGTGTGGATGCTCTACAGCGCCTACAAGGACATTCCGAACGAAATTCTCGAGGCCGCGCGCATGGACGGCGCGAGCCTGTGGACCGAGTTCCGGCACGTGGTGCTGCCGCTGTCGGTGGGCGGCCTGGCATCGACCGGCCTCTTGTGCCTGGTGCTGAGCTGGAACGAGGCCTTCTGGGCGCTCAACCTCAGTTCGGCCAAGGCCGGCACGCTGGCTACGCTCATCGCTTCTTACTCCAGCCCCGAGGGCCTGTTCTGGGCCAAGCTGTCGGCCGCTTCGCTGATGGCCATTGCGCCCATCGTCGTGTTCGGCTGGTTCAGCCAGAAGCAACTGGTGCAAGGCCTGACCTTCGGCGCCGTCAAGTAAAGAAAGGGAGACATCTCATGGCCTACCTGCAACTCAACGACATCAAGAAAAGCTTCGGCGACGCCGACATCATCAAGGGTGTGGATCTCGAAATCCAGAAGGGCGAATTCATCGTCTTTGTCGGGCCTTCGGGCTGCGGCAAGTCGACGCTGCTGCGCCTCATTGCGGGGCTCGAGCCGATCACCAGCGGCAACCTGCTGCTCGACGGCAAGGACATCACCTGGGCGCCTTCGGGCAAGCGCGACCTGGCCATGGTGTTCCAGAGCTACGCGCTTTACCCGCACATGAGCGTGTACGACAACATGTCGTTCGCGCTCAAGCTGGCCGGCGTTTCAAAGAGCGAGATCAAGACCAAGGTTGAGTACGCCGCCAAGACGCTCAACCTCACGCAGTACCTCGACCGCACGCCCAAGGACTTGTCCGGCGGGCAGCGGCAGCGCGTGGCCATCGGCCGCGCGATCGTGCGCGCGCCCAAGGTGTTTCTGTTCGACGAGCCGCTGTCCAACCTCGATGCGGCGCTGCGCGGCAACACGCGCGTCGAAATCCACAAGCTGCACCGCTCGCTCGGCGCCACCACCATCTACGTGACGCACGACCAGGTCGAGGCCATGACGCTGGCCGACCGCGTGGTGGTGCTCAGGGACGGGCTCATCGAGCAGGTCGGCACGCCGCTCGAGCTGTACGACCGGCCGGCCAACCAGTTCGTTGCCCAGTTCATCGGCATGCCGTCGATGAACATGGTGGCGGCGAGTGCAATTCCGAGTTTCTCGGCAGCCACCGGCGGGCGCCTGCCGAGCGACGGCTTCCTGGGGGTGCGGCCGGAAGGCTTGCGCGTGCATCCGAAGCAGGCCGCCGTTGCGGGCGTGCCGGGGCGCGTGGAACTGATCGAGGCGCTGGGCGCCGACACGCTGATTCACGTCGACGTGGGCGGCGTGCCGCTGATCGCGCGCCAGAACGAGCGCACGCCGCTGCATGCGGGCGACGACGTGGCGGTCGAGCTCGACCCCAGCGTGCTGCATCTCTTCAATCGCGAAGGCCGCGCCGTCTCCGCCTGATTCTTCATTCTTCTTCCGGACATTTCCCGTGACCCTTGCAGCAGCATCTCTTGCTTCAACACCACCGGCTCTTTCGGAGTTCACGGTGCTTCACCTTGGGCTCGGCTCGTTCCATCGGGCCCACCAGGCGGTCTACTTGCAGCGGCTGATCGATGCGGGTGACACCCGCTGGTCGCTGTCGGGCGCCAACATCCGGCCCGACATGGCCGATGTGGTGGCGGCCCTGCAAGCCCAGGGCGGGCGCTACACGCTCGAAACCGTGTCACCGGCCGGCGAATACCGCTATGAGCAGATCGAAGCCATCCGCGAGGTTCTGCCTTACGAGCCCTCGCTGGCTGCGGTCGTCGCACGCGGTGCGGCACCGTCCACGTGCATCGTGTCTTTCACCGTGACTGAGGCAGGCTACTACCTCGACACCAAGGGCAAGCTGGACCTGTCGTTCGGGGACCTTGCGGCGGACATCGAGCGAGCCCGCCGGGGCGAGACAGGGGGTGACGGCGTGACCATCTACGGCGCCGTCTGCGCGATCTTGCGCGCGCGCAAAGCCGCGCAGGCGGGCCCGATCACGCTGCTCAACTGCGACAACCTGCGCCACAACGGCGACCGCTTCGGTGCCGGGCTACTCGAGTTCATCGAACGCGCGGGCGATACCGAATTGCTCGCCTGGGTGCAGTCGAACACGGCCTGCCCGAACGCAATGGTCGACCGCATCACGCCGCGCCCGCCGCCCGAACTGCGCGCGCGCGTCAAGGCCGCCACCGGCCGCGACGATGCCGCCGCGATCACGGGCGAGAGCTTCATCCAGTGGGTGATCGAAGACAACTTCGTCGCGGGCCGTCCCGATTGGGGCCGCGTGGGCGTGGAGCTTGTCGATTCGGTGCAACCGTACGAAGAAGCCAAGATCCGCATCCTCAACGCCACGCACAGCTGCATTGCCTGGGCCGGCACGCTGATCGGGTTGAGCTTCATCCACGAAGGCACGCACGATGCGGCCATCCGCAAGATGGCGTTCGACTACGTGACCGACGACGTGATTCCGTGTCTCAGCCCGAGCCCGATCGATCTTGCGGCTTACCGCGACGTGGTGCTCGACCGCTTCGGCAACCCCGCGATCCGCGACACCAACCAGCGCGTGGCGGCGGACGGCTTCTCGAAGATTCCGGGCTTCATCGCGCCCACGGTGCGCGAGCGGCTTGCCGCGGGGCAGCCGATCGACAGCGTCGCGATGCTGCCCGCGCTGTTCCTTGCCTTCTTGCAGCGCTGGAACCGCGGGGCGCTGCCGTATGCGTATCAAGACCAGAGCATGGACGAAGCCGTGGCGCACGCCATTTGCGACGCCGCCGATCCGGTGATGGCACTTTGTTCGGACGCCGGATTGTGGGGCGCCGTCGCAGGCGATGCGCGGTTGATAGAGGCCGTGCGCAGCGCGAGCGCACGCGTGTCAAGTTTCATGAATGCAGGAGCAACGAAATGAGCGAACGTCTGAAGAACCGTCACGTGCTGCTGACAGGCGCCGGCGGAGGCATTGGGCTTGCAGTCGCCGAGGCGTGCATTGCCGAGGGCGCGCGCTGCAGCGTGGTCGACCGGATGGCCGCTGCGCCTGAAGCAGTGCGGACGCTGTTGCAGCAGCATCCCGACCGCCTTGCCTACATCGCGGCCGACGTCACCGATACGAAAGGGATCACGCACCTTCTCGCAGAGGCGCAGGTCGCCTTCGGCCCCATTCACACACTGTTCAACAACGCGGCGGTGTTCGACCTCGCGCCGCTGCTCGACAGCGACGAAGCTTCCTTCGACAAGCTGTTCTCGGTCAACGTGAAGGGCATGTTCTTCGTCATGCAGGCGGTGCTGCGCCACATGGTCGAGGCCGGCACCCAGGGCGCATCGGTCATCAACATGGCCTCGCAGGCGGGGCGACGCGGCGAGGCGCTGGTGTCGCACTACTGCGCCACGAAGGCGGCTGTCATCAGCTACACCCAGAGCGCGGCGCTGGCCATGGCTCCGCACGGCATTCGCGTCAACGGCATTGCGCCGGGTGTGGTCGATACGCCCATGTGGGCCCATGTCGACAGCCTGTTCGCCAAGGCCGAAGGGCTGCCGCTTGGCGAGAAGAAGCGGCGCGTGGGCCTGGAGGTGCCGCTCGGCCGCATGGGAACGCCGAGCGACATTGCCGGCGCGGCGGTATTTCTTGCCAGCGACGAGGCGCGCTACATCACGGCGCAGACCTTGAATGTCGATGGCGGGAATGTGATGAGTTGAGATGGACGGCTTCTGCTTGTCTTGCGTCGGTCGTCATTCAGGGCGCGCACCCGCCGACGGGGTACCTTTCTCCGCGAATGTCCCCCGGCCTGCGGGCTTCCGCACCTCCTCCTTTGTTTCGCTGCGCAAGGCACCCCGCCAGCGGGTGCGTGATTCAGAGCAGTTGTTGATCAGCGGTACACCACGAGCGTGCCCAGGTGCACAGGGCATCGGGTGCTCCGCGCAGCGAAATAAAGGAGGAGGGCGAAGCCCGGGGGACATTCGCGGAGGGGAGTACCCGGTGGCCTTTGCACACACCACGAACTCTCCGTATTCTGTGCACCAAGCAAGCCCATGAACCAAGATTTCCACCTGTATCTGGACAGCGCCGACTTGACCGAGTTGAAGACGTGCCTGCCGCACCCAGTCGTTCACGGCGTAACAACCAACCCCACGCTGCTTCAACGCGCAGGCATAAGCCGCGACGAAGTACCGGGTCTGCTGAAGCGCTGCATCGAGCTGGGCGCGCGGCAAGTGCAGGCGCAGGTGTATTCGAGCGATGTCGACGGCATGCTCGAAGACGCTGAAAAGCTGCTCTCGCACTTCGACCGCGGGCAACTCGTAGTGAAGATTCCCGCCACCCGGCAAGGCCTCGATGCTGGCGCACGGCTCATCGCGCAAGACGTGCCGGTGACGTGGACGGCCGTGTACGCGCCCGAGCAGGCGCACTTTGCCGCGCAACTGGGCGCGGCGTACGCGGCGCCGTACCTGGGGCGGCTCGAAGACGCCGGCATCGACGGGCTGGCACTCATCGCGCAAATGCAGGCCCTGGTGGCACAGCGGCCTTCGTCCGGCACGCGGCTCCTGGTCGCGAGCGTTCGCTCGCGCGAGGCGTATCTTTCGCTGCTGGGGCTCGGCGTCGGGGCCATCACCATTCCGCCGCGCCTTTTTGCCGAACTGCTCGATCATCCCTCCACGTTGGCTGCCGAGAGCGGCTTCCTGGCCGACGCGCGCGCCTTGGGCTGAGAGAAGAAGAGAATCCAACCACCATGCGTATTGCACTCACGGGCGAAGCCCTGATCGATTTCACCGCCAGCGAGGCAGGCACCCTCGGGTTTCTGGGGCACGAGGGCGGTTCGCCGCTCAACACCGCCGTGGCCTGCGCGCGCCTGGGCCAACCGACCGGCTTTCTCACGCAGCTGTCGACCGACCTTTTCGGCGAACGGCTGATGGGTTTTCTCGAGCGCAACGGCGTGGACACCAGCTTCATTCTGCGCAGCAATGCGCCGTCGACCCTGGCCTTTGTCGAGCGCACGCCGCAGACCAACCGCTATGCGTTCTATACCCGCGGCAGCGCCGACGCGACCTGGGCGCCCGAGCCGCTGCCGCAGCTGCCGGCGGACTGCCGCTTTCTGCACTTCGGGTCGATCTCGCTGCTGCAGGAGCCGGCGGCCACGCGCATTGCCGAACTGGTCACGGCCAACGCAGGACGCCGCGTGATCGTGTTTGATCCCAATGTGCGGCCGAGCCTGATTTCCGATATGCCGGCCTATCGCACGCGCGTCATGGAGTGGCTTGCAATGGCTGACATGGTCAAGCTCAGCGACGAGGATGCCGAACTGCTCGCGCCCGGCCGGCCAGTCGACGCACTGGCGGCGGAGTGCCTGCAGGCCGGCGTGCATGCGGTCATCGTCACGCGCGGCGGCGCCGGCGCCACGCTCTGGCGCACCGGGCGCGAACCGCTGACCGTGGCGGCGCCCCGCGTGGAGGTGGTCGACACCATTGGCGCGGGCGACACCTTCACAGCCGGTCTCTCCGTGTCGCTGCTTGCGCACGGCGTGGGGCACCCGGCCCAGCTTGGCGAGCTGAGCGACGAGGCCTGGCGCGAGGTGATGCGCTTTGCCGCCACGGCCGCTGCGCTGAACTGCACCCGCGAAGGCGCCGATCCACCCACGCTCCAAGCGGTTGAGGCCGCACTTGCGTAGCAGGACAATGAACCTGCCGCGTCCCGGTCCTGACCTCGTGCTGCCATGACAACGTCCACCCGCAAACGCGCGATTCCCCGTCAGCGCCACCCCGAGCTGGAGCGCGACATTGCGCGCTCCCCGTCGCTGGGCTACGAGGCCCCCGAAACCGGCTTGGTGCGCTGCCTTGCGCACGGCTTTCCGAGCCCGCTGGTGCGATGGCACTTTCATGAAGACTACGAGCTTCACCTGATCACGGAGACGTCGGGCAAGGCTTTCGTCGGCGACTGGATCGGGCCGTTCCAGCCGGGGCACTTGGTGCTCTGCGGGCCGCGGCTGCCGCACAACTGGATCTCGCTGGACGTGCCCGAAGGGGGCGCCGAGGGGCGCGACCGGGTGATCCAGTTCCGCCACGAACCCATCGAGAGCGCCGCGGCCGGGATTCCGGAACTGCGAGAAGTGATGCAGCTGCTCGAGCGGGCCCGTCACGGCATCGAGTTCTTCGGCATGTCGCAGCAGGCGCAAACGCATTGGGACAACATCAAGGCCGCGCGCGGCGTGCGCCGGCTCGGGCTGTTCTTCGAGTTCATGGCCGACCTTGCGCAGTGCACCGACTACCGGCTGCTCTCGAGCGTGCAAATGCAGGGTGCGCAGGGCATCGAGGGCGATGCGCAGGTCGACCAGATCAACGACATCGTCAACCGCATCACCGCCAACCTGGCGGAGCCGATTTCCATGTCGGACGTGGCGGCCGAGCTCGGCATGAGCGAGAGCCGCTTCAGCCGCTTCTTCCGGCGCTCCACCGGCAACAGCTTTACCGACTTCGTCAACCGCGTGCGCATCAATAGCGCCTGCCATCTGCTGATGCAGACCGACCACTACGTGACCGACATCTGCTACCAGGTGGGCTTCAACAACGTGGCCAACTTCAACCGGCGTTTTCTCGAAATCAAGGGCATGACGCCGAGCGAATTCAGACGCCAGGCCGATACGCGGTTCGGCTGAGTTCAAGGCAACAGCCGGCATTCAAGGCGCAATCAGGGAGCACTATCTTGTATCTGGGACTCGACCTCGGCACGTCCGAGCTCAAGGCGCTGCTGCTTGCCGACGATCACCGCATCGTGGGCGTGGCACGCGCATCGCTCACGGTCGAACGGCCGCAACCGCTCTGGTCGGAGCAGGCGCCAAGCCAATGGTGGCAGGCGCTGGAGCAAGTGATGGCCGAGCTGCGGAAGACGCAGCCCGAGGCGCTGCGCGCCGTGCGCGGCATCGGCCTGTCGGGCCAGATGCATGGCGCCACGCTGCTCGACGCGGCGGGCGAGGTGCTGCGTCCCGCCATTCTCTGGAACGACGGCCGCAGCGGTGCGCAATGCGAGGCGCTCACGCGCGCCGTGCCGCGCCTGGGCGAAATCGCAGGCAACCTGGCGATGCCCGGCTTTACCGCGCCCAAGCTGCTGTGGGTGCGCGAGCACGAGCCTGAAATCTTCAATCGCGTGGCGCGCGTGCTGCTGCCGAAAGACTGGCTGCGCTTCATGCTCAGCGGCGAGGCCGTCAGCGAAATGTCCGATGCGGCCGGCACGCTGTGGCTGGACGTGGGTGCGCGCGACTGGTCCGACGAACTGCTCGCGGCCACGGGGCTGACGCGCGAGCACATGCCCCGGTTGGTCGAAGGCAGCGAAGTGTCGGCGCAGCTCAAGCCCGAGCTGGCCGCGCGCTGGGGCGTGGGCAACGGCTCGGTACTCATTGCCGGCGGCGCGGGCGACAACGCCGCCAGCGCGGTGGGCATGGGGTTGGTGGAGCCGGGGCAGGGCTTCGTGTCGCTCGGCACATCGGGCGTGGTGTTCGTCTCGACCGACCGCTTTCTGCCGAACCCTGCGCAGGCGATGCATGCGTTCTGCCATGCGCTGCCCAGGCGCTGGCACCAGATGTCGGTGATGCTCTCGGCCGCGAGCGCGGTGAGCTGGGCTGCCAAGACATTCAAGTTCAACGACGAGGCGGCGCTGCTCGAAGCGGCAGCGTCGGTCGCACCGGCACAGCGCGGGCGTTGCCCGCTGTTCCTGCCGTACCTTTCGGGCGAACGCTCGCCGCACAACAACCCCAATGCGCAGGGCGCGCTGTTCGGCCTGACGCATGCGCACGGTCCGGCGGAAATCGCCTATGCCGTGGTCGAGGGCGTGAGCTTCGGGCTGCGCGACGGCTTCGACACCTTGCGCCTGCCTGCCGACATGCCGTTGCGCGAAGTGGCGCTGGTCGGCGGAGGTGCGCGCAGCGTGTGGTGGGGCCAGCTGCTGGCCGACATCTTCCAGGTGCCGCTCACGCTCTATGCGGGCAGCGAGACGGGCGGCGCACTGGGCGCGGCGCGGCTTGCGTGGCTGGCTGACGGTGGCGCTGTGGCCGAGGTGTGCACGCTGCCGCCGGTCAAGCAGCAACTGGCGCCCTCGGTCGAAGGGAACGGCTCGCACAAGACGCGGCATGCGCGGTTCCAGGTGCTCTACATGGCGCTGCACGACCAGTTTCGATAAACGTACCGCGCAATAAAAAAGGGCCGCTTGCGCGGCCCTTTTTGTTTTGGTGAGCAGAGCTCAGCCGGGCATTACATGCCCATGCCGCCCATGCCACCCATGCCGCCCATGTCGGGCATGCCGCCGCCAGCACCGGCTTCTTCCTTCGGTGCGTCGGCGACCATGGCTTCGGTCGTCAGCAGCAGCGAAGCAACCGATGCTGCGTTCTGCAGCGCGGTGCGGGTCACCTTGGTCGGGTCCAGAATGCCCAGCTCGAGCATGTCGCCGTACGTGTCGTTCGCAGCGTTGAAGCCGTAGTTGCCCTTGCCGGCCAACACAGCGTTCACCACCACCGAGGCTTCGCCGCCGGCGTTGTTCACGATTTCGCGCAGGGGCGCTTCGATCGCCTTGAGCACCAGCTTGATACCGGCGTCCTGGTCGGCGTTGTCGCCCTTCACGCGGTCGCCCACGGCTTGCTTGGCACGCAGCAGAGCCACGCCGCCGCCAGCCACAACGCCTTCTTCCACTGCAGCGCGGGTGGCATGCAATGCATCTTCCACACGTGCTTTCTTTTCCTTCATTTCGACTTCGGTGGCGGCGCCAACCTTGATCACGGCAACACCGCCGGCCAGCTTGGCCACGCGCTCTTGCAGCTTTTCACGGTCGTAGTCGCTCGTGGCTTCTTCGATCTGCACGCGCACTTGCTTCACGCGGGCTTCGATGTCGGCAGCAGCGCCGGCGCCGTCGATGATGATGGTGTTTTCCTTGCCCACTTCGATGCGCTTGGCTTGGCCCAGGTCGGCCAGCGTCACCTTTTCGAGCGTCAGGCCCACTTCTTCAGCGATGACCTTGCCGCCCGTCAGGATGGCGATGTCTTCCAGCATGGCCTTGCGGCGGTCGCCGAAGCCAGGAGCCTTGACAGCCACGACCTTCAGGATGCCGCGGATCGTGTTCACGACCAGGGTAGCCAGGGCTTCGCCTTCGACTTCTTCGGCAATGATCAGCAGGGGACGACCGGCCTTGGCAACTTGTTCCAGCGTGGGGAGCAGGTCGCGGATGTTGCTGATCTTCTTGTCGAACAGCAGCACGAACGGGTTGTCGAGCAGCGCCGATTGCTTTTCGGGGTTGTTGATGAAGTAGGGCGACAGGTAGCCGCGGTCGAACTGCATGCCTTCGACGACGTCGAGTTCGCTTTCGAGCGACTTGCCGTCTTCAACGGTGATCACGCCTTCCTTGCCGACCTTGTCCATCGCGTCGGCGATGAGCTTGCCGATGGTTTCGTCGCTGTTGGCCGAGATCGAGCCGACTTGTGCGATTTCCTTCGACGTGGTGGTGGGCTTCGAGGCCTTCTTCAGCTCTTCGACCAGGGCCGTCACAGCCTTGTCGATGCCGCGCTTCAGGTCCATCGGGTTGATGCCGGCGGCCACGTACTTGAAGCCTTCGCGAACGATGGCTTGTGCCAGAACCGTGGCGGTGGTGGTGCCGTCACCAGCGTTGTCGCTGGTCTTCGAGGCCACTTCCTTCACGAGCTGGGCGCCCATGTTCTGGAGCTTGTCCTTGAGTTCGATTTCCTTGGCGACCGACACACCGTCCTTGGTGACGGTGGGGGCGCCGAACGAGCGCTCGAGCACCACGTTGCGGCCCTTGGGGCCCAGGGTCACCTTGACTGCGTTGGCGAGGATGTTGACACCCTCGACCATGCGTGCGCGGGCTTCACCGCCGAAGACTACGTCTTTTGCTGCCATGTTTTATTACTCCGAATGGGATGGATGGATTACTTCTCGACGACCGCGAACAGGTCGTCTTCCTTCATGACCAGCAGTTCGTCGCCATCGACCTTGACGGTCTGGCCGCTGTACTTGCCGAAAAGGACGCGGTCGCCGACCTTGACGGTCAGTGCGGTCAGGTCGCCCTTGTCGGTGCGCTTGCCCGGGCCCACGGCCAGGACTTCACCCTGATCGGGCTTTTCGGCGGCTGCGTCGGGAATGACGATGCCGGAGGCGGTCTTGGTTTCGCTGTCAACACGCTTGACGATCACGCGATCGGCCAAAGGACGAAGTTTCATTGCATCTCCTGGATAAGAAACGGGGTTGTGGTCGGGCGCCGAGCGGGGGAGACCGGCGGCCCATCGACTGGAAGCGAGGCTTGTTAGCACTCATCAGCAGCGAGTGCTAATCATAAGGGCAATCGGGGGAGTTTCAAGGGCAGGGGCGCAGCGCCGGCACTGTTGCTGACAACGGCTGCCTGATGCGAGCTCGAACTTTCGAGTTCTCGGTTTCCGAGATTGAGGCAGCTGGTCGTAGGGCTGTAGCTTGGCGCGGGTCAATTAAACCGTGTGACTGTCCAGCAACACTTTTCCCATCGGGAAAACCCTATCTCATGTAAATGTGAAAAATTCCCAGAGGTTGTCAGACAACCCATTTAAGATTTACATAACTTTTCATTGGTGATCGGCACCATTTGAGTGCGCGGTGGTATAGGGAGAACGAACTTCGACCAAATTTGGCCGAAGTTAGATCCATGCCGATCGGTCTATCAAGTATGAAGACGGAGCTTTGCGACTCACGGGGAATATGCATGCCGCATATTGCCGGAGCGGGACGAAGAGGTTTGGAGTTAATCGTCAGCAATCGAAGTGTTTCGGCGTCGAAAGTAAATCTGGCACCCGTATTCCCGCTGTTTTCATTCGCAGCGTGTTTTTTATCGAGTTAACGCACCCGGCCCAGAAAGAGAAGCTGGAATGGGCAAGAGCTCCGCTTGGCTTCGGAAATCATGGATCTATTGATGTCGGATGTACGGCTCTTTGTTAAAGCCGTCGAGATGGGAGGATTGACGCAGGCAGCTGACGCGTTGGGGGTGCCGAAGGCGTCCGCGTCCCGGCAACTCAAGAGGCTGGAGGTTTTGGTCGGCCATGCGCTGTTGCATCGGGGCGCAGGACACTTCGGGCTCACCGGCGAAGGACGCATTTTCCTGCCCACCGCCAAAGAGGTGCTTGAGGCGGTGGACCAGGCTCTGGCGCAGCTTTCCGACACCAACGAAACGCTGACCGGAAGGCTGCGCATTTCGGTTCCCGGTTATGTCGGGCGCGAACTGCTCTGTTCCCACTTGGCGGGCTTCATGGCTGCGCATCCTCAGCTCAAGCTCACCGTCAACATAAGCTCTGACCGGGTGGATCTGTTTCGCGAAGATGCCGACGTGATGATCCGGGCAGGGCGAGAAGGCTGCGAAGAATTCGTCGCCAGGCGCATCAAAAAGCTGGGCCGCGTCTTGTGCGCTGCGCCTTCGTATCTAGGTCGCCATCCTGCAATCAATTCGGTGGACGATCTCGCGGGGCATTCTTTTTTGACCAGCGGGCCGGAACGGCAGGCCATGGAAATGGTCATCCCCGGTCGGCATCAGGAATACATCGTCAAGGCCGCGGGCGTGTTTCGCGCCAACGATCCCGAATTGCTGCAGAGAATTGCCTGCTCGGGCGGCGGCATTGCATTGATCCCCCTTCTTTGTGCCGAAGGCGCGATCCGGAGCGGCGCTCTGGTTTCGGTGCTTCCTTCGCTCGAATTGATGCACAAAGAATTGAATCTGATGTACCTGCCCGCGCGGCGCAATACGCGAAAGATCAGGACCTTCGTCGATTTCATCTTCGAGGCGCTGGAGCAATCGATCCAGGCTCAAAAGCAGGAAGGACCGGCTTCCGAAGGCGACGCGGAAATGTTCAGCGGCGCGAACCCTGACAAAGTCGAGCTTCGGATGGCGACTCAAATGCAAGGCCAATGACGCAAGACGATCGGGTGCGGAATCCCATTGAGAATTCTGTAGTGCGTTTGAGCGGAGTTGTTGGGAACAAATCTCATTCTCCATTGTAGGTGCCGCCGATGGCGGCCCTTTGCCGCGGCGCGCTACAGCTGGTCTGTCGGCACAAACCAGGAGAACAGCAGCAGTTGCAGGCGCGTGAGCAGGCTGGAATCCGGCTCGCTGTCGAGCACCTCGTTGTCCACGTCTCCGGTGCCGATCCACTGCACGTTCTTGCCGTCGGGCATGAGCACCACGCGGTAGACGCCTTCGATGTCGTCCAGCTGATAGGCGTACAGCAACGCCTGGCTCAACTCGAAGCTGCGCACGCGAACGCCGAACTCTGTGTTCAGCCGCGCCGAGCGCGGGTCGAGATTCATCGAACCGAGCAACACCCATTCCCGGTCGACGAGGGCCAGCTTGGCGTGAAGGCGCCCGCGCGCCTTCTTGAGCAGCGTGCGGAACTGGCGGTTGCGCTTGAGCTGCTGGGTGCTGACCTCGTACAGGTTCACGCCCAGCTTCAGCATGTCGACGCGGTAGCGGTTGTAGTTGATGTTCACCAGCGGCTCGTCGCTGTCGGCCAGCGAATTGGTGATGACGCTCATGCGCACGCCGCGCGCCCGGCCTTCCCGGATGCGCGCCATGCCGTCCTCGCCCGGAATGAAATAGGGCGAGATCACCACCACGTCCGAGCGCGCGCCCGCGGTCATTTCATGGAACCGCGCCGCAAGCGATTCGGCCGGCGATGCAAGAGTGCCCAGCGCCTTGTTGGGGCTGTCGGCCGCGGCATGGGCCTCGGCGCGCATCCACTTCACCCGGCCGATGTCGGCAAGCTGCGCGCCGAGCGGCGCGTCGCCCAGCAGGTCGGTGCCGGCAAGAGGGGAGAGCGGCGGCGCATGGATGGGCGAGGTCGCGGTTTCGAACTCCGCTTTCGGCGCCTCCGGGCTGTCGGTGGCGCCGGCAATCCGCTGGAGCGGGTAGACCACGTCGCTGTTCCAGTAGGTGTCGAAGATGCGCGCCGCCTCCGGAACCACGGGCCCGGCCATGATCAGCTCGAAATCGATGAAGTTGGCGCCCTCGCTGCGCAGGAAATACTCGTCGGCCAGGTTGCGGCCGCCGGCAATCGCCATGGCGCCGTCGGCCACGAAGAGCTTGTTATGCATGCGGTGGTTGAGCCGGCGAAAGTCGCCAAAGAACTCGATCCACCGCGTGGCCGAGTGGTCTCGGGCGTTCACGAACGGGTTGAACAGGCGGACCTCGGCATTGGGCTCCGCGGCAAGGCCGAGCAGCAGGCGGTCCATGCCGGCCGTATAGAAGTCGTCGAGCAGCAAGCGCACCCGAACGCCGCGTCGTGCGGCATCGCGCAGTTCGCGCAACAGCAGGCGGCCGGTTTTGTCGTTGCCGAGCTGGTAGGTTTGCACGTCCAGCGAGGCCTGCGCCCGCCGCATCAGCTCGAACCGGGCGTCCAGTGCAAAAGAGGCCTCGACCAGCGGGCGGATGCTGGAAAGTCCGTCCTGCTGCGCTGCGCTCAGTTCTGCAGCAGCCCGGCCTAGCGTGGTGCTTGGAGAGGCCGCGATCGACAGCGTTGGCGGCTCGGGTGCGCGAGGGGGAAGACCGGCACAGCCCGCCAGAACGAGCGCGAGTCCGGAGCCGATCAGCCACAGAGCCGGACCGCGCAGCGCGGAAAACGAGAGTGCAATGAGCTTGAGCATGAGACCGGCCGTCGCACAGGAAGTGCGGGCGGGATCGTAGCCGCTTTGGCTGCCACCACGCCGGCCGTCCGTGGCGTAACGCCCCTCGCTGCTCTCGGGAAATTGAAACAAATGAGACTTTATAACTATTAGAATACGAATCGTTCTTAATAATGTTTCGGAGTGGAGCAGGAATGACGAGGTTGATGGCGGGGCGCAAGGTCGCATCGGTGCTGGCAGGATGCATGGCAATTTATGTGCATCAGCAGGTTTTGGCCCAGGCCCCGGCGCCCGGCGCGTTGCCGGAAATCAGGGTGGATGCAAACGCAGAGGCCGAAACCGCGACTTCGCCGGTGATCGGCTATCGCGCGAGAAACGCCGCCACCGCCACCAAGACCGACACGCCCCTTTCCGAAACGCCCCAGTCCGTGACCGTGGTCACGCGCGACCAGATGGTGGACCAGGGCGCAGGCAATCTCCAGGACGCGCTCAACTACGCGGCCGGCGTGCGCTCCGATGCCTACGGCCTCGACTCGCGGACCGACTCCGTGCGCATTCGGGGCGCGTCGCCCGACATTTATCTCGACGGCCTGCGCCAGGCCTACGGCTACTACACCAGCACCACGCGCACCGAGCCCTACACGCTGGAGCGGCTCGAAGTGCTGCGCGGCCCGTCGGGCATGCTGTTCGGCGCCGGCACCGCCGCGGGCGTGGTCAACATGGTGAGCAAGCGGCCGCTGCAAGAGGCGCAGCGCGAAGTGGGCGTGCAGTTCGGCAGCTTCGGCCGCAAGCAGATCCAGGCCGACCTGACCGGTCCGCTGAATGCCGATGGCTCGCTGTCTTACCGGTTGATTGCATTGCAGCGCAAGTCGGACACGCAGGTCGACTACGTGCCCGACGACCGTAGCGTCATTGCGCCGTCGTTGACGTGGCGGCCCAGTGCGGCAACCTCGCTCACGCTGCAAGGCCTGTACCAAAAGGACAAGAGCGGCAGCAGCTCGCAATTCTTCCCGTGGGCGGGCACGTTGCTGCCGAACCCGAACGGACGCATTCCCACCAGCCGCTTCATCGGCGAGCCGGGCTTCGACTACTACGACAGCGAGCGCAAGACCTTCGGCTGGCAGTTCGAGCACAAGTTCAACGAGAACTGGACCCTGCGGCAGAACTTCCGCTATGCGCAAAACGAAAACGACAACCGCTACCACTACGGCGCTGCATTCAGCGGTGCCGAGAGCTGGGACGCGACGGACCCGATCTTCAGGCGCGTGCTGGGCCGCTACTACGACAGCTACCTGACGCGCAACCGCACGCAGACGCTCGACAACCACGTCGAAGGACATTTCCAGACCGGCGCGCTCAAGCACACGCTGCTCGTGGGCGCGGACTTCGCGCGCCAGCGCGAAAACGTCTGGGGCGGCACCACGTACGACACCATCGACGCCTATGCGCCTGTGTATGGCCACGTCGACATGCCCATTCGCGATGCGCGGCCGCGCACCCGCCAGCGCCAGAACGGCTTCTACCTGCAGGACCAGATGAAGCTCGACAACTGGATCTTCGTGGCGGGCCTTCGCCACGACAAGGCTGTTTCGAGCGCAGAGGGCAGCGACGCCGAGAAGAGCAGCGCAACCACCAAGCGTTTCGGCGTGATGTACGCCATGCCTTCGGGCTGGTCTCCGTACCTGAGCTACAGCGAATCGTTCACGCCGCAGTCGCCGCGCAACGGGCAGATCTTCTCGCCCCTGCGCGGTGAGCAGTGGGAAGCCGGCGTGAAGTACGAGCCGAAGGACCGCGCACTTGCATTCAGTGCGGCGGTGTACGACCTGCGCGAGAAGAACCAGATCACTTCGCCGTCGCCCAACGTGTACACGCAGGTGGGCAAGACCAAGACCCAGGGCCTCGAACTCGAAGCCAAGGGCTCGATCGGCTCGAACCTCGACCTGATCGCGCACTACAACTACACCGATGCGGACGAATTGATCGAGGGCCTGCCCAAGCACCAGGCGAGCGTCTGGGCCAAGTACCGCTTCTCGGTCGGCGGGCTCAGCGGGTTCTCGGCCGGCGCGGGCGTGCGCATGATGAGCTCGTTCCGCGACCTGCAGTCCGGCGTGGGTCCGCGGGTGCCGGGCGTGACGTTGCTCGATGCCGTCTTTGCCTACGAAAATGCCAACTGGCGCTATGCGCTCAACATCAACAACCTGACGGACAAGGTTTACTTCAGCACCTGCCTTTCGCGCGGTGACTGCTGGTACGGCGCACGCCGCAGCGTGGTGGCAAGCGCAACCTACCGCTTTTGATAATTCTCTTTCGATGGGAGCAGTGACGACATGATGAACAGCCGAAAGATCAAGACCTGGGCCTGGGTACACAAGTGGAGCAGCCTTGTGTGCACCGTGTTCATGCTGCTGCTGTGCATCACGGGCCTGCCGCTGATCTTTCATCACGAGATCGGCCATCTTCTGGGCACCGAGGTCGAAGCGCCCAAGATGCCCGCGGACACGCCGCGCGTGAGCCTGGACCGCGTGCTCGAGACGGCGCGCGCCAAGCACCCCGACCGCGTGGTGCAGTTCGTCTCGCAGCCCGAGGACGACGACGGCCTCTGGCTCGTCACGCTCACGCCCACGCCTGAACCCACCGAAGACTTCAAGTCGGTCGCCATCGATGCGCGCACCGGCGTCGTGCTGGCGCAGCCCAAGTTCGACGAGGGCTTCATGTACGTGATGTTCAAGCTGCACGTCGACCTGTTTGCAGGGCTTGCGGGCAAGCTGTTCCTGGGCTTCATGGGCTTGCTGCTGCTCGTGGCCATCGTTTCCGGGGTGGTGCTCTATGCGCCGTTCATGCGCAAGCTCGACTTCGGCACGGTGCGGCGCGAGAAGCGGCCACGCCTCAAGTGGCTTGACCTGCACAACCTGCTGGGCATCGTCACGCTGGTCTGGCTGTTCGTGGTGGGCTCCACCGGCATGATCAACACCTGGGCCGACCTGATCATCAAATACTGGCAGTACGACCAGCTCAGCACGCTGCTTGCGCCTTACAAAAACGAGCCGACTGTGCCCGCAGCCGAGCGCGGATCGGTGCAGCGCTCGATGGAAGTCGCGCTGAAGCAGGCGCCCGACATGAAGCTGTCCTTCATCGCGTTCCCGGGCACTTCGTTCTCGAGCCCGCACCACACCACCTTCTTTCTGCGCGGCAATGAGCCCTTCACCTCGAAGCTGCTGAAGCCGGTACTGGTCGATGCGAAGACCACGCAGGTGACCGCCTCGCCCGAGATGCCTTGGTACCTGACGGCGCTGCTCGTGTCGCAGCCGCTGCACTTCGGCGATTACGCGGGTATGCCGATGCAGATCATCTGGGCGCTTCTCGACATCGCCACCATCATCGTGCTGGGCAGCGGGCTCTACCTGTGGCTCAAGCGCGGCAACACCGTGCCGGCACCGGCCGCGCCGGTACCGGCCGGCGGTGCCGGGCGAGCGCCGCAGCACGGAGGGCAGCAGCCCGACCCGACCCCTGCCATGAAGGTGCAGGCATGAAACCCCGGCACGCCTTCCGGCGCATGTGGGGCTGGCCGATTGTGCTGGGCGTGCTGACGTCCATCGGCCTGATTTCCGCGCTGTTCAGCGACGGCGGCTTGGGCGACGTGCTGGCCTGGTTCGCACTGGGCATTCCCGTCGTTGTGTGCGCCTGGTACGGCTGGCGCAGGACCTGATCTGAAGACCTGGGCTGGCTGCGTCGGCCTCGCCCGGGTTGTTGCTAGTACGTGCGGCGCCGCGCGCCGAAGCAGAATCGGCGCGATGATGAAGCCCGCACTCGCCGCCACCGCCGCTGCCGTTCGCCTGTTGCTGCTGGGAATCCCGCTTGCGGTACAGGCGCAGCAAGCACCGCCGCCCGAAACCGACCGCGGCCGCTTGCCCGAAGTGACGGTGTCCACCCCGCGCGGCGAGGTCGCTCCCTTCAACGTGCCGGGCTCGGTCGATCGCGTCGATGGCGCCGAGATGCGCGACAACCGGCTGCAGGTCAACTTGTCGGAAAGCCTGGGCGGTGTTCCGGGCCTGCAGGTGCAAAACCGCATGAACTATGCGCAAGACCTGCAGCTGTCGATCCGCGGCTTCGGCGCGCGTTCCACCTTCGGCGTGCGGGGCGTCCGGTTGTATGTCGACGGCATTCCCGCCACGCTACCCGATGGCCAGGGCCAGACTTCCAACATCGACATCGGCTCGCTCGATCGCGTCGAGATCCTGCGAGGACCGTTCTCGGCGCTCTACGGCAACTCTTCGGGCGGCGTGCTGCAAGCCTTCACCGCGTCGGGCGAGGGCGCGCCGCGCCTTTCGTACTCGGCGGCCGGCGGGAGCTTCGGCACCTGGCGGCAGTCGCTGCAGGCCAGCGGGTCGCAAGGCGCAATCGATTACCTGCTGAACGCCAGCCGCTTTCAGACCGACGGCTGGCGCGAGCACAGCGCGGCGCTGCGCGATATCGCCAACGGCAAGCTCGGCATTGCCCTGGACAACGGCGACAAGCTCACGCTGGTGCTCAACAGCGTGCGCATCAGCGCGCAAGACCCGCTGGGCCTCACGGCGGACCAGTACGCGCTGGCGCCACGCAGTGCGGCGCTGGCCACGCAGTTCGACACCCGAAAGACGGTAGAGCAGACCCAGGCCGGCCTGCTCTACGAGCGGCGCGTGGGTGCCTCGCAGTCGCTGCGGCTCATGGTGTACGGCGGCGAGCGCAAGACCATGCAATACCAGTCGATTCCGCTCGGCCCTCAACAGAATCCGCTGCATGCGGGCGGCGTGATCGATCTGTCGCGCCAGTACGGCGGGGTCGACCTGCGCTGGACTGCCGAACTGCAGATGGCCGACCGGCCGCTCGATCTTGCCGTGGGCCTTGGCTACGACAGCCTGCGCGAGCAGCGCCGCGGCTACGAGAACTACCTCGGCCGAGTGGCCTCGCCCGTGCTGGGCGTGCTGGGCGTGCTGGGCGTGCTGGGCGTGCAGGGCCGTTTGCGGCGCAGCGAGCGCAACGAGGTCTGGAACCTCGACCCCTATGCGCAAGCCACCTGGCGCCTGGCGGAGCGGTGGACCCTGGAGGCCGGCGTGCGCCGAAGCAGCGTGCACTTCGATTCGCAGGACCGCTACATCGTGGGCACCAACCGCGACGACAGCGGCAGTGCGCGCTACAGCAAGACGCTCCCGGTCGCCTCGCTGCGCTACCAGGCAACGCCGGACCTGGCGCTCTACGGCTCCATCGGCCGCGGCTTCGAGACGCCGACGCTCAACGAGCTCTCGTATCGGGCGGGCGGCGCCAGCGGGCTCAACTTCGCGTTGCGGCCCGCGGTGAACGACAGCGTCGAGTTCGGCGCCAAGGCAAGGCTGGGCGGAGGGCTGCTGACGGCCGCGCTTTTCCAGACCCGCACGCGCGACGAGATCGTGACCGACACCAACAGCGGCGGCCGTGCCACCTTCCAGAACGCGGGCCGCACGCGGCGCAACGGCTTCGAGCTGGCCTGGCAGCATGAAATGGCCAACCACTGGCGCACGCAGCTTGCCTACACCTGGCTCGACGCGCGCTACCGCGATGCCTTCTGCTCGCCGTCGCCCTGTGCGGCATCCAACACCGTGGCGGCGGGCAACCGCATTCCGGGCATTGCGCGGCAATCGCTCTTTGCATCGCTCGGCTGGGTGCCGCCCGAAGGCTGGCGTGCCGGCGCCGAGATGCGCGCGCTCGGCCGCATGCAGGCGAACGACGCCAACAGCGCCAGCGCGCCGGGCTATGCGGTCGCGGCGCTCTACGCCGGCTATCTGAAGAAATGGGAGCGTTGGGAGTTCAACGCCTTTGCGCGGGTCGACAACCTGTTCGACCGCCGCTACGTGGGGTCGGTCATCGTCAATGAGGGCAATGCCCGCTATTACGAGCCCGCGCCGGGCCGCAACTGGACGGTGGGCCTGAGCGGCGCTTACCGCTTCTGACCCGCCGCCCTGTGGTCTTTACTTGAGGCCGGCCGCGGCGCGCAGCGCAGCGGCTTGGGTGGTGGCTTCCCAGGTGAACTCGGGCTCTTCGCGGCCGAAGTGGCCGTAGGCCGCGGTCTTTTGGTAGATCGGGCGCAGCAGGTCGAGCATCTGGATGATGCCCTTCGGACGCAGGTCGAAGAACTCGCGCACGAGTTCGGCGATCTTGTCGTCGGGAATCACGCCGGTGCCTTCGGTGTAGACCGTGATGTTCATCGGCTGCGCCACGCCGATGGCGTAGGCCACCTGGATCTGGCACTGGCGCGCCAGGCCGGCCGCCACGATGTTCTTGGCCACGTAGCGCGCGGCGTAGGCGGCCGAGCGGTCGACCTTGGACGGGTCTTTGCCAGAGAACGCGCCGCCGCCGTGCGGGCAGGCGCCGCCGTAGGTGTCGACGATGATCTTGCGGCCGGTAAGGCCGCAGTCGCCCTGCGGGCCGCCGATGACGAAGCGCCCGGTCGGGTTGATCAGGTAGCGCGTGTTCTGCAGCCATTCCTTCGGCAGCACGGGCTTGATGATCTCTTCGATGATGGCTTCGTTGAACGAAGCCTTCATCTTGGTGGGCGTTTCGCTCTGGTCGGGGCTGTGCTGGGTGGAGAGCACCACGGTGTCGATGCTGTGCGGCTTGCCGTCCACATAGCGCATGGTCACCTGGCTCTTGGCGTCGGGGCGCAGGAAGGGCAGGCGCCCGTCCTTGCGCAGCTGGGCCTGGCGCTCGACGAGGCGGTGCGCGTAGTAGATGGGTGCGGGCATCAGCTCTGGCGTTTCGTCGCAGGCGTAGCCGAACATCAGGCCTTGGTCGCCGGCGCCGGTGTTCAGGTGGTCGTCGCTGGCGTGGTCCACGCCCTGGGCAATGTCGTTGGACTGCTTGTCGTAGCAGACCATCACCGCGCAGCCCTTGTAGTCGATGCCGTAGTCGGTGTTGTCGTAGCCGATGCGCTTGATGGTGTCGCGCGCCACCTGGATGTAGTCGACGTGCGCGTTGGTGGTGATTTCGCCCGCGAGCACCACCAGGCCGGTGTTGGTCAGCGTTTCGGCGGCCACGCGGCTGCGGGGGTCCTGCTCGAAGATCGCGTCCAGGATGGCATCCGAGATCTGGTCGGCGACCTTGTCGGGGTGGCCTTCGGAAACGGATTCGGAAGTGAAGAGGAAGTCGTTCGCCATTTTGTTCAAAGCTCCTTGAAGTGACTTGGCGCGTTGCCAACTCTGCGGAGCCCTGGCGAACGCTTTAGCAGATGCCGAGAAATCGGCGGGGCACAATCGCTCTTGCGCTTGTGTTTGTCGCCCTGCAAGTTGTTCCGTAACTCGGCGACAATTTGCATTCTATTCGAGCCGCGCCAAATCGTGCGCGCGCGTCCTGGTATTCACTCCCTGTTGTCAGCCCATGGTCACCCTGTTCCGCCTGCTTGCCCGCATACCGATGCCGCTGATGCATCGGCTGGGCGCGCTGCTTGGCTGGATGGTCTGGTGGTGTGCGCCCGATTACCGCCGCCGTTTCAAGGCCAATGCCGAAAACGCGGGCTTCACGCCCGACCAGTACCGCCCCGCCATTGCCGCTGCCGGCCAGATGGCCGCCGAGCTGCCCTGGCTCTGGCTGCGCCCGCAGGGCGAAAGCGTGTTGCGGCGCGTGGTGCGCTGGGAAGGCGTCGAGGCCTTCGAGGCCGCCATGCAGGCGAAGAAGGGCGTGATCCTGGTGGCGCCGCATCTGGGCAGCTGGGAGATGTGCGGCCAGGCCATCGGGGAGCGCTTCCTCGAGGCCTTCGGCCCCATCACGGCGCTGTTTCGCCCCGCGCGCAAGAAATGGATGGCCGAGCTGATTGCCGCGGGCTCGCGCGACCGGCCCGGCCTGCAGACGCTGCCGACCAACAACACCGGCGTGCGCGGCCTCATCCGCACGCTGCGCAGCGGCGGCTACACCGGCATCCTGCCCGACCAGGTGCCACCAGCGGGGCAGGGCGTATGGGCACCTTTCCTCGGCCGGCCGGCCTACACCATGACGCTGCTGCCGCGCCTCGCGCAGCAGACCGGCGCCGCCTGTTTCCTGAGCGTGTGCGAAAGGCTGCCGCGCGGTGCGGGCTACGTGATTCGCTTCGAACCCATCGTGGGCACTGCGCTCACCGATTCCAAGGCGTCCATCGAAGACGCCGCAGCTGCAATGAACGACGCCATCGGCCGCTTGATCCACAGCCTGCCCGGCCAATACGTGTGGGACTACGCCCGCTACAAGGAGCCGCGCGGCGAGACAGTCGTGGCGACCGCCGCCAATGGGGAGCAGGCGCAATGAGTCTCGGCTCCCGACTCGGCATCGGTTTCATGCGCGCGATTGCGCCGCTGCCCCTTCCGCTGGTGCGCGGCTTCGGCGCGCTGCTGGGCCGCGTGCTCCACACCGTCGCGGTGCCGCGCCGGCGCGTGGTCGACACCAACCTGGCCGTGTGCTTTCCCGGCAAATCCGAAGCCGAACGCCGCCGCATGGCGCGCGAGACCTTTGTGTATGTGGCGCAGTCGTGGCTCGACCGCAGTTGGCTGTGGCATGCGCCCGAAAAAGTGGTGGCCAGCCGGCTCAAGGTGGTGGGCGCCCCGCAGGAGATCGACGAAATCGCCAACGGCGACGAGCCGATGATCCTGTTCGCGCCGCATTTCTACGGGCTCGATGCCGCGGCCACGGCATTGACCATGCACACGCCGCGGCCCTCGGCCACCATCTACACGACCCAGCGCGATCCGATGGTCGATGAATGGATTCGCGAAGGCCGCACACGCTTCGGCAACGTGGCGGCGCTCAACCGGGTCGACGGCATCAAGCCGGTGCTCGGCGGCTTGCGCAAGGGTGGCCTGCTGTACCTGCTGCCCGACATGGACTTCGGCCGTGACCAGACGATCTTCGTGCCGTTCTACGGCGTGCAGGCCGCCACCGTGCCCTCGCTCTCGCGCTTCGCGCGGCTGGGCAAGGCCAAGGTGGTGCCCATCGTCTCCAAGCTCACGCCGGGCGGCTACGAGATCGAGGTGCTGCCGGCGTGGCAGAACTTTCCGACCGACGACGTCGAGGCCGACACCGCGCTCATGAACGAGCGGCTGCAGGGCTACATCGACAAGATGCCGTCCCAGTACTACTGGGTGCATCGCCGCTTCAAGACGCGGCCTGAGGGCGCTCCGTCGATCTATTGAAGAAGAAGCGACGCGGCTTCTTCAGTTTCTCTTGAGGAAGGCTTCGATCTCGCGCGCCACGAGCTGCGGCTGCTCGTGCACGATCCAGTGGGTGGCGTTGGGCACCTTCTTGACCTCGAGCCTGGGCACGTATTCCTCCAGGCCGTCGAGCAGGCCCGGCAACAGCGCCGCGTCGTCGAGTGCCCAGAAAACGAAGGTCGGCACGTTCACCGTGAGCCGTTCGCGCGGCAGCACCGGAATGCCGTCGATGCTCTGGCCCGACAGCGGCGGCTTCATCGGCGTGACGCGATAGAGATTGCAGGCGCCGGTGAGGCCGGCATTCCACACCTCGCGGTACTGCTGCTTCACCTCTTCGGTGAGCCACCCGAAGCCATCGGGGCCGGCTTTCATCAAGGTGAAGAAGGGCCACATGCGCTTGAAGTCGTCGGCCGAGAGCAGCGCCTCGGCATCGGGCCTGGCCAGGAAGTTCATGTAGGCGCTGGCTTGCTGCTGCGCCGGGTTGTTGCGCAACTCGCGCGTGAAGGTGCCGGGGTGCGGCGAGTTGATGATGACCAGCCGGCCAACCTGCTCCGGAAAGGCATTGGCATAACCCCAGCCGAAAGCCCCGCCCCAGTCGTGCGCAACCAGCGCGGCCATGGTGCCGTCGGCGCTTTCGGTGGCCGCCAATTGCTGGATATCCTGGATCAGCAGGTGGGCCTTGTACGCGGCCACTTCGGCGGGGGCGCTCGACTTCTCGAAACCGCGGAGATTGGGTGCGAGGCAGCGGTAGCCGCCATGTTCAGGCTGGGCGAAGTACTCGAGCAGCTCGTCCCAGATGAATGCGGCCTCCGGGAAGCCGTGCAAGAACACCATCAGCGGGCGGCCGGGCGTGCCGGTTGCGCGGCAGCTCAGCGTGGTTCCGTTGGGCAGGCTGCGCTGGAACGTCTCGATCATGCTTTGTCTCCTTCAACTTTCGTTGCTATTGTTTTCATAGTGGACCATGCAGATGGAACGGCAGCGAGCCAGGTTTCCCTAGGTGTCTTCCGGCACCGGGGGCTGCTCGGCTTCCGCCGGCGCTTCCCCGGGCGGATGCGCCCAGCGCCACAGCAGCTCTGCGGCTTCTCCCACCCCCTGCTTCTTGAGGGCGGAGAACAGTTTGACTTCGCCGCCGCCGGCCTGCAGTCGCGTAATGGACAGCACCTTGGCGCCCTCGCTGCGGGTGAGCTTGTCGGACTTGGTCAGGAGCACGAGGAACTTGAGGCCTTGCTCCACGCGCGGGCGGATCACGTCGAGCAGGATTTCGTCGAGCTCGGTGAGGCCCTGGCGCGGGTCGCACATCAGCACCACGCCGCGCAGGTTTTCGCGCGTCATCAGATAGTTGCCCATGACCCGCTGCCAGCGCAGCTTGGCTTCCTTGGGAACCGCTGCGTAGCCGTAGCCCGGCAGGTCGGCCAGCACGGCATCGTCGGCTTTCTGCTTGCCGACGCCGAACAGGTTGATGTGCTGCGTGCGGCCCGGCGTCTTGGATGCGAAGGCCAGGCGCGTTTGCTGGGTGAGCGTGTTGATGGCGGTCGACTTGCCCGCATTCGAGCGGCCGACGAAGGCGATTTCGGGCAGATCGAGCGGAGGCAAATGCTCGAGCTGCGGGGCGCTGGTCAGGAAGTGGGCGGTGTGCAGCCAGCCGAGCGCAATGCGCTCGCGCTCGGCGACGATGGGGTCCACGGCAGGGGTCGCGCGGGAAGGGGGAGCAGCGTGCTTGCGCGACGGGGTAGTCATCAATGAGCTTTCGGAACGGGCCGCCATTGTAGAATCGCGGGGTTTTGCGCCAATAAATCGAGCCCCCGATATGAAGTTGTTTGCCAATTTTCTGCTTGCAGCCCTCATGGGCGTCGCAGCCAGCGCGAGCCTTGCGGCTGACGCGCCAGCCGCCGCAACGGCTGCACCCGCCGCGGCCAAGCCGGCCAAGCCCGATCCCGCCAAGGGCGACGCGGTGTTCAATTCCGCTGCCCAAGCTTGCGCCTCCTGCCACAACGCAGACGGCAACTCGGCCATTGCGGCCAACCCCAAGCTGGCGCAGCAGCATCCCGAATACATCCTCAAGCAGCTGCAGGACTTCAAGTCCGGCAAGCGCAAGAGCCCCATCATGCAGCCCCTGGCCGCGAAGCTGTCCGACGAAGACATGCGCAACATCGCATGGTTCGTGGGCTCCAAGAAGATCAAGACCGGCTTCTCCAAGGAGAAGGACACCGTGGCACTGGGCGAAAAGATCTACCGCGGCGGCATTGCCGACCGCCAGATCCCAGCCTGCGCCGGCTGCCACAGCCCCAACGGCGCCGGCATGCCCGCGCAGTACCCGCGCCTGGGCGGCCAACACGCCGACTACACGGTGGCACAGCTTGTTGCCTTCCGGGACAACGTGCGCCAGAACAGCGCCCCCATGACGGGCGTGGCTGCAAAGCTGAACGACCGCGAAATCAAGGCCGTTGCAGACTACATTGCCGGCCTGCGCTGACGCCACGCCCTTCAGCGTGAACTAACCGCCGATAAAAAACCCAAACAGAGGGCGGGCCGATCCAGCTGGATGGCCCGCCCTTTGCTTTTTTCCTGTTCCTTTCCTCCTCGCCCACCGATGTCTGTCTCCACCCACGGCCTTCGCGTCCATCGCGGCCCGCAAGTGCTTCGCGCTGCGGTGGAGCTGTTCTCGTCGATGCGGTTTGCGATTGCGCTGCTCACGGTCATCTGCATCGCATCGATCATCGGCACCGTGCTCAAGCAGCACGAGCCGATCAACAACTACATCAACCAGTTCGGTCCGTTCTGGGCCGAGCTGTTTCGCACGGCCAAGCTCGATTCCGTCTACAGCGCCTGGTGGTTCCTGCTGATCTTGCTGTTCCTGGTGATCAGCACGTCGCTCTGCATTGCGCGCAACACGCCGCGCATTTTTGTGGACCTGAAGACCTTCAAGGAAAACATCCGCGCGCAGAGCCTCAAGGCCTTCGGCCAGCGCGCCGAAAACCAGCTTGCCGAGGAGCCCGCCGCGGCGGCCAACCGCATCGGCCAACTGCTGGTGAGCGGCGGCTGGAAGGTCAAGCTGCAGCAGCGCGAGGCGGTGGAAGGCCAGTCTGGCGCGGGCTGGATGGTCGCGGCCCGTGCGGGCGGCGCGCACAAGCTGGGCTACATCGCCGCACACAGCGCGATCGTGCTGGTGTGCATCGGCGGTCTGCTCGACGGGGACCTGGTGGTGCGCGCCCAGACCTGGTTCAACGGCAAGAGCGTGTTCACCGGCGGCGGCATGATTGCCGACGTGCCGCCGCAGCACCGGCTGTCGCCCCGCAACCCGACCTTCCGCGGCAACATCCTGGTGCCCGAAGGTGGGCAGGGCAGCGTGGCCATCCTGCAGCAGTCGGACGGCGTGCTGCTGCAGGAGCTGCCGTTCTCGATCGAGCTCAAGAAGTTCATCGTCGACTATTACTCGACCGGCATGCCCAAGCTGTTTGCAAGCGAGGTGGTGCTGCACGACCGCGAAACCGGTGCCCAGGTGCCCGCGCGCATCGAGGTCAATCATCCGGCCAGCTACAAGGGCGTGGAAATCTACCAGTCGAGCTTCGACGACGGCGGCTCCAAGGTAAAGCTCAAGGCAGTGCCGATGGCGGCCGCCGCCAAACCCTTCGAGGTCGATGGCGTCATCGGCGGGCCGAGCACCGAAATTACCAACGGCAAGGAAAAGCTCACGCTCGAATACGCTGCGCTGCGCGTGATCAACGTCGAGAATTTTGCCGATGGGGGCGCCATGGGCAGCGGCGCCGACGTGCGCAAGGTCGACCTGCGCCACGACATCGAATCGCGCCTGGGCGCCGCCAACAAGACCACCAAGCCGAAGGTGCTGCGCAACATCGGCCCGAGCATCGGCTACAAGCTTCGCGATGCCGCGGGCCAGGCGCGCGAATACCAGAACTACATGGTGCCGGTCGACACCGGCGACGGCCAGCCGGTGTTCCTGCTCGGCATGCGCGAAAAGCCCGAAGAGCCGTTCCGCTACCTTCGCGTGCCGGCCGACGAGCAGGGCAGCATGGACAGCTTCGTGCGCATGCGCGCTTCGCTGGCCGACGCCGACACCCGCGCGCGTGCCGTCGAGCGCTACATCGCCAAGGCCGTCGATCCGAAGCGGCCTGAAATGGCCGAGCAACTCAGCGTTTCGGCTGCGCGTGCACTCGCGCTCTTTGCCGGCAGCGAGCGCGCGAAGGCCGACGCCAGCACGCAGGGCGGCTGGCAGGCCATTGCGGAATTCATGGAAGCCAATGTGCCCGAGCCCGAGCGCGAACGTGCCGGCGCGGTGCTGGTGCGCATCCTGAACGACGTGCTGTTCGAGCTGCTCAACCTCAGCCGCGAAAGCGCGGGGCTCGCGGCCTTGCCGCGCGACGACAAGTCGCAGGCCTTTCTCACGCAGGCGGTGCTGGCCATCAGCGACGCGCATTTCTATCCGGCACCCGTCGCGATGATGATGACCGACTTCACTCAGGTGCAGGCCAGCGTCTTCCAGGTGGCGCGAGCGCCCGGCAAGAACGTGGTCTATCTGGGCTGCCTGTTGCTGATCGTCGGGATTTTTGCCATGCTGTACGTGCGCGAACGCCGGCTCTGGGTGTGGCTGGCACCCGCCGACGCAAGCGCAGGAGACAACAAAACCACGGCTGCCACGATGGCCTTCTCGGTCAATCGCAAGACGATTGACAGCGATCGCGAGTTCGAGCACCTCAAGCACAAGCTGCTTGCCTTGAAAAACGAAGGACCGGCGTCGCCATGAACACCACCACCCTCACGCTCAACGAAAGCTGGTTTTCGCGCCGCAACCTGTTCGACTGGGTGTTCGCGGCACTGGTGCTTGCCGGCGGGCTTTTTGCCTTTGTGCGGTATGCGGGCGCTATGGATTCCTACGAGAAGCCCATCCTCGTCGCCGCAATGGTTTCCGTCATTGCCATCGGCTGGTTTTGGCGTCCGCTGCGGGTGCTCGCCATTGTGGTGGCGGCGGCTTCGCTGCTTGCCATCGGCTCTTACCAGGGCGACCTGGCGCGTGCCGACACGGTGTTCTGGCTCAAGTATTTCCTGTCGAGCCAGTCGGCCATTCTCTGGATGAGCGTGCTGTTCTTCATGAGCACGCTGTTCTACTGGCTCGGTTTCTTCGGCGGCAAGCAGGGCGACGCCTTCGAGCTGATCGGCTCCCGCCTCACATGGGCCGCCATTGCCATGGCGCTGATTGGCACCATGGTGCGCTGGTACGAAAGCCACCTGATCGGGCCGGACATCGGGCACATCCCGGTCAGCAACCTGTACGAAGTGTTCGTGCTGTTCTGCTGGCTCACCGCGGCGTTCTACCTGTACTTCGAAGCGCGCTACGGCACCCGCGCGCTCGGTGCGTTCGTCATGCTGGTGGTGAGTGCGGCGGTGGGCTTCCTGCTCTGGTACACGCTGGTGCGCAACGCCCACGAGATCCAGCCGCTGGTGCCCGCGCTGCAAAGCTGGTGGATGAAGCTGCACGTGCCGGCCAACTTCATCGGCTACGGCACCTTCGCACTCGCGGCCATGGTGGCCTTCGCCTATCTGGTGAAGGAGCAGGCGGGCGAAACCCGTTGGTACAAGCTCACGCCGATCTGGCTTTTGGGCGTGGCGCTGTGCTTTGTGCCGGTGGCATTCCGCCAGCGCGTGCAAGAGGCCGGCGGCAGCTACTGGGTGATCTATGCGGGCATCTCCGCACTCATTGCGGCGGGCATTCTGCTCGGGCGCAAGCGCATTGCGGCAAGGCTGCCCGCCAACGAGGTGCTCGACGACGTGATGTACAAGTCGATCACTGTCGGCTTTGCCTTCTTCACCATTGCCACCGTACTGGGCGCCCTGTGGGCGGCCGACGCGTGGGGCGGCTACTGGAGCTGGGACCCGAAGGAAACCTGGGCGCTGATCGTCTGGCTCAACTACGCCGCCTGGCTACACATGCGGCTGGTCAAGGGGTTGCGCGGCACGGTGGCGGCCTGGTGGGCGCTGGCCGGCCTGGCGGTCACCACCTTTGCCTTCCTGGGCGTGAACATGTTCCTGAGCGGACTGCACAGTTACGGCACCTTGTAGCCCCCGGCCGCCGGCTTTTCGCGAAGAATGGAATCCACGCGCAGCGATTGTGCGTAACCGAATCAGGGAATTGCTCGAACTACCCTGAGCACAACGATTCACGCGAAAGGCCATCACCATGTCGTTTCCCTCCCGCCCGCAAGGTCGCAACAGCGGTTTCATCCATCCGCTTTCGAGCGAGATCACGCCGCGCGCCGTCTACGAGAGCCGGCGCGACCTGCTGAAGCTGATGGCTGGCGGCGCGGCCGGTGCAGCACTGGCGAGCTTTGCCGGACGCGAGGCCTTCGCCCAGGCGACCGGCCCGCACAAGCTGGCGCTGCTTCCGGGCGCCAAGTCCGCCGTGCCGGGCGCGCAAACGATGGAAAAGCTCACCGACTACAAGGACGCGACGAGCTACAACAACTTCTACGAGTTCGGCACCGACAAGGGCGACCCGGTCAAGAACGCGGGCACGCTCAAGACCCGCCCGTGGACCGTGGAGGTCGAGGGCCTGGTCAAGAAACCCGGCAAGTACGGCATCGAAGACCTGCTGAAGCTCAGCGCGCAGGAAGAGCGCATCTACCGCCTGCGCTGCGTCGAGGGCTGGTCGATGGTCATTCCGTGGGTGGGCTACTCGCTGGCCGAGCTCATCAAAAGGGTCGAACCCCAGGGCAACGCCAAGTACGTGGAATTCGTCACCCTGGCCGACCCCAAGACCATGCCTTTCGTCGGCTCGCGCGTGCTCGACTGGCCCTACACCGAAGGCCTGCGGATGGACGAGGCCATGCATCCGCTCACGCTGCTGGCATTTGGCATGTACGGCGAAGTGCTGCCCAACCAGAATGGCGCGCCGGTGCGCCTGGTGGTGCCGTGGAAATACGGGTTCAAGTCGGCCAAGTCGATCGTGAAGATCCGCTTCGTCGAGAAAGAGCCGAGCACGGCGTGGAACAAGGCCGCGGCCCAGGAATACGGTTTCTATTCGAACGTCAATCCGAACGTCGACCATCCGCGCTGGAGCCAGGCCACCGAGCGCCGCATCGGCGACGGCGGCGGGCTTTTTGCCAAGCGCAACAAGACGCTGATGTTCAACGGCTACGAAGCCCAGGTCGGCCAGCTCTATGCGGGCATGGACCTGAAGAAGAACTATTGAGCCCGAGCCTGCCTCGCCATTCAGCCTTTGCTCCATGAACAAGCTGCTCATGCATCCGGCGGCCAAGCCGGTGGTCTTCTTGCTGTGCCTGCTGCCGTTTGCGTGGCTGACCTATGGCGCATTCACCGACGGACTGGGTGCGAACCCGGCCGAGTTCCTGATTCGCGCCACGGGCGACTGGACCTTGCGCTTCATCTGCATCGTGCTGGCCGTGACGCCGCTGCGGGTGATCACCAAGGCCAACGCGCTCGCGCGCTTTCGCCGCATGCTGGGGCTGTTCGCATACTTCTACGTTGTGGTGCACCTGCTGTGCTACAGCTGGTTCGACATGGGCTTCGAATGGGCCGACATCGCCAAGGACATCGCCAAGCGGCCGTTCATCCTGGTGGGTTTCTCGGCCTTCGTGCTGCTGACGCCGCTGGCTGCCACTTCGTTCAACCGCGCCATCAAGGCGCTGGGTGCGAAGCGCTGGCAAATGCTGCACAAGCTGGTCTACCTGATCGCCGGCCTCGGCCTGCTCCACTTCTTCTGGATGCGCGCGGGCAAGAACAACTTTGCCGAGGTGTTCGTCTACGCGGCGATCATCGCGGTGCTGCTGGGCTGGCGCGTGTGGAACTACGCGACCAAGCGCAAGCCGAAGCCTTCGGCGGGCGCTCGTGGCGGCAGTAGCGGCAATGAGAAGTCGCTGGGCCGCAGCAGCGCCGGCTGACGCGCGCCCGGCGCGTGCTCCGGGGGCTGACGCGGATCAGCCCTCGGTCTGTTCGCTTCGCAGCTGGTCTTCCATCGTCTCGCGGCGACGAATCAGCGTGGCGCTCTGGCCGCTCACCAGCACTTCGGCGGCCCGGCCACGCGTGTTGTAGTTGCTGGCCATGCTCATGCAATAGGCGCCTGCCGACAGCACCCCCAGCAGGTCGCCGGACACCACGTTGAGCGCACGGTCGCGGCCGATCCAGTCGCCGCTTTCGCAGACCGGGCCGACCACGTCGTAGACCGGCGCGCTGCCGGCGCGGATTCGCAGTGGCACGATCTGCTGGAACGCCTGGTACATCGCGGGCCGCGGGAGGTCGTTCATTGCCGCGTCGACGATGCAGAAATTCTTGTCTTCGCCCGGCTTGGTGTAGAGCACCTCGGTCACGCACACGCCTGCATTGCCGACCAGCGAACGGCCTGGCTCGATGACCAGCTTGCGCCGCCCGAAGCCGCGGGCGTCGAGCCGCGCGAGCAACTGCTGCCAGAGCGCATCGGCCTTGGGCGGCACTTCGCCGTTGTAGTCGATGCCCAGGCCGCCGCCGAAGTCCAGGTGATGGATAGGCACGCCGGCCGCTTCGATGGCTTCGACCAAGTCGAGTATCCGGTCGCACGCATCAAGGTAGGGCGAAGCTTCGGTGATCTGCGAGCCGATGTGGCAGTCGATGCCCACCACCTCGAGCCCCGGCAGCCTGGCGGCATGGCGATAGGCCTCGACGGCGCGGTCGTGGGCAATTCCGAACTTGTTGCCCTTCAGGCCGGTGGAGATGTAGGGATGCGTCTTCGGGTCGACATTCGGGTTGATGCGGATGCTGATGGGCGCGCGCCGCCCTTCGGCCAGCGCCACTTCGTTGAGCACGTCGAGCTCGGCTTCGCTCTCGACATTGAAGCAGGCAATGCCGGCCGCGAGCGCCTGCCGCATTTCGGCGCGGGTCTTGCCCACGCCCGAGAAGATGATCTTGGCCGGATCGGCGCCCACCGCCAGCACGCGCGCCAGTTCACCGCCTGAAACGATGTCGAAGCCGCAGCCCGCCTCCGCGAACACGCGCAGCACGCCGAGCGAGGAATTCGCCTTCATCGCATAGCAGATCAGGGCCTCGCGGCCTTCGAAGCCGCGCTGGTAGGCCGCCAGCGCGTCCAGCATCCATTGCTTCGAATAAACGAACAGGGGCGTGCCGTGCTCGCGGGCCAGTGCATCCAGGCTCAGGCCTTCCACATGGAGCGCGTCGTCGCGGTGGGCAATATGCGGGTGACCGGGGAGGAGGGCGTTCGTCACTTCGGCACTCCGGGGCTGGTGGCGCCGTTGCCTGCAGCCGGCGCACTGCTGGCCGCAGCGGGCTTGGGCGCTGCTTCAGCGTCGGAAGCGCGCGAGCCGCCGGGCGTGAGCAACTGCGGCAGGGTGGCGCGCTGTGCGGCCGCCGGATCGGTTGGTAGATAGAGCGGCCCACGCTGCCCGCAAGCGCCCAGGGCGCCCGCCACAGCAGCAAGGCAGACCATGAGCGCAGCGCGGCTGGAGGCGCTCACTAGAATTTGACGAACATTCAACATAACGAAATTGTAATGACCGACTCCGAATACATGGACCGCGCCGAAGCCGCGCTCGCCGCCATCGAGCAAGGCTGCGACCGCATCAACGATGCAACCGACGCCGACATCGACAACCAGCGGGTGGGCGGGATGATCACGATTTCATTCAAGAACGGCAGCCAGTTGATCGTGAACCTGCAGAAACCGCTGCAGGAAATCTGGCTGGCCGCGCGCTCCGGCGGCTATCACTACCGCTTCGATGGCAAGGCCTGGGTTGACACCAAGACCGGTGAGGAATTCTTTGGCAACCTGTCGCGCGAGGCGAGCCTGCAAGCCGGGCAGCCGCTGGAGTTTGCGGCCGCCTGACTTTGTTCACGCTCAGTTCCTGAAGAGGTCGAGGATTCGATTACGTTCTTCAGGCGGCGGAGGCGGGCTCACCGGCACGCCGCTCAATGACTCCGCTGGCGGCGTGGCGGGGGTGTCCACGCCGAGGCTGGAGACACCGCGGCCCGGCGCGTAGTCGTCGTAGTACCACTCGCCGCCCACGCTCACCACGCCAGCCGGCGGGGTGGTGGAAAGATCGGTCACGGGCACGCCCTTGATGGCGGTTTCCATGTAGTTGATCCAGATCGGCAGGCTCAACCCGCCGCCGGTTTCGCGGTCGCCCAGGTTGCGCGGGGTGTCGTAGCCGATCCAGGAGATGGCCGTCATCGTGGGCTGGAAGCCCGCAAACCAGGCGTCGAGCGAGTCGTTGGTGGTGCCGGTCTTGCCGTAGAGGTCGGGCCGCTTGAGCATGGCCTGTGCCTTGGCTGCCGTGCCGGCGCGCGTGATGGATTGCAGCAGCGAATCCATGATGAACGCGTTGCGCTGGGGAATGGCCCGGATCGTCTCGTTGAGTAGCGGCGGCTGCTTGTCGACCAGCACCCGGTCCTTGTGGTCGGTGATGCGGGTCACCAGGTACGGATTGACGCGGTAGCCGCCATTGGCGAATACCGAGTAACCAACGGCCATTTGCATGGGCGTGACTGCGCCGGCGCCCAGCGCCATGGGCAGGTAGGCGGGGTGCTTGTCCTTGTCGAAGCCGAAATTGGTGATCCATTCCTGCGCATAGCGCGTGCCGATGGATTGCAGGATGCGGATCGACACCAGGTTCTTCGACTTCATCAGCGCGGTGCGCATCGACATCGGGCCGTCGTAGCCGCCGCCGTAGTTCTTGGGCTCCCAGGGCTGGCCGCCCGTGGTGCCGGCATCGAAGAAGAGCGGTCCGTCGTTGATCACCGTGGAAGGCGTGAAGCCCTTCTCGAGCGCTGCAGAGTAGATGAACGGCTTGAAGCTCGACCCCGGCTGGCGCCAGGCCTGCGTGACGTGGTTGAACTTGTTCTTGCCGAAATCGAAGCCGCCCACCAGTGCCTTGATGGCGCCGTCGCGCGGATCCATGGCGACGAAGGCGCCTTCCACCTCGGGCAACTGGGTGATCTCCCAGGTGTTCTTGGGCGTCTTCACCACGCGGATCACCGCGCCGCGGCGGATCTTGATGTTGGGCGGTGCCTTGTCGGAAAGCCCGGATTGCGCGGGCTTGAGGCCTTCTCCGGTGATCTGCACCGGATCGCCGTTGCCGCGGACGGCCGAGATTTCCTTGGCGCTGGCCTTGAGCACCACCGCCGACATCACGTCGCCGTTGTCGGGGTGGTCGGTCAGTGCGTCGTCGACGGCTTCGTCGAGCTCCTTGGGGTCGTTGGGAAGATCGACGAATTTCTCGGGGCCGCGATAGATCTGGCGGCGCTCGTAGTCCATGATGCCCTTGCGCAACGCCTTGTATGCAGCGGCCTGGTCGGCGGCCACCAGCGAGGTGTACACCTTCAGGCCGCGGGTGTAGGTGCTGTCGCCGTACTGCGCGTACATCAGCTGGCGCACGGTTTCCGCCACGTACTCGGCGTGCAGGCGGTTCGGGTCCGCCGCGTCGCGCAGGTGCAGCTCTTCCTTCTTGGCCTGGGCGGCCTGCTCGGCCGTGATGAAGCCCGCGTCCTGCATGCGGTCGATCACGTAGAACTGGCGTCCGCGCGCGCGCTGCGGGTTGTTGACCGGGTTGTTGGCGCCCGGTGCCTTTGGCAGGCCGGCCAGCATGGCCGCCTCGGCAATGGAAAGATCCTGCAGCGGCTTGCCGAAATAGGCTTCGGACGCCGCCGCAAAACCGTAGGCACGGTTGCCCAGGTAGATCTGGTTCAAGTAGATCTCGAAGATCTGGTCCTTGGTGAGCAGGTGCTCCAGCTTGAAGGTAAGCAGCACCTCGTAGATCTTGCGGGTGAGCGTTTTCTCGGAGCTCAGGTAGACATTGCGCGCCACCTGCATCGTGATGGTCGAGGCGCCCTGGCTCTTCACGCGGTTCATGTTGGCCAGGCCCGCGCGCACCATGCCCTTGTAGTCGACGCCGCCGTGGTCGTAGAAGCGCGTGTCTTCAGCGGCCAACACCGCTTCCTTCACCAGTTTGGGGATCGCCGCGATCGGCGTAAGGTTGCGCCGCTCCTCGCCGAATTCGCCGATCAGGATGCCTTCAGCCGAGAAGACCCGCAGCGGCAGCTTCGGCCGATAGTCAGACAAATCGGAAATGTCCGGCAGATTGGGGTAGGCGACCGCCAAGGCGACTGCGACCACGCACAGAACCGCCAGCACACCGGCTGCGGCAATGCCGAATCCCCAGGCCATGAAGCGCAGCAGCCATTTGAGCCAGGCTGGGCGGGTGGAAGAGGGGGTCTTGGCTGGCCCTTTGGGGCGTGAGGTTTCTTGCATGTGGGCCCGGAGAATCACCTGACATTATAAAAAGCCGCCCTCTTGCCGAGGACCGAACTTTGGCGCATCGTTGCGGGCTAAACCAAAAGTTACTGAATGTGGCTTCAACGTCAGCTTTTGACAACGGTCCCCGGGTTTGGAGCCCGCGGTTGCTTGGTTGCCGGTACGCCTCCTGCTAGCATGCAACCGAACGCAATTTTTTCCATTGGTTACAAATGCAGGGGTAAAGGGACCTAACTTGGCTGCTTTCGGATCATTGTTTCGTCGTCAGAACGCCCCCATGCTCGGCTTGGACGTCAGTTCGTCCAGCGTCAAGCTGGTCGAGCTCGGCCGTGAGGCCAGCGGCAAGCTGGTTCTGGAGCGGTGCGCGATCGAACCCCTCGAGCGGGGCTGGATCACTGACGGCAACGTCGAAAAGTTCGATGAAGTGGCCGAAGCCGTCCGCCGCGTCGTGCGCAAGAGCGGCACCCGCACGCGCAACGTGGCGCTGGCGCTGCCTCCTTCGGCTGTCATTACCAAGAAGATCATTCTTCCTGGCGGCATGAGCGAGCAGGAACTCGAGCTCCAGGTCGAGTCCGAAGCCAACCAATACATCCCCTTTTCGCTGGACGAAGTCAGTCTTGATTTCTGTGTAACCGGCCAGAGCGCCGCCTCTGCCGGCGATGTCGAGGTGCTGATTGCCGCGTCCCGCAAGGAAAAGGTTCAGGACCGCGAAGGACTGGCTGAAGCGGCCGGCCTGAAGGCGATGATCCTGGACGTCGAGTCTTATGCGTCGCGCCTGGCGACCTCTCGCCTGATCGAGCAGCTGCCGGGCAAGGGCCTCGACGCTGTCGTGGCGCTTTTCGAGGTGGGCGCTTTCACCACCAGCATGCAGGTGCTGCGCAACCAGGAAGTGCTGTACGACCGCGACCAGGCTTTCGGCGGCGCGCAACTGACGCAACTGATCGTCCGCCAATACGGTTTTTCCGCCGAAGAGGCCGAAGCCAAGAAGCGCAGCGGAGATTTGCCTGACGACTACGGCTCCAGCGTGCTGAAGCCTTTCGTGGAAAGCATTGCGCAGGAAATTGCCCGTGCTTTGCAGTTCTTCTTTACCAGCACGCCGCACAACCGCGTCGACTATGTGCTGCTCGCGGGCGGTTCGGCTTCGCTGCCGAGCCTGACCAGCGCTGTCACCCGTCAGACCTCCTTTGCCTGTTCACTCGTGAATCCGTTCGATGGCATGGAGATGGGTCCCAACATCCGTGAGAAGAAGGTCCGGCGCGAGGCGCCTTCCTATCTGACCTCCTGCGGTCTCGCCATGCGGAGGTTCGTGCAGTGATCCTCATCAATTTGCTTCCGCATCGCGAAGCCGCACGCAAGCGGCGTCGCGAAGCCTTCTACGGCACCTTGGGCGCTGCGGCCATCCTGGGTGGCGTGATTGCGGGCCTCGGCTTTCTCTGGTTCGAGGCGCAAATCTCGGCCCAGCAGGCCAAGAACAATTTCCTGAAGACCGAGATCACCAAGCTCGATGCCGAGATCAAGGAGATCTCGACGCTCCAACAGGAAATTGCAGCCCTGCGCGCACGCCAGCAGGCGGTCGAAGACCTCCAGGGCGACCGCAACCTGCCGGTGCACCTGCTCAATGAACTGGTTCGGCAACTGCCCGACGGCGCCTACATCACCAGCATGAAGCAGGACAACCAGACGGTCACGCTGCAAGGCATGGCGCAGTCGAACGAGCGTGTTTCCGAACTGCTGCGCAACCTGGGCAACAACAGCCCGTGGCTGGTCAAGCCGGAGCTGGTCGAAATTACTTCCGCAACGGTGAGCCTGAGCCAGCGCGACCAGCGCCGCGTGGCGAACTTCACGATGCGCATCGGCCTCAAGCGGCCGACCGACGCGCAGAAGGCCGCGGCTGAGAAAGCCTTGGCCACAGCGGCGCAGGTCAAGGGGTAGGACGGATCATGGCAAGCAATCGCCCCTCTCAAAAGATAGATATCGCCGCCGCATTCCGTGGCTTCGGTGACCAGTTCCGCAATCTGAATCCGAACGATCCGGCCAGCTGGCCGCCAGTGCCCCGCTATGCCTTGTGCCTGGCGGTGACGGCAATGGTGCTGGTCGGCCTGTGGTTCCTGTGGCTCACCAACTCGAACGACGAGCTCGAAAGCGAACGTGCCAAGGAAGTCACGCTGCGCGCCGACTACCAGAAGAAGGTCGCACTGGCCGCCAACCTCGAGCTGCTGAAGAAGCAGCGCGAGCAGGTGCAGCAATATGTGACGCTGCTCGAGAAGCAGCTGCCAAGCAAGGCGGAAATGGACGCACTGCTGTCCGACATCAACCAGGCCGGCCTCGGCCGCAGCCTGCAGTTCGAACTGTTCCGTCCGGGGCAGGTTTCGGTGAAAGACTACTACGCGGAACTGCCGATCGCCGTGCGCGTGACCGGCCGCTACCACGACATCGGCTCGTTTGCCGCCGACGTCGCGGGCCTTTCGCGCATCGTGACGCTGAACAACCTGACGATCACTCCGCAAAAAGACAAGGACGGCGCCCTGACGATGGATGCCACGGCCCGCACCTACCGTTATCTCGATGACGAAGAGCGCGCGGCCCAGAAACGCGCTGCGGCGCCAAAGGCGAAGAAATGAGGACGATCGCCAAACTCCTGTGGCTGGCAGCGGCCGCGATGGGCTTGAGCGCCTGTGCCGATTCGGAGCAGGAAGACCTGCGCCGCTGGATGGTCGAGCAGCGCGCCCAGGTAAAGCCCAATGTGCCGCCGATTACCGAGCCCAAGAAATTCACGCCCCAGACCTATACCGAAGGGGCTGCTTTCGAGCCGTTCAACCTGCTGAAGCTCACGCAGGCACTGCGCCGCGAATCGAACCAGCCCAGCACGTCGGAGCTGATCGCGCCTGAACTGGCGCGCCGCAAGGAAGCGCTCGAAGCCTTCCCGCTCGACTCGATGGCCATGGTGGGCAGTATGAACCGCAACGGCCAGCCGGTGGCGCTGGTCCGTGTCGACAAGCTCCTCTACAAGGTGCGCGTCGGCGAGTACCTGGGGCTCAACTACGGGCGCATTACCCGTATCAACGAAACCGAAGTCGCCTTGCGTGAAATCGTGCAAGACGCCGCCGGTGAATGGATCGAACGCGTGGCGACATTGCAGCTGCAAGAGAGTGCGAAATGAATCAGAAAAAATCAACAATGGCACAGCGGCTGCGAGCTGCCGGGCTGGGTCTGCTGGCATTCGGCGCGTTTGCCATGGCGCATGCGCAAAACGCCATCGAAGCGGTGACCAGTTCGACGCAATCCGGCGCCGAGGTCATCCGTATCGATCTGGCCCAGCCGCTCTCGGCCGTGCCGACCGGCTTTGCCGTTCAGACCCCGGCGCGCATTGCGCTTGATTTCCCGGGCGTGACCAACGCCATCGGGCGCTCCGCCATCGAGGTGAACCAGGGCAACCTGCGCTCCGTCAACGTGGTTCAGGCCGGCGAGCGCAGCCGCGTGGTGCTGAACCTCAAGCAGGCGACCGCCTACAAGACCGAAATCCAGGGCAAGTCGCTGCTGGTGATTCTGGAGCCCGCGGCCGGAACGGCGCTGGCTTCGTCCACGCCCACCGTGTTTGCCGAGAACCGCAACCGGGACACGCTGCCGCTGCGCGACGTCGACTTCCGCCTCGGTTCCGAGAACACCGGCCGCGTGATCGTCGACCTGCCGAACAACCAGGTGGGCGTCGACGTCAAGCAGCAGGGCAAGAACCTCGTCGTCGAGTTCACCAAGTCGACGCTGCCCGAAGGCCTGCGCCGCCGCCTCGACGTGGCCGACTTCAACACGCCGGTCCAGCTGATTACCTCGCAACAGTCCGGCGACCGCGTTCGCATGACGATCGAGGCCAAGGGCGACTGGGAGCACAGCGCCTACCAGAGCGAGAACCAGTTCGTCGTCGAAGTGCGTGCCCGCAAGGTCGATCCGACCAAGCTGACGCAAGGCGTGGGCTACAACGGCGAGAAGCTCTCGCTTAATTTCCAGAACATCGAGATCCGCTCGCTGCTGCAGGTGATCGCCGACTTCACGAACTTCAACATCGTGACCTCCGACTCGGTCACCGGCGCGCTGACGCTGCGCCTGAAGGACGTGCCATGGGACCAGGCCCTGGACATCATCATGCAGGCGAAGAACCTGGGCATGCGCAAGAACGGCAGCGTGCTGTGGATTGCGCCCAAGGACGAAATCAACGCCAAGGAAAAGCTCGAGTTCGAAGCCAAGGCTGCGATCGAGAACCTTGAGCCGCTGCGCACCCAGTCGTTCCAGCTCAACTACACCAAGGCGATTGCCATTGCCCAAGGCCTGACCGGCACCGGCGCCTCGTCCGGCGGCGGTGGCGGCTCCGGCACCACCACTCGCATCCTGAGCCCGCGCGGCAGCGTGATCGCGGAGTCGCGCACCAACCAGCTGTTCGTCTCCGACGTTCCGTCGCGTCTTGCACAGGTGAGCGAACTGATCCAGAAGCTCGACATTCCGGTTCGCCAGGTGCTGATCGAAGCGCGCATCGTGGAAGCCTCCGACACCTTCGGCAAGTCGCTCGGCGTGCGTCTGGGCGGCGGTATCTCCCGCGAACGCGTCGCGTCGGCCAACGGCAATCCGGCATACGGCACCGTCGGCGTCATGCCCGCCACCACCGGTGGCGTCGGCGCCGCAGCAGCCACCTGGACCAACTCCAACTTCATCAACCTGCCCGCAGGCGATGCCGGCGGCACCGGCAATTCGCCCGGTACCTTCGCGATCTCGCTGTTCAACTCGAGCTTGTCGCGCATGTTGAACCTCGAGATCTCGGCGCTCGAAGCCGACGGCAAGGGCAAGCTGGTATCGAGCCCCCGAGTCATCACCGCCGACCAGACCAAGGCGCTGATCGAGCAGGGTGAAGAAATCCCCTACCAGCAGGCCACGTCCAGTGGCGCAACCTCGATCTCGTTCCGCAAGGCGGTGCTGAAGCTCGAAGTCACGCCCCAGATCACGCCTGAAGGCAACATCATCCTGACCCTGGACGTGAGCAAGGATGCCCGCGGCGTCAACACTTCGGCGGGCCCGGCCATCAACACCAAGCACGTGCAGACCGAAGTGCTGGTCGAGAACGGCGGCACGGTCGTCATCGGTGGTATCTTCGAACTCACCGAAACCAATGACGAATCGCGCGTGCCGGTGCTGGGTGAAGTGCCCTACCTGGGGGCACTGTTCCGCAAGCGCGAACGCGTTGCCAACAAGACCGAAATGCTCGTCTTTATCACTCCGAAGATGATTACCGACCGCAACGCCGCGCGCTGACGCGCGGGCGTAGCAGCCACCGCGTGGCGGTCGCACTCGTCGGTTTGCCCGGCGCCGGTAAATCCGCAGTGGGGCGGCGCCTGGGCGCACGCCTCAGTCTTCCGTTCGTCGATACCGACCACGTGATCGAGCACCGCATCGGCTGCTCGATTCGCGATTACTTCGAGCGCGAAGGCGAAATCGCTTTCCGGGACCTCGAGCAGACCGTCATTGCCGACCTCTGCGCGCAGCCGCACGGCGTGCTTGCCACGGGAGGCGGGGCGGTTTTGCGGGAGGTCAATCGCAAGCAGCTGCGGGATCACTTCCATGTGATCTACCTGCGCTCTTCCCCCGAAGACCTGTTTCGCCGCTTGCGGCACGACGTCAAGCGGCCTCTCTTGCAGGTGGCCGATCCGCTCGGGCGGCTGCGCGAACTGCACGATGCGCGCGATCCGTTATACAGGGAAACGGCCCACGACGTGGTCGACACGGGGCGCCCATCGATCGCCATGCTGGTGAACATCATCGTCATGCAGCTGGAGCTCGCCGGCATCGTGGAGCCGGGAGCGCACCCGGAAGAACCCACTGGCTGAGCCACCCGCCCGCAGCGCCTAAACTCGCGGCATGCCTTTGCCCGCACCTTCCGCCCCGCCAGAACGCGTCGATATCCAGCTCGGCGAGCGCAGCTATCCCATCCTCATTGGCGCCGGCCTGCTCGGCGACCCTTCGAGCTTTGCCGCGGCACCCGACGCTGTGAGCGCGCTGATCGTCAGCAACACCACGGTGGCACCGCTCTACGCCAAGGCGCTGCGCGCCGCGCTGGCCGGCAGTTTCCGCACCGTGCATCTGCTCGAGTTGCCTGACGGCGAGGCGCACAAGAACCTGCAGACCCTGAACCTGATCTTCGATGCGCTGCTCGGCCACGGCAGCGACCGGAAGACCGTGCTGTTCGCCCTGGGCGGCGGCGTGGTGGGCGACATGACAGGCTTTGCCGCCGCCAGCTACATGCGCGGCGTGCCGTTCGTGCAGGTGCCGACCACGCTGCTGGCGCAGGTCGATTCGTCGGTGGGAGGCAAGACCGCCATCAACCACCCGCTCGGCAAGAACATGATCGGCGCGTTTTATCAGCCGCAGCTCGTGGTGTGCGACTTGGCCACGCTGCAGACGCTGCCGCCGCGGGAACTGAGCGCGGGCCTGGCCGAAGTCATCAAATACGGACCCATTCACGACATGGCGTTCTTCGACTGGATCGAGGCGAACATCGATGCGCTGGTGGCCCGCGACCCTGCTGCGCTGGCCTATGCCGTCAAGCGCAGCTGCGAGATCAAGGCGCTGGTCGTCGGGCAGGACGAGCGCGAAACCGGTCTGCGCGCCATTCTCAACTTCGGCCACACCTTCGGCCATGCCATCGAATCGGGCCTGGGCTATGGCGAATGGCTGCACGGTGAGGCGGTCGGCTGCGGCATGGTCATGGCGGCGCACCTGTCGCAGCGGCTCGGCGGCGTCGATGCCGCCTTTGTCGAGCGGCTCACGCGGTTGATCGAACGCGCCGGCCTGCCGACGGTCGGTCCGGCGCTGGATGCCGACCGGTACCTTGAACTGATGCGGGTCGACAAGAAGTCCGAAGCCGGCGAGATCCGCTTCGTGGTCATCGACAAGTCGGGCTCCGCCGCGGTCAGCAGCGCGCCAGATGCGCTGGTGCGCGAGGTGCTCGCGCAGTGCTGCAGCGCCGGATGAGCGCAGCGCCAAGGGTGCGCCGATGAGTCTTGCGGCCTATGCCTGCCACCCCGCGCGCTCGCGCGGGCGGCGCCATGCCGAGCCGCCCGCACCCACGCGCGATGCCTTCCAGCGCGACCGCGACCGCATCGTGCATTCCACCGCGTTCCGGCGCCTGGTCTACAAGACGCAGGTGTTCCTGAACCATGAAGGCGACCTGTTCCGCACCCGGCTCACGCATTCGCTCGAGGTGGCGCAGCTCGGCCGTTCCATCGCGCGCGCCTTGCGCCTCAACGAAGACCTGGTGGAGGCCATTGCCCTGGCGCACGACCTCGGCCACACGCCGTTCGGCCACGCGGGGCAGGATGCGCTCAATGCCTGCATGGAAAGCCACGGCGGCTTCGAGCACAACCTGCAGAGCCTGCGCGTGGTCGATGCGCTGGAGCACCGCTACCCGCAATACGACGGCCTGAATCTCAGCTTCGAGACCCGCGAGGGCATTCTCAAGCACTGTTCGCGCGCCAATGCCGAGCGCCTGGAAGCCGCCGAACCCAACGGCGTGGCCCGGCGCTTCCTCGATCGCACCCAGCCTGCGCTCGAGGCGCAGCTGTGCAACCTGGCGGACGCCATCGCCTACAACGCCCACGACATCGATGACGGCGTGCGCTCGGGGCTCATCAGCGTCGAGCAGCTTGGCGAGGTGGAGCTTTTCGAGCGCTACCGTCGCGAGGCGCTCGCCGAGTACCCCGGGCTGGAAGGGCGGCGCGTGCTCTACGAGACGATCCGGCGCATGCTGAGCGCTCAAGTCTATGACGTGATCGACGCCACTCGTGCAAACATCGAAAGGGCTGCACCCGCCGATGCGGACGGCGTCCGCAACTCGCCGCCGCTCGTCGCGTTCAGCGAAACCATGCAGTCCCAATCCAGCGAGCTCAAGAGCTTCCTGTTTCGCAATCTCTATCGGCATCCGCAGGTGACGCAGACCACCGACCAGGCGCAGCAGGTTGTGCGGGAGCTGGTCGATGCGTACCTCGAGCGGAGTGCCGAGATGCCTGCTTCCTACGCTGACCGCCGCGACCGGCAACGCGCAGTGGCCGACTACATCGCCGGCATGACCGATCGATTCGCCATGCGCGAGCACGAAAGGCTCACGGGCCGACGGGGCATCGGGTGAGTTCTATGGTCGCCGTTTCCGCACGCGTTCCGGCCGCCGCCTTCGCCGTTCTGTTCGGCGGCGTCAGCGCTGCGCTGCACCTGGGCAAGCTGCCGCCCGCGGTGCCGGCCTTGCAGGCTTCGCTCGGCATCAGTCTGGTCGAAGCCGGCTTTCTGCTGTCGCTGGTCCAAGTGGCCAGCATGACCCTCGGGCTGGTAATCGGGCTTGCAGCGGACACCATCGGCTTGCGGCGCAGCATGCTCACCGGACTCCTGGTGTTGGTTGTTGCCAGCTTTCTCGGCGGCGCAGTCGGCACCGGGCTCTTCGGCGATGCGCATGCGGTGCGGTGGCTGCTGGTCCTGCGTGCCGCCGAAGGCATCGGCTTTCTGCTGGCGGTCATGCCCGGGCCAGGGCTGATTCGCGCGCTGACGCCGGCTGGAGCGGACAAGGCCGCGCTCGGACTGTGGGGTGCGTACATGCCGCTCGGCGTCGCGCTCGCGCTGCTGCTCGGGCCGGCCTTGATCGCCTGGGGCGGGTGGTCCGACTGGTGGTGGGCGCTGTCCGCGGTTTCGGCCATCGCGGCGCTCTGGCTGTGGCTGACCGTACCAGCGGACAGGATTCGTTCCGGTGCTGCGGGCGGTGCAGCAGCGGGATGGTCGTCGCGGCTGCGCACGACAGTCGGCGCGCGCGCCCCCTGGATGATCGCGCTGACATTTGCCGTGTATTCCGCCCAGTGGATGGCGGTGATCGGCTTCCTTCCGGCCATTTATGCCGGCGCGGGTGTGCCGCCAGGCTGGAATGCGGTGCTCACCGCCATTGCGGCCGCGATGAACATCGTCGGCAATGTGGCGGGCGGGCGCTGGCTGCAGCGCGGCGTCAGGCCCGAGCGCCTGCTGCAGCTGGGCTTCGGCGCAATGGCGCTGGGAGGCGTGGCAGCCTTCGCGCAAATAGGGCAGGGCGCCGATGCGCTCGGGCTGCCGGCGGCGCTTCGCTACGCAGCCGTGTGCGTCTTCTCGTTGGGCGGCGGCATGGTGCCGGCAACGCTGTTCCTTCTGGGGGTGCGCATGGCGCCGGGGCCCAGCACCGTTTCGACCACGGTCGGTCTCATGCAGCAGGCCTCCTCCCTGGGCCAGTTCCTGGCGCCGCCCGCGGTGGCATGGGTGGCTCACCGTGTCGGCGGCTGGCACTGGACGTGGACGGCCACGCTGGCATGTTCGCTGGCCGGTATGGCCATGGCGCGGCGCCTTGGTCGAATACGCCTTGCGGCGGCAGTGGCATGACGGGCGCGGCGACAATCGAGGCCATGCAGGCTGAAGCCGACACCCGGCGCTGGCTCGAACGTGCGGTGATCGGACTCAACCTCTGTCCGTTCGCCAAGGCGGTTCATGTCAAGGCGCAGATTCACTTCGCCGTATACATGTCGGCCGACGACGCCGCGCTGATCGAAATGCTTCTTGCCGAGGCCAATGAACTCGCCGCGCTCGATGCCTCCGTGCGCGACACCATCTTGCTGATAGCACCCAACACCTTGGTGGATTTTCTGGACTTCAACGATTTCACCGCACGCGCCGAACGCAAGCTTGCCCGCGCGGGCTTCGACGGCGTGTTCCAGCTGGCGAGCTTCCATCCGCAGTTCCAGTTCGGTGGCACCGAACCCGACGACATTTCGAATGCAACCAATCGCGCGCCTTACCCTACGCTGCATCTGTTGCGCGAAGACAGCGTGAGCCGCGCGGTCGAGGCCTTCCCGGAGGCTGAGGCCATCTTCGAGCGCAACATCGAAACGCTCGAATCACTGGGCCCCGAAGGCTGGGCCGCGCTCGATGTGGGCCCCGGGAGCGCCCGACGATGACTGCACACGCAACCAAGACTGTGAAGACCGCAAAGACTGCCAAGGCCGAAGCCGAGTTGTCCGAGGTTCTGCGCCCGGGCCAATCCGTCGAGCTCCTGAAGGAACTGCACATCCTTACGCGTGAGGGCCGGCTCAACCAGGATTCACGGCGCAAGCTCAAGCAGGTGTACCACCTGTTCCAGTTCATTGAACAACTGCTGCGTGAACTGCCGGGCGGCGGCGCCGAGGCCACGCTGGCCGACCACGGCGCGGGCAAGTCGTACCTCGGCTTCATCATCTACGACCTGTTCTTCCGCTCGCGCGAAGGCGGGCACGTCTACGGCATCGAGACGCGCAGCGAACTGGTGGAAAAATCGCGCGCGCTCGCCAGGCAGCTCGGCTTTGACCGCATGTCGTTCCTGAACCTCACCGTCGCCGAATCGGCGAACGCGAGCGAATTGCCCGAGCGGATCGACGTGGTCACCGCGCTGCATGCCTGTGATACGGCCACCGACGATGCCATTGCCTTCGGCCTCGCGAAGAAGGCCCGCTGCATGGTGCTGGTGCCCTGCTGCCAAGCCGAGGTGGCCGCCTGCCTGCGCGAGACCAAGGCGCTGGCCTTGTCGCGCACACCGCTGGCCGAGCTGTGGCGCCATCCATTGCACACCCGCGAAATCGGCAGCCAGCTCACCAATGTGCTGCGCTGCCTGTATCTCGAGGCCAACGGCTACAGCGTCACCGTGACCGAACTGGTGGGCTGGGAGCACAGTATGAAGAACGAGCTGATCCTGGCGCGTCACACCGGGCAGCGCAAGGCCGCCGCAGCCGCCCGGCTGGGCGAGTTGCTGGCTCAGTTCGGACTCGACGCCTTGGGCGAGACGCGCTTTCGCCTGAGCTGAAAACCGCGAGCGCGCGCCGCCTTCACGCCATGGCCCGTCTCCCCCGCCTTACGCTGGCCGACATGCCGCACCACGTGATTCAGCGTGGAAACAACCGCCAGGCGATCTTTGTCGACCGTGCGGACCACGAGCGGCTGCTCGCCCTGCTGGCCGACAACGCCACGCGCTTCGGCATCGCGCTGCACGCCTATGTGCTGATGGACAACCACTTCCATCTGCTGGCAACGCCCGGTACCACCACCGGACTGCCGCAGTTCATGCAGTCGGTGGGGCGCAGCTACGTGCGCTACTTCAATGACCGCCATGGCCGCAGCGGTACCTTGTGGGAGGGTCGCTACAGGTCCACGCTGATCCAGAGCGATCGCTATCTGCTGACCTGCATGGCGTACATCGATCTCAACCCCGTGCGGGCCGGCATGGTCGCGGACGCGCGCGACTTTCCATGGTCCAGCCACGGCCACTATGCCGGCTTGCGGCAAGACAAGCTGCTGACGCCGCATCCGCTGTACTGGGAACTCGGCAACACGCCCTTCGCCCGCGAGGCTGCATACGTCGAGTTGGTGCGTGCGGGAGTGCGATCCGCCGATCAGGGCGTACTTACCGAAGCCACGCTGCGCGGGTGGGCGGCCGGCGATGCGGATTTTCTTGCTTCGCTTCAAAAATCTACCGAGCGGCGCGTGGCCAAGGCCAAGGCTGGCCGGCCGCCGGCGGCATCTACTTCCTGACGCCGGGGTCGCGGTAGCCAGGCGGCCATCGCGGGAACGCTCTTGTCCGCGCGTTTAATCTGTCCCTATTTTAATTCTGACCAGAACGCTCGGAATTTAATGAGAATCTGACCCCAATTAAAGTGTTTGGCATTCTTTGTGCATCGCAATATCCTTCTCTTCCCTGCGAAAAACTGATGAAGGAGTGCGCCATGACTACGGCTGCCGAGATCGAACATCTCCAACAACACGGTCTGTATTCCGGTGCCGACGAGCACGATGCCTGCGGCGTCGGCTTCGTGGCGCACATCAAGGGCGAGAAAAGCCATGCGATCGTGCTGCAGGGCTTGAAGATCCTCGAAAACCTCGACCATCGCGGCGCAGTGGGCGCTGACAAGCTCATGGGCGACGGCGCGGGCATCCTGATCCAGTTGCCGGACCATCTGTACCGCGAAGAAATGGCCAAGCAGGGCGTCACGCTGCCGCCGCCCGGCGAATACGGCGTCGGCATGATCTTCCTGCCAAAGGAACACGCCTCCCGCGAAGCCTGCGAACAAGAGATGGAACGCGCCATCAAGGCCGAAGGCCAGGTGCTGCTGGGCTGGCGCGACGTGCCGGTGAACCGCGACATGCCGATGTCGCCCACGGTGCGCGCCAAGGAGCCGCTGCTGCGCCAGGTGTTCATCGGCCGCGGCAACGACGTGATCGTGCAGGATGCGCTCGAACGCAAGCTCTATGTCATCCGCAAGACCGCCAGCGCCAACATCCAGCGCCTGAAGCTCAAGCACAGCAAGGAATACTACGTTCCGAGCATGTCGAGCCGTACCGTGGTCTACAAGGGCCTGCTGCTCGCCGACCAGGTGGGTACCTATTACCTCGACCTGCAAGACAAGCGCTGCATCTCGGCCCTCGGCCTGGTGCATCAGCGCTTCTCGACCAACACTTTCCCCGAGTGGCCGCTGGCCCACCCGTACCGCTATGTAGCCCACAACGGCGAAATCAACACGGTCAAGGGCAACTACAACTGGATGAAGGCGCGCGAAGGCGTGATGTCCTCGCCCGTGCTGGGCCCCGACCTGCAGAAGCTGTACCCCATCAGCTTTGCCGGCCAGTCCGATACCGCCACCTTCGACAACTGCCTCGAGCTGTTGACGATGGCCGGCTACCCCATCAGCCAGGCCGTGATGATGATGATTCCCGAGCCCTGGGAACAGCACGCCACCATGGACCCGCGCCGCCGCGCGTTCTATGAATACCACGCCGCCATGCTCGAGCCGTGGGACGGCCCGGCCTCCATCGTGTTCACCGACGGCCGCCAGATCGGCGCCACGCTCGACCGCAACGGCCTGCGCCCCTCGCGCTACTGCGTGACCGACGACGACCTGGTCATCATGGCTTCGGAGTCGGGCGTGCTGCCCGTGCCCGAGCAGAAGATCGTGCGCAAGTGGCGCCTGCAGCCCGGCAAGATGTTCCTGATCGACCTGGAACAGGGCCGCATGATCGACGACGAGGAGGTCAAAGCCACCCTCGCCAACAGCAAGCCCTACAAGCAGTGGATCGAGAACCTGCGCATCAAGCTCGACAGCGTGAAGGCCGAGCCAGTCTCCGCGCCCGTCAGCCAGGTCGCGCTGCTCGACCGCCAGCAGGCCTTCGGCTACACCCAGGAAGACATCAAGTTCCTGATGAGCCCGATGGCGCAGGCCGGCGAAGAAGGCATCGGCTCCATGGGCAACGACAGCCCGCTGGCCGTGCTTTCCAGCAAGAACAAGCCGCTCTACAACTACTTCAAGCAGTTGTTCGCGCAAGTGACCAACCCGCCGATCGACCCGATCCGCGAAGCCATCGTGATGTCGCTGGTGTCGTTCATCGGCCCCAAGCCCAACCTGCTGGATATCAACCAGGTCAACCCGCCGATGCGGCTCGAAGTGAGCCAGCCGATTCTCGACTTTGCCGACATGGCCAAGCTGCGCGACATCGGCAAGTACACGCAGGGCAAGTTCAAGAGCTACGTGCTCGACATCACCTATCCGCTTGCCTGGGGCGACGAAGGCGTCGAAGCCAAGCTGGCCTCGCTCTGCGCCGAGGCGGTCGACGCCATCAAGGGCGGCCACAACATCCTGATCGTGAGCGACCGCGGCGTGAGCCCCACGCAAGTCGCGATTCCCGCCGTGCTGGCACTGTCGGCCGTGCACCAGTACCTGGTGCGCGAGGGCCTGCGCACCACCGCCGGCCTCGTGGTGGAAACCGGTTCGGCGCGCGAAGTGCATCACTTCGGCGTGCTGGCAGGCTACGGCGCGGAAGCCGTGCACCCCTACCTGGCCATGGAAACGCTCGCGGCCATGCATGCCGACCTGCCGGGCGACATGAGCGCCGAGAAGGCGGTCTACAACTACGTCAAGGCCATCGGCAAGGGTCTCTCGAAGATCATGTCGAAGATGGGCGTCAGCACCTACATGAGCTACTGCGGCGCGCAGCTGTTCGAAGCCATCGGCCTGAACACCGCCACGGTCAACAAGTACTTCACCGGCACGGCCAGCCGCGTCGAGGGCATCGGCGTGTTCGAGATTGCCGAGGAAGCCATCCGCATGCACAAGGCGGCTTTCGGCGACGATCCGATTCTTTCGAACATGCTCGATGCCGGCGGTGAATACGCCTGGCGCACGCGCGGCGAAGAGCACATGTGGACGCCCGACGCCATCGCCAAGCTGCAGCACAGCACGCGCTCCAACAACTGGAACACGTACAAGGAATACGCGCAGCTCATCAACGACCAGAACCGCCGCCACCTCACGTTGCGCGGCCTGTTCGAGTTCAAGCTGGATCCGGCCAAGGCCATTCCGGTCGACGAGGTCGAGCCCGCGGCTGAAATCGTCAAGCGCTTTGCCACCGGCGCGATGTCGCTCGGCTCGATCAGCACCGAAGCGCACTCCACGCTGGCCATTGCCATGAACCGCATCGGCGGCAAGAGCAACACGGGCGAGGGCGGCGAAGATCCGGCGCGCTACCGCAATGAGCTCAAGGGCATCCCGATCAAGCAGGGCGACACGCTCAAGAGCGTGATCGGCGCGGCCAACGTCGAGGTCGACCTGCCGCTGAAGGACGGCGACTCGCTGCGCTCGCGCATCAAGCAGGTGGCTTCGGGCCGCTTCGGCGTCACCGCCGAATACCTGCATTCGGCCGACCAGATCCAGATCAAGATGGCGCAGGGTGCGAAGCCGGGCGAGGGCGGCCAGCTCCCGGGCGGCAAGGTCACCGAGTACATCGGCAAGCAGCGTTACGCGGTTCCGGGCGTGGGCCTGATCTCGCCGCCGCCGCACCACGACATCTACTCGATCGAAGACCTGGCGCAGCTGATTCACGACCTGAAGAACGCCGCGCCGCACGCGAGCATCAGCGTCAAGCTGGTGAGCGAAATCGGCGTGGGCACCATCGCGGCCGGCGTGGCCAAGTGCAAGAGCGACCACGTGGTGATCGCGGGCCATGACGGCGGCACGGGCGCATCGCCCTGGTCGTCGATCAAGCACGCGGGCAGCCCGTGGGAAATCGGCTTGGCCGAAACGCAGCAGACGCTGGTGCTCAACCGCCTGCGCAGCCGCATCCGCGTGCAGGCTGATGGCCAGATGAAGACTGGCCGCGACGTCGCCATTGGCGCGCTGCTGGGCGCCGACGAGTTCGGCTTTGCCACCGCGCCGCTGGTGGTCGAAGGCTGCATCATGATGCGCAAGTGCCACCTGAACACCTGCCCGGTGGGCGTGGCCACGCAAGACCCGATCCTGCGCAAGAAGTTCTCGGGCAAGCCCGAGCACGTCGTCAACTACTTCTTCTTCGTCGCGGAAGAAGTGCGCCAGATCATGGCCCAGCTGGGCATCCGCAAGTTCGACGACCTGATCGGCCGCGCCGACCTGCTCGACATGCGCAAGGGCATCGAGCACTGGAAGGCCTCCGGCCTGGACTTCAGCCGCCTGTTCGCGCTGCCGACGGTGCCGGCCGAAGTGCCGCGCTTCCACGTCGAAAACCAGGACCACGGCCTGGACAAGGCGCTGGACGTCAAGCTCATCGAGAAGTCGCGCCCCGCCATCGAGCGCGGCGAGAAGGTGCAGTTCATCGAGGTGGCGCGCAACGTCAACCGCTCGGTGGGTGCCATGCTGTCGGGCGCGTTGACCAAGGTGCATCCGCAGGGCCTGCCTGACGACTCGATCCGCATCCAGCTCGAAGGCACGGGCGGCCAGTCGTTCGGCGCCTTCCTGGCGCGCGGCATCACGCTGTACCTCATTGGCGATGCCAACGACTACACCGGCAAGGGCCTTTCGGGCGGCCGCGTGGTGGTGCGCCCCAGCCTCGATTTCCGCGGTGAAGCCATCCGCAACACCATCGTCGGCAACACCGCGCTCTACGGCGCGACCACCGGCGAAGCCTATCTGTGCGGCGTGGCCGGCGAACGTTTCGCGGTGCGCCTTTCGGGTGCCACGGCCGTCGTCGAAGGCACGGGCGACCACGGCTGCGAATACATGACCGGCGGCACGGTCGCGGTGCTCGGCAAGACTGGCCGTAACTTTGCGGCGGGCATGAGCGGCGGCGTGGCTTTCGTCTACGACGAAGACGGCCAGTTCGCCACGCGCTGCAATCTCTCGATGGTGTCGCTCGACAAGGTGCTGACCTCGGCCGAGCAGACCGCGAGCGTGCACCGCAAGATCTGGCACGGCGGCGAGACCGACGAGGCCCAGCTGAAGAAGCTGCTCGAAGAGCACCACCGCTGGACCGGCAGCAAGCGTGCGCGCGAACTGCTCGACAACTGGGCCGTGGCCCGCACCAAGTTCGTGAAGGTGTTCCCGAACGAATACAAGCGTGCGCTCGCCGAGCTGCACGACCGCAAGGTCGAGCTCACGAGCAGCGGCAACAACGCGCACATCGGCCTTGAGCCGCACGCAGTGGCCGCCGCACCGCAGGCCACGTCGGCCGCAGTTTGAAGATCAACCAAAAACAGAACTAGCTCCCACACGGCATGCAGCACGTGAAACTGTCACAGCCCCTTCGGGGAACACCGCGGAACCGGCTTTGCCGGGCCGCAGGTGTTGCCCCCTTGAGGGGGGAGGCGGCTACACGCAGTGAGCAAGCAACGGGGGTGTAAAAGGAATCGCGATGGGAAAGATCACCGGCTTCATGGAGCATGAGCGCATCGAAGAGGGCTACAAGCCCGTTGAAGAGCGCGTCAAGCATTACAAGGAATTCGTCGTCGGCCTGTCGAACGAGCAGGCCAAGGTACAGGGCGCACGCTGCATGGACTGCGGCACGCCGTTCTGCAACAGCGGCTGCCCGGTCAACAACATCATTCCGGACTTCAACGACCTCGTGTACCGCAACGATTGGCAAAACGCCTTCGCGGTACTCGACTCGACCAACAACTTCCCGGAGTTCACCGGCCGCATCTGCCCCGCGCCTTGCGAAGCCGCCTGCGTGCTCAACGTGAACGACGACCCGGTCGGCATCAAGTCGCTGGAACACGCCATCATCGACCGCGCCTGGGACGAAGGCTGGGTAGCGCCGCGCGTTGCCAAGCACAAGACCGGCAGGAAAGTGGCCGTGGTGGGTTCGGGCCCAGCCGGCATGGCCGCGGCGCAGCAGCTCGCTCGCGCCGGCCATGAGGTGACGCTGTTCGAGAAGAACGACCGCATCGGCGGCCTGCTGCGCTACGGCATTCCTGATTTCAAGATGGAGAAGACACACATCGACCGCCGCGTCGAGCAGATGAAGGCCGAGGGCGTCACCTTCCGCACCGGCGTGATCGTCGGCGCTGCGAAAGATCCGCTGGGCAAGGGTTCCAAGGTGACCAATCTCGCCAAGGAAACCGTCACGCCCGAGCAGCTGGACAAGGAATTCGACGCCGTGCTGCTCACCGGCGGCGCCGAGCAATCGCGCGACCTGCCAGTGCCGGGCCGCGACCTGGACGGCATTCACTTTGCGATGGAGTTCCTGCCCCAGCAGAACCGCGTCAACGCCGGCGACAAGGTCAAGGGCCAGCTGCGCGCCGAGGGCAAGCACGTCATCGTCATCGGCGGTGGCGACACCGGCTCCGACTGCGTGGGTACCAGCAACCGCCATGGCGCAGCCAGCGTCACGCAGTTCGAACTGATGCCGCAGCCGCCCGAAGAAGAAAACCGCCCGCTGACGTGGCCCTATTGGCCGATCAAGCTGCGCACCAGCTCCAGCCACGAAGAAGGCTGCGAGCGCGAGTTCGCGATCTCCACCAAGGAGTTCATCGGCGAAAAGGGCAAGGTCACCGGCCTCAAGACCGTCCGCGTCGAGTGGAAGGACGGAAAAATGCAGGAAGTGGCGGGCAGCGAGCAGATCCTCAAGGCCGACCTCGTGCTGCTGGCGATGGGCTTCATCAGCCCCGTGGCCACCGTGCTCGATGCCTTCGGCGTCGAGAAGGATGCGCGCGGCAATGCCAAGGCCACCGTCGATTTCATCGGTGGCTACGCCACCAATGTGCCCAAGGTGTTCGCGGCAGGCGATATCCGCCGCGGCCAGTCGCTCGTGGTGTGGGCGATTCGCGAGGGGCGGCAAGCCGCGCGCTCGGTAGACGAGTTTTTGATGGGATTTAGCGACTTACCGCGCTGAATTTTGTTTCAATTTCGCGGGGCCCTTCACGGCCCCGCTATCATTTGCGGAAACCGCATGCCGGGATGCCTGTCAAGGCGCCCGGCTTTTTTATTGAGATGGACCCAGCCGCACAGCCACACCCCTTTGTAGAGTTCCGCGACGTTACGTTCGGCTATGGCGCACGTGCGATTCTCGACGGTGTGTCCTTTTCCGTCCCGCGCGGCAAGGTCACCGCGCTCATGGGAGCCTCCGGCGGCGGCAAGACCACTGTGCTGCGGCTCGTCGGCGGACAGCAGCGGGCGCAGCGCGGCGAGGTGCTGTTCGACGGCCAGGACGTCGGCAAATTCGATGCCGCAGCCCTCTATAAGGCACGGCGCCGCATGGGCATGCTCTTTCAGTTCGGTGCCTTGTTCACCGACATGAGCGTGTTCGACAACGTGGCTTTTCCATTGCGCGAACACACGCAGCTATCGGAAGCGCTGGTGCGCGACATCGTCCTCATGAAGCTCGACGCAGTGGGCCTGCGCGGCGCGCGCGACCTCATGCCAAGCGAAGTGTCCGGCGGCATGGCGCGGCGCGTGGCATTGGCGCGTGCCATTGCGCTCGACCCCGACCTCGTGATGTATGACGAGCCTTTTGCCGGCCTGGACCCGATTTCTCTCGGCACGGCGGCGCGGCTGATCCGCCAGCTCAACGACACGCTGGGGTTGACCAGCATCGTTGTGTCGCACGATCTCGAAGAAACATTCCGAATTGCCGACCATGTGATCATCCTGGCCAACGGCGCGATCGCCGCGCAGGGCACGCCCGACGAAGTGCGGCAAAGCGCCGATCCGCTGGTTCACCAGTTCGTCAATGCGCTGCCCGACGGGCCGGTGCATTTTCATTACCCTGGAGTTGGAATCGAAGCAGATTTCGGCAATGAAGGGGGACGCGCATGACCTGGTGGAAGCCGGCGGACGTGGGCTTTGCCGTGCGCAGCAAGCTCGCCGATATGGGCTATGGCGCCAAGCTGTTCGTGCGCTTGGCGTTCCAAGGCGCGCAAAGCCTGCGGCGCTTCAGCTTGGTGCGCGACCAGATTCACTTCCTGGGCAACTACTCGCTCGCCATCATTGCGGTGTCCGGCCTTTTCGTGGGCTTTGTGCTTGGCCTGCAGATGTACTACGCGCTGCAGCGCTACGGTTCTTCCGAGGCGCTCGGCCTGCTGGTTGCCTTGAGCCTGGTGCGCGAGCTCGGCCCCGTGGTGGCGGCATTGCTTTTCACCGGGCGTGCCGGTACCTCGCTGACTGCGGAAATCGGCCTCATGAAGGCCGGCGAACAGCTCAGTGCCATGGAAATGATGGCGGTCGACCCCGTGCGGCGCATTCTGGCCCCGCGTTTCTGGGCCGGCGTCATCACCATGCCGCTGCTGGCGGCCGTGTTCAGCGCGGTCGGCATCATGGGCGGCTACGTGGTGGGCGTGCTGATGCTGGGCGTCGACCCCGGTGCGTTCTGGGGCCAGATGCAGGGCGGCGTCGATGTCTGGCGCGACGTGGGCAACGGCGTGATCAAGAGCATCGTCTTCGGCTTTACCGTGACCTTCATTGCGCTGCTGCAGGGCTACGAAGCCCAGCCCACGCCCGAAGGCGTCTCGCGCGCGACCACGCGCACGGTGGTCATGGCGTCGCTGTCGGTGCTCGGCCTCGACTTCCTGTTGACCGCCATGATGTTCAGTATTTGAAGGAGCCTCGGCTCCAATCGTTCTAGAGAGTGCAAACCATGCAACGTTCCACTAACGACATTTGGGTCGGCCTGTTCGTCCTGATCGGCGGCGCGGCGCTTCTGTTCCTCGCGCTGCAATCGGCCAACCTGCTGAGCCTGAATTTCCAGAAGACGTACAACGTCACCGCGCGTTTCGACAACATTGGCGGCCTCAAGCCGCAAACCGCGGTCAAGAGCGCGGGCGTGGTGGTCGGCCGTGTGGAATCCATCTCCTTCGACGACAAGTCCTTTCAGGCCAGCGTGACGCTGGCATTGCAAAACCGTTACAGTTTTCCCAAGGACAGCTCGCTCAAGATCCTGACCAGTGGCCTGCTCGGCGAGCAGTACATCGGAATCGAAGCGGGTGCCGAGGAGAAGAACCTGCAAGCCGGCGACACCATTACCTCGACCCAATCGGCCGTGGTGCTGGAAAACCTGATCAGCCAGTTCCTCTACAGCAAGGCGGCCGAAGGAAATACTTCGACGCCGGGAACAGCCAACAAGAAATGAAAACAAGCCTTTTTTCCTCAAGCGCTATGAATAACGTAGCGAACTACGCACGATGGGTGGGCGTGGCAACCGTTTTTGCGGTGCTTGCAGGCTGCGCGAGCGGCCCGCGGGCCAATCCGGCCGACCCCTTCGAGCCCTTCAATCGCGGCGTTACCAGCTTCAACGACAAGGTCGACGAAGCAGTGCTGGTGCCCGTGGCCACGGCCTACCAGCGCGTGCTGCCCTCGATGGTGCGCACCGGCGTGAGCAATTTCTTCGGCAACCTGGGCGACGTCTGGAGCTTTGCCAACAGCGTGGCCCAGCTCAAGCTGCAGAACAGCGCCGAAACCTTCATGCGGGTCAACGTCAACACTTTCTTCGGGCTCGGCGGCCTGCTGGACATTGCCACCGAAGCCGGCATCGACCGCCACGAAGAAGACTTCGGCCAGACGCTCGGCCGCTGGGGCGTGGGCGCAGGCCCGTACGTCGTGCTGCCGCTGCTCGGCCCTTCGACCCTGCGCGACACGGCAGCCCTGCCGGTGGACCGGGCCGGAAGCGTGCTCTCCAACATGAACGACGTTGCGTGGCGCAATTCGCTCTCGGTGCTGGAAGTTGTCGACACCCGGGCCAAGTACCTGCGCGCCGGCCGACTGCTCGATGACGCAGCGCTCGACAAGTACACCTTCACGCGCGACGCCTTCCTGCAGCACCGCCGCAACGACGTCTACGACGGCAATCCGCCGGACGACGAAGGCGGAAAGTAAGAACCGGGAACGGGCACAAAGGGAGCTGTTCACCGTCGGATGAGGCGTTTTCTGCTTGCATCCGGTTTCAAGGCTTCACCTGCGCTTCAGGGAACCCGGTCGGCTCCAGACCCGTCGAACACGTTCTTTCCAGGAGGCGCGCCTTTATTTAGTGCACGCCTTCTGGATTTTCAAAACTTGAGGGAATTGACATGAACAACAATATCTTGCAACGACGCAGCCTTGGCCGCCTGGTGCTCGCGAGCGCACTGCTTTTTGGCGCTGCCGCTGCTTTTGTGCGCCCCGCGCATGCCGCCGACGAAGCGCCCGATGCGCTGGTCAAGCGGCTGTCGACCGATGTGCTCGAAACCATCAAGGCCGACACCTCCATCAAGGCAGGCGACATCAGCAAGATCATGCTGCTGGTCGACAGCAAGATCATGCCCAACGTCAATTTCCAGCGCATGACGGCCTCCGCCGTGGGCCCGGCATGGCGCCAGGCCACGCCCGAGCAGCAAAAGCGCCTGCAGGAAGAATTCAAGACCTTGCTGGTGCGTACTTACGCCGGCGCGCTCGACCAGGTGAGCGACCAGACCGTCACGGTCCGTCCGTTCCGCGGTTCGCCCGACGACACCGAAGTGCTGGTGCGCACCGAGGTCAAGGGCCGCGGCGACCCGGTGCAGCTCGACTACCGCCTCGAGAAAACGCCCGGCCAGGGCGGCGGCTGGAAGGTCTACAACCTCAATGTGCTGGGCGTCTGGCTGGTCGACACCTACCGCACGCAGTTCTCGCAGGAAATCAACGCCCGCGGCATCGATGGCCTGATTGCAGCGCTGGCCGCGCGCAACAAGGGCAACAGCGGCAAGAGCTGACGCCATGCTGGTGCTGCCGACCAAACTCACCCACGACGAGGCCCCCGCCTGCATGCGCATGCTGCAGCAGGGGCTGGCGGGGCAGACCGACACTTCCACCGTGGTCGACGCCAGCGCGCTGACGCAATTCGATTCGTCGGCGCTGGCCGTGCTGCTGGAGTGCCGCCGCGAATCGAGTGCGCTCGGCCGCGGCTTTGCCGTGAAGGGTCTTTCGCCTCGGCTGCGCGAACTGGCCGCCCTGTACGGCATCGCAGGCCTTTTGCCGGCGGCGCCCTGAGCGCCGGGCAGCCGGGCGGCGGCCGCGTCAGGGCATCTGGCCGCGGCGCAGCAGCTTGCGGGGCGCGCCCGTAAAATCGCCGGCTCCCATGCCCGCGATCTCATTCCAATCGGTCTCCAAGACCTATCCCCCCTCCAGACAGCAACGGGCCCAAGGCAAACAAGGGCTGCGCGCCGTCGACGAGGTCAGCTTCCAGATCGAGCCGGGCGAGTTCTTCGGCTTGCTCGGCCCCAACGGCGCAGGCAAGACCACGCTCATCAGCATGCTGGCCGGCTTGTCTCGCCCCACCGCCGGAGCCATCAGCGTGCATGGCTTCGACGTGCAGCGCGACTACGCCGAGGCCCGCCGCCAGCTTGGCATCGTGCCGCAGGAGCTGGTGTTCGACCCCTTCTTCAATGTGCGGGAATCGCTGCGCATCCAGTCGGGCTACTTCGGCATCAAGAACAACGAACCGTGGATCGACGAATTGCTGCAAAGCCTCGGCCTGGCCGACAAGGCCACGGCCAACATGCGACAGCTTTCGGGCGGCATGAAGCGCCGGGTGCTGGTGGCGCAAGCGCTGGTGCACAAGCCGCCTGTGATCGTGCTCGACGAGCCCACCGCCGGGGTCGACGTGGAACTGCGCCAGACGCTCTGGCAGTTCGTCGCCAGGCTCAACAAGCAGGGCAGCACCGTGCTGCTCACCACGCACTACCTCGAGGAAGCCGAGGCGCTGTGCAGCCGCATCGCCATGCTCAAGCTGGGCCGCGTGATTGCGCTCGACCGCACCAGCGAACTCCTGAAGTCGGCCGCCAGCAACGTGCTGCGGTTCAAGACCGATGCCATGCTGCCCTGGGCCATTGCCCAGCACGCGCGCATCACCGGGCGCATCGTGCAGTTGCCAGCGCAGAACGCGCATGAAGTCGAACAATTGCTGGCCGCAATCCGCGAAGCCGGCGTCGTGGTGGAAGACGTGGAAATGCGCAAGGCCGACCTTGAAGATGTGTTCATCGACCTGATGGCGGGCGAGCAAACGCCGCTGGAGGTGTCGCGATGATGGCCGTGACAGGTTGGCGCGCGCTTCTCTACAAGGAAACGCTGCGCTTCTGGAAGGTCGGCTTCCAGACGGTCGGCGCGCCGGTGCTCACCGCGCTGCTCTACCTGATGGTGTTCGGCCATGTGCTCGAAGACCACGTGAAGGTCTACGGCTCCGTCGGCTACACCGCCTTTCTGGTGCCGGGCTTGGTGATGATGAGCGTGCTGCAGAACGCTTTTGCCAACAGCTCGTCTTCGATCATCCAGAGCAAGATCATGGGCAACCTGGTCTTCGTGCTGCTCACGCCGCTCTCGCACTGGGGCTGGTTCTTCGCCTACGTGGGCTCGTCGGTGATCCGCGGGCTGGCGGTGGGCCTCGGCGTGTTTGCGGTGACCATGTTCTTCGCCATGCCGAGCTTCGTTGCACCGCTCTGGATTGTGGTGTTCGCGCTGCTGGGCTCCGCAATGCTGGGCACGCTGGGGCTCATTGCCGGGCTCTGGGCCGAGAAGTTCGACCAGATGGCCGTGTTCCAGAACTTCCTGATCATGCCCATGACATTTCTTTCGGGCGTGTTCTATTCGATCGGCTCGCTGCCGCCGTTCTGGCAGTCGGTGAGCCACCTCAACCCGTTTTTCTACATGATCGACGGCTTCCGCTACGGCTTCTTCGGAGTCAGCGACGCCTCCCCCTGGCTCAGCCTGGGCATCGTCGGCGGCGCCTGGCTGGTAGTGAGCGCCATTGCCGTCCATCTCCTGCGAATCGGCTACAAAATCCGAGGCTGACCGCCTTTTTCCAGAACCCCATGACCGCCGAACAACTCCAGGCCCTGATCCAGTCCCATCTCCCTTGCGAGCACATCACGCTCGAAGGCGACGGCCGCCACTGGTACGCCACCATCGTCTCGGCCGAGTTCGAGGGCAAACGCGCCATTCAGCGGCATCAGCGGGTCTACGCCACCCTCGGTGCGAAAATGCACACTGACGAGGTGCATGCGCTCTCCATGAAGACCTATACGCCGGCCGAATGGGCGGCGTTGGAAAAATAACTCTCCGGCCCTGCGGGGCCTGATTTCGCTGGAAATTCGATGGACAAACTTCTGATTCGCGGCGGGCGCCAGCTTCGCGGCGAGGTACTCATTTCCGGCGCCAAGAACGCAGCCTTGCCGGAGCTTTGCGCCGCGCTGCTGACCGACCAGCCCGTGACGCTGCACAACGTGCCGCGCCTGCAGGACGTGTCGACCATGCTCAAGCTGGTGCGCAACATGGGCGTGGTGGCCGATCGCGACGACAACGGCACGGTGCAGCTCAACGCGGGTGACCTCGCCAACCCCGAGGCTCCCTACGAACTGGTGAAGACCATGCGAGCCTCGGTGCTGGCGCTGGGCCCGCTGCTCGCGCGCTTCGGCCGTGCCAAGGTGTCGCTGCCGGGCGGCTGCGCCATCGGTTCGCGGCCCGTCGACCAGCACATCAAGGGCCTGCAGGCCATGGGCGCCGACATCGTGGTGGAGCACGGCTACATGATCGCCAGCCTGCCGGCCGGGCGCACCCGCCTGAAGGGCGCGCGCATCCTCACGGACATGGTCACGGTCACCGGCACCGAGAACTTCCTCATGGCCGCTGCGCTGGCCGAGGGCGAAACGCTGCTCGAAAACGCCGCCCAGGAGCCCGAGATCGTCGATCTGGCCGAAATGCTGATCCGCATGGGCGCCAAGATCCAGGGCCACGGCACCAGCCACATCCGCATCCAGGGCGTTGAAAAGCTGCACGGCTGCGAACACGCGGTGGTGGCCGACCGCATCGAGGCCGGCACTTTCCTGTGCGCCGTTGCGGCCACGGGCGGCGACGTGTTTTTGCGCCACGCCCGCGCCGACCATATGGACGCGGTGATCGACAAGCTGCGCGACGCCGGCTGCACGATTTCGCCGGAAGAGGGCGGCGTGCGCATCAGCTCCAAGGCCCCGGCCAGCGAACACCTCAAGGCGCAGAGCTTCAGCACCACCGAATACCCCGGCTTCCCGACGGACATGCAGGCCCAGTTCATGGCCCTGAACGTGATCGCGCGCGGCGCCTCGATGGTCACCGAGACCATCTTCGAGAACCGCTTCATGCACGTGAACGAGATGGTGCGCCTGGGCGCGACGATCCACGTCGAGGGCAAGGTCGCCATGGTCGAGGGCGTGCCGCAACTTTCGGGTGCCACCGTGATGGCCACCGACCTGCGCGCCTCGGCCAGCCTGGTCATTGCCGGCCTGGTGGCCGACGGCGAGACACTGGTCGACCGCATCTACCACCTGGACCGCGGCTACGACCGCATGGAGGCCAAGCTGCGCGGCATCGGGGCCGACATCGAGCGCGTGGCGGGAGCCGCCGCATGATCACGCTCGAATCACAGGAGTCGCAATCGTGATCACGCTTGCATCACAGGAGTCGCAATCGTGATCACGCTTGCTCTGTCCAAAGGCCGCATCTTCGAAGAGACGATGCCCCTGCTGGCCGCCGCCGGCATCGAGGTGACCGAAGACCCCGAAAAATCGCGCAAGCTGATTCTTGCGACCACGCGGCCCGACGTGCGCGTGGTGCTGGTGCGCGCCTCCGACGTGCCCACCTACGTGCAGTACGGCGGCGCCGACCTGGGCGTGACCGGCTCCGACGTGCTGCTGGAGCACGGCAACCAGGGCCTCTACCAGCCGCTCGACCTGCGGATTGCGGCCTGCCGCCTCAGCGTGGCCGTGCGGGCCGACTACGACTACGCATCCGCGGTGAAGCAGGGCTCGCGCCTGCGCGTGGCCACCAAATACGTGGGCCTGGCGCGCGACTTCTTCGCCAGCAAGGGCGTGCACGTCGATCTGATCAAGCTCTACGGCAGCATGGAACTCGCGCCGCTCACGGGCCTGGCCGACGCCATCGTCGACCTGGTCTCGACCGGCAACACGCTGCGGGCCAATCACCTGGTCGAGGTCGAGCGCATCATGGACATCAGCGCGCGCCTCGTGGTCAACCAGGCCGCGCTCAAGCTCAAGCGCGAACCGATCCGCCGCATCATCGACGCCTTTGCTTCCGCCATTCCGGCGGCAGCCACGCCCTGACAAGTTTCATCCCCCAGCCTCATGACACTGAAAGCAGCCCCCGCCCGTCTCTCCACGACTTCGGCCAGCTTCGATGCTGAATTCAAGGCGCGGCTGCATTGGTCTGCCGACGCGGACGCAGCCATCGAGAAGGTGGTGGCCGACATCCTGGCCGACGTGCAGAAGCGGGGCGACGATGCGGTGCTGGAGTACACCAACCGCTTCGACAAGCTCGGTGCCAAGACGCTGCCCGAACTGGAGCTGACGCAGGCTGAACTGAAGGCCGCCTTCGAATCGCTGCCCGCCGCGCAGCGCGACGCGCTAGAAGCCGCTGCGCGCCGCGTGCGCAGCTACCACGAGGCCCAGAAGAAGGCGAGCGGCGAAAGCTGGAGCTACCGCGATGCCGACGGCACGCTGCTCGGCCAGAAGGTCACGCCGCTCGATCGCGTCGGCATCTACGTGCCGGGCGGCAAGGCGGCCTATCCGTCGAGCGTGCTGATGAACGCGATTCCGGCGCATGTGGCCGGCGTGGCCGAAATCATCATGGTGGTTCCGACACCGCGTGGCGAGAAGAACCCGCTCGTGCTTGCCGCAGCCTACGTGGCCGGCGTGACGCGCGGCTTCACCATCGGCGGCGCGCAAGCCGTGGCTGCGTTGGCCTACGGCACCGCGACGATTCCCGCGGTCGACAAGATCACCGGCCCCGGGAACGCCTACGTCGCGGCCGCCAAGCGCCGTGTGTTCGGCACCGTGGGCATCGACATGATCGCGGGCCCGAGCGAAATTCTTGTCCTGGCCGATGGCACCACGCCGCCCGACTGGGTGGCCATGGACCTGTTCAGCCAAGCCGAACATGACGAGCTGGCGCAGAGCATCTTGCTGTGCCCCGATGCGGCGTATATCGACCGCGTGCAGGCCGAGATCGACCGTCTGCTGCCCGCCATGCCGCGCGCGGAAATCATCGCGGCCTCGCTCAACGGCCGCGGCGCCCTCATCCACACGAAGAGCATGGAAGAGGCCTGCGAGATCAGCAACCGCATTGCGCCCGAACACCTGGAAGTCAGCAGCAGCGAGCCGAACCGCTGGGAGCCGCTGCTGCGCCACGCGGGTGCGATCTTCCTTGGCGCGTTCACCAGCGAAAGCCTCGGCGACTACTGCGCCGGCCCGAACCACGTGCTGCCGACCAGCGGCACGGCGCGCTTTTCGAGCCCGCTCGGCGTCTACGATTTCCAGAAGCGTTCGAGCCTCATCGCAGTGAGCGAAGCCGGTGCCCAGGTGCTCGGCCCCATTGCGGTGACGCTGGCCGAAGGCGAAGGCCTGCAAGCGCACGCCGAAGCGGCGCGGATGCGCCTGCGCAAGATCTGAAGTTTCACAAATAGAAAACCGCTCGGGAGGAGCAAGCCAGATGATTCATCGTCTTCACAGGTCGCGTTTTTTCAGATTTGCAGCCGGCCTCGTAGCAGGCGCGGGCTTGCTCGTTGCCTGCAGCCAGATCCCGCAGGCGCCGCGCAACGAGTCGGCCGCCTTGTCCGCAACTCCCAGCGCCGCCGCTGCCGCACCCGCACAGCTCGGCACGCAGTGGGGCGAGGGCATCGAATCGAAGACCCGCACGGTCAATGCGAAGCGGCTGTCGGCGCAGCCTGACGAAGTGGCCTTGCTCGGCTACAACGAGGCATCCACCGTGCGGCGCGAAGCCGGCAACAACCCCGAGCGCCGGCTCAACCTGCAACTGGCCCAAGGCGATGTCGAATGGTCGGTGCTTGATGAGAATGGCCGCCCGCTGCCGATGCAGCGTGCACGCCGCAGCAGCAGCGACATGTTCCGCCTCGCCGGCATCGAAGGCGCGCGCTACACGCTGCGTTTTCGCAACCTGAGCGACCGAGCCTACGAAGTGATCGCCACCGTCGACGGCCTCGACGTGCTGAACGGCAAGCCCGGCAGCCTGCGCAACGGCGGCTATGTGCTGGGCCCGCAGCAGGTCCTCGACATCGAGGGCTTCCGCAAGAGCCAGAGTGAGGTAGCGGCCTTCCGTTTTGCCGCCCCGGGCCGCGCCTATGCGGCAAACACCGAGGCCGGCGACGTGCGCAACATCGGCGTGATCGGCGCTGCGCTGTTCGAATTGGAGCTGCCGGAGGCATCGCGCCGCCCGCGCCGCAATGCCGCGCCAGTCCAGCCGAACGCCTTCCCGGCCGACGACGCGTACGCGCCGCCGCCGCGCTACCGCAAGTGATGCCATGAGGCCTGCCGTCGTGCCGCTGCTGCCGCGCCTTCTGGTGCTGTTGCTCGCGCTGGCAGCCGCCGCCGGTGCGCAGGCCATGAGCATCCGCGAACTGCGCACGCTGGAAGCCAACGAGAAGGACGGCAAGGCCTACGCGAGCTATTACCTCGTCGGCGTGCTCGAAGGCCTGCGCGAAGGCGTCGAGGCATCGCAGCGCAACGGGCAAAAACCCATCTTCTGCGTTGAAGGCCACCGCCTCGAGCCGTCGATGGCTCGCTCTCTTTATCAAACCGAGCTGACCCGCAACGCCGACAGCTATGAAGCCGACATGCCCGTGCAACTGGTGATGTCCGGCGCCCTCAAGAACAGCTACCGCTGCACCCGATGACCACTTCCCCTACCGCCCGCCCGATCGACCGCATCCGCTCCGACGTGCAGTCCATGCACGCCTATGCGGTGCAGGACGCGCGCGGCTTCGTCAAGCTCGACGCCATGGAGAACCCGTTCGGCCTGCCGCCCGCATTGCAGGCCGAGCTCGGCAAGCGGCTGGGCGCGCTGGCGCTCAACCGCTACCCTGGCGAGCGGGGCGGCGACCTGCAGCGCGCTCTGGCCGCGCATGCACGCATGCCCGAAGGCTTTGCGCTGATGCTGGGCAACGGCTCCGACGAGCTGATTTCGCTCCTGGCCATTGCCTGCGATGTGCCGGGCGCCACGTTGCTTGCTCCCGTGCCCGGCTTCGTGATGTACGCCATGAGCGCCCAGTTGCAGGGCCTGCGCTTCGCCGGCGTTCCGCTCACGGCCGATTTCGAACTCGACGAGGCGGCAATGCTCGCTGCCATCGCGCGCGAGAAGCCGGCCATCGTGTACCTGGCCTATCCGAACAACCCCACGGCCAACCTCTGGGACGATGCCGTCATCGAGAAGATCGTCGAGGCTCAGGGCGCGCAGGGCGGCCTGGTGGTGATCGACGAGGCTTACCAGCCCTTTGCCGCCAGGAGCTATATCGACCGCATCGCACGGCACTACCATGTGCTGCTGATGCGCACGCTCAGCAAGTTCGGCCTGGCGGGCATCCGCCTCGGCTATCTCATGGGGCCGGCCGAACTGATCGCGCAGATCGACAAGGTGCGCCCGCCCTACAACATCAGCGTGCTCAATTGCGAATGCGCGCTCTTCGCGCTCGAGCATGCCGAAGTGTTCGAGGCCCAGGCCTGGCAAATCCGCGAGGAGCGCCATCGCCTCATGATGGGGCTGGGCCGGCTCGTGGGCGTGAAGGTGTGGCCGAGCGACGCCAACATGATCCTCGTGCGGGTGCCCGATGCCGCCAAGACCTTCGAGGGCATGAAGGCACACGGGATTCTGGTGAAGAACGTTTCTAAAATGCACGAACTGCTCGCAAATTGCCTGCGCCTCACCGTCGGAACGTCCGACGAGAATGCGCGGATGCTCGCGGCACTCGAAGCCTCACTATGACCACCCCCCAAACAGCCGACACGGGCACCGCCGCGCGCACCGCATCGGTCACCCGCAACACCGCCGAAACCAAGATCACCGTCAGCGTCAACCTCGACGGCACGGGCAAGGCCAAGCTTTCCACCGGCATCGGCTTTTTCGACCACATGCTCGACCAGATCGCCCGCCACGGCCTGATCGACCTCGACATCGACTGCCAGGGCGACCTGCACATCGACGGCCACCACACCGTGGAAGACGTCGGCATTACCCTCGGCCAGGCGGTCGCCAAGGCCGTGGGCGACAAGAAGGGCATTCGCCGCTACGGGCATGCCTATGTGCCCCTGGATGAAGCGCTGAGCCGCGTGGTCATCGACTTTTCGGGCCGCCCGGGGCTGGTGATGCACGTGCCGTTTACCAGCGGCATGATCGGCACTTTCGACAGCCAGCTGACCTACGAGTTCTTCCAGGGCTTCGTCAATCACGCGTTCGTCACGTTGCACATCGACAACCTGAAGGGCGTGAACGCGCACCACCAGTGCGAGACGGTGTTCAAGGCCTTTGCACGCGCAATGCGCGGCGCGTTGGAGCTCGATCCGCGCTCCGTGGGCGTCATTCCCTCGACCAAGGGTTCGCTCTGAAAATCTCCAGCGAACAGCTATGAAATCTGTAGCAAATACCGTCGCGGTCGTCGACTACGGCATGGGCAACCTGCATTCGGTGTCCCAAGCCGTGCGGCATGCGGCTGACCAGGTGGGTGTCGAGGTTTTCGTCACATCCGACCCCGAGGTGGTGCGCAAGGCCACCCGCGTGGTGCTGCCGGGGCAGGGCGCCATGCCCGACTGCATGCGCGAACTGCGCGATTCCGGCCTGCAGGAGTCGGTGCTCGAAGCTGCGGCAAACAAGCCGCTTTTCGGCGTGTGCGTGGGCATGCAAATGCTGCTGTCGCGCAGCGACGAGGGGCCGACCGACGGCTTGAACCTGATTCCCGGCGAGGTCGTCAAGTTCGACCTGGCTGGCAGGCTGCAGCCCGACGGCAGCCGCTTCAAGGTGCCCCAGATGGGCTGGAACCAGGTGCGCCAGGCCCAGCCGCACGCCGTGTGGGCGGGCATTCCCGACCAGAGCTACTTCTACTTCGTGCATAGCTTCTACGCACGGCCGGCGGACGCGCGGCACAGCGTAGGCGAGGCGGATTACGGGGCATGCTTTACCGCGGCCATCGCACGCGATAACATTTTTGCCACCCAGTTCCACCCGGAGAAGAGTGCGGACCACGGGTTGCAGCTCTACCGAAACTTCCTCCACTGGAATCCCTGACCTTATATTTCCGACCGGGCCGAACCTTCCTCAGCCTGGATTCCGCACACTCGCGTCACTTCCATGCTCCTCATTCCCGCCATTGATCTCAAAGACGGCCACTGCGTTCGCCTCAAACAGGGCGACATGGACCAGTCCACCATCTTCAGCGAAGACCCGGCCGCCATGGCCCGCAAGTGGGTCGAGGCCGGCGCGCGGCGGCTGCACCTGGTCGATCTGAATGGCGCCTTCGCCGGAAAGCCGCAGAACCACGCGGCCATCAAGGCGATCCTGCGCGAAGTGGGCGACGACATTCCGGTGCAGCTGGGCGGCGGCATCCGCGACCTGGACACCATCGAGCGCTACATCGACGACGGCCTGCGCTACGTGATCATCGGCACCGCCGCGGTCAAGAACCCCGGCTTCCTGAAGGACGCCTGCGTGGCCTTCGGCGGCCACATCATCGTGGGGCTCGACGCCAAGGACGGCAAGGTTGCCACCGACGGCTGGAGCAAGCTCACGGGCCACGAGGTGGCCGACCTGGGCAAGAAGTTCGAGGACTACGGCGTCGAATCGATCATCTACACCGACATCGGCCGCGACGGCATGCTCTCGGGCATCAACATCGATGCGACCGTAAAGCTCGCGCAGGCGCTGACCATTCCGGTGATCGCCTCGGGCGGCCTGTCGAACATGGCCGACATCGACCAGCTTTGCGCGGTCGAGTCCGAAGGCGTCGAAGGCGTGATCTGCGGCCGCGCCATCTACTCGGGCGACCTCGATTTCGCCGCCGCGCAAGCCCGCGCGGACGAACTCGCCGGCGTCTGAGGCCTCTTGCGTAGCGCGGCGTGCTCTCCGCGCTTGCCATTGCCAACTACCGGTCGCTGCGCCAGCTGACGGTGCCGCTCGGCCGGCTCACGGTGGTGACCGGGCCCAACGGCAGCGGCAAATCCAGCGTGTACCGCGCGATGAGGCTCCTGGCCGACATTGCCAACGGCGGCGTGATCCGTTCGCTGGTGCGCGAAGGCGGGCTGTCTTCAACGCTGTGGGCCGGGCCCGAGCGTATTTCGGCCGCCATGCTGCGCGGAGACGTCCCGGTGCAGGGCACCGTGCGCAGCGAGCCCGTGAACCTGCGGCTCGGGTTCTCTGGCGTCGAAATGGACGACTTTGGCTACGCCATCGACATCGGCCTGCCGCCGCCCGTTCCGCCGACGGCTTTTTCACGCGATCCCGAAATCAAGCGCGAGGCGATCTGGAGCGGCCCGGTGCTGCGGCCAGCCACGCAACTGGTCGACCGCAAGGACGCCTCGCTGCGGCTGCGCGGCGAGCGCACGGGAAGCTGGGAGCCCGTGGGCCGGCCCATTGCCCAGTTCGCCAGCATGATGACCGAGTACGCCGATCCGCATGCCGCGCCCGAGATGCTCGCGCTGCGCGAGCAGATGCGCTCCTGGCGCTTCTACGACCACTTTCGCTCCGACGCCGACGCGCCCGCGCGCCAGCCGCAGATCGGCACCTACACACCGGTGCTCGCCAACGATGGCGCCGACCTGGCCGCCGCGCTGCAGACCATTCGCGAGATCGGCGACAGCAGTGCGCTCGACCGCGCCGTGGACGATGCGTTTCCCGGTGCTCGCATCCAGGTGCGGGTGAACGAAGACCGCTTCGAAACGCTGATGCACCAGCACGGCCTGCTGCGGCCGCTGACGGCGGCGGAGCTTTCGGACGGCACCTTGCGCTACCTGCTCTGGATTGCCGCGCTGCTCACGCCTCGGCCGCCGGCGCTGCTGGTGCTGAACGAGCCCGAGACCAGCCTGCACCCCGACCTGTTGCCCGCGCTCGGGCGGCTGATCGCGCAGGCCGCGCGCGAGTCGCAGATCATCGTCGTGTCGCATGCCCTGCGGCTGATTGCCGCGCTCGAAGACAGCGACGACCTGCAATCGGTGGTGCTCGAGAAGCGCTTCGGCGAAACCCGCATCGCCAACCTCGACATGAGCGAGATCCCGCACTGGGCCTGGCCGGCGCGCTGACTGCCGGCGCGGCTTATTCGGCCTTGACCGCCATCGTCTGGATGATCGCCTGCAGTTGCGCGCTCATCGGCAGGTCGATGCTTTCTCCGGTGGGCAGCTTGCGCAGGAACCAGCGCTTGTACTGGCGCTCGATCTCGCCGTCCTGCGCCAGCACCTGGAAGGCGTCGTTGATCACCTTGGCCAATTGCGCATCGCCCTTGCGGTACATGATGCCGTAGGGGTCGTAGGAGAGATAGTCGCCGACCACCTCGTACTGGGCCTTGGCGGCTTCGCGCGCGATCAGGCCGTAGAGCAGCACGTCGTCGGTGGCAAAGGCGTCGGCCTGGCCGCTTTTCACCAGCCCGAACGAATCGGCGTGGTCGCGCGCCACCAGCAGGTCGATGCCGAGCTTGAACTTCTGCGAAAGCTCGCGCAGCGTCTTCTCGTTGGTGGTGCCCGCGGTAACGGCCACCCGCTTGCCGGCCAGGTCGCGGAACGACTTGATCTGCGAACCCTTCTTCACCAGCACCTTGGTGCCCGAGACGAAGATCGTGGGCGAGAAGCTCACGCGCTTCTGCCGCTCGAGGTTGCTGGTGGTCGAGCCGCATTCGAGATCGACCGTGCCGCGCTCGACAGCATCCATGCGCGAATCGGAGGTCACCGGCACCCACTTGATCACGAGGCTCTTGTTCACCGCATCCTCGATGGCCGTGACCAGTTCGCGGCAAAGTTCGATCGAATAGCCGATGGGTTCGTTGCGTGCATTGAGAAAAGAAAACGGCACCGACGACTCGCGGTAGCCGATGGCGACGGCGCCGCTCTCGCGCACCTTGGCAAGGGTGCCGGTCAGCATTGCGGGGGCTTCTTGCGCCGTTGCGGTGACTCCCGTGGCAACAGCAACAACCGCCAGCAGGCCGGCAATCAAAACCGGCAGCGTGGGCCTGGGCTTCATGGCGAGCCTCACGCGTGGGCCGGATGGGCGAGGGTGGCGGCAGCTTCCTCGTCCAGCGCCTTGGCGTTCACCTCTGCGTCGCTCTCGGAGAGCAGCTGCCCCTCCCACTTGGCAACCACCGCGGTGGCGATGGAATTGCCCACGGCATTGGTGGCGGAGCGCCCCATGTCCAGGAAGGTGTCGACGCCGAGGATCAGCAGCAGGCCGGCCTCGGGAATGTCGAAGTGGTTGAGCGTGGCGGCAATCACCACCAGCGAGGCGCGCGGCACGCCGGCCATGCCCTTGGAGGTGAGCATCAGGATGAGCAGCATGGTGATCTGCGTGCTCAGCGGCATGTGGATGTTGTAGGCCTGCGCGATGAAGAGCACGGCAAAGGTGCAGTACATCATCGAGCCGTCCAGGTTGAACGAGTAGCCCATCGGCATCACGAAGCTCGAGATCTTGCGCTTCACGCCGAAACGGTCGAGCGCCTGCAGGATCTTCGGGTAGGCCGCTTCCGAACTGGCGGTGGCGAACGACAGCAAAAAGGCTTCCTTGATGAGCGCCATCAGCTTGAACACCCGGCGGCCCAGGAACGACACGCCCGCAAGAATCAGCACGCCCCACAGCACGAAAAGGCCCAGGTAGAAGTCGCCCATGAAAACGGCGAACTTCAGCAGGATGCCCAGCCCGTTCGTGGCAACGGTGGCGGCCATGGCGGCCAGCACCGCAAGGGGCGCCAGCTTCATCACGTAGCCGGTGATCTTGAGCATCGCGTGCGAGAGCTCGTCGATGGCGGCCACCAGCGTCTTGGCCTTGTCGCCGAGCGAAGCGAGCGCCACGCCGAAGAACATCGAGAACACCACGATCTGCAGGATCTCGTTGTTGGCCATGGCCTCTGCGAAAGACTTCGGCACCAGGTGGCTCACGAAGTCCTTGAGGGTGAACTTTGCGGTGGCCAGGTTGGCCGAGGCGCCGATGTCCGGCAGCGGCAGGCCCAGGTTCTCACCCGGTTTCAGAAGGTTGGCCATCACCAGGCCGATGAGCAGCGAAATGAGCGAAGCGGTAAAGAACCAGCCGAGCGACTTGCCGAACACGCGGCCCACCGACTTGGCGTCGCCCATGTGCGCAATGCCCACCACCAGCGTGGAGAACACGAGCGGGCCGATCAGCATCTTAATGAGGCGCAGAAATACGTCCGACACGATCGACACGTAGCCTGCAATCTGCGCGGCCGCCTTCTTGTCCGGAAAGCTCGTGAAGATCATGTAGCCGACAAAAATGCCGAGCACCATGGCGATGAGGATCCAGATGGCGGCCGGCAGTTTTTTCTTCATGCGTTTCTCTTCGATGTGTAGGTATGGTTTTAGGTTGCGCGCGGACCTGCCGGCGGCTCTTCTTTGTGCGGCGGCAAAAGGGTATCCAAGAAGGCCCCCTGCGTGCAACCAGCAGCACCACGGCTTCGATGAAGTCTTAAGTCTCCATTGCCGCTTTCGGCTGCGGGAATTTCCGCTGCCTACAATTCCCGCATGGACATCAATCCGATCGAGTTTCGCGGCCAGCCGGCGCTTCGCGCCAGCGGTGCCGACGGCAGCGCTTTCACCGTGTCTCTACACGGGGCGCAGCTGCTTTCCTGGACCACGGCGGATGGCGTCGAACGGCTCTACCTGAGCCCGCGCGCCGTGTTCGACGGAGCGGCCGCAATCCGCGGCGGGGTACCCATTTGCTGCCCCCAGTTCAACCAGCGCGGCATGTTGCCCAAGCATGGTTTCATGCGCAATCTGCCTTGGGAAAACCGTGGCATCGACGCCGCATCGGGCGAACTGACCTTGCGGCTGCGCGACAGCGAGGCCACGCGCAAGCTTTGGCCGCACGCTTTCGAGGCACGCCTGCAGATCGGCATGGGCCCGGGACGGCTACGCGCCGCGTTGACGCTGCTCAATGTAGACCATGCGCCGTTCAGCTTTGCCGCGGCGCTGCACACCTACCTGCGCGTCGACGACATTGCCGATGTGCGTCTGGAGGGGCTGGAAGGCGCCAACCGTTGGGATTCGCTGCGCGACGACCGCCATGTGGAAACCGCGCCCGCACTGCATTTCGATGCGGAGTTCGACAGCGTCTATGCCGCGCCCGCCAAGCCGCTGCGCCTGGTGCAGCCCAGCGGCACGCTCGAAATCACGCAAAGCGCGAGTTGCAGCGAAACCGTGGTGTGGAACCCGGGAGCGGTGCTTGGTGCGAAACTCGCCGACATGCCTGAAGACGGCTACCGGCACATGCTGTGCGTGGAAGCCGCGCGCATCGACGAGCAGGTGCTGCTCTTGCCCGGTGCCCAGTGGCAGGGCTGGCAGCAGCTTCGCGTTCTCTGACTTTTCCTCTCGACCCACCATGCTCGCAAAACGCATCATTCCCTGTCTCGACGTTACCGGCGGCCGCGTGGTCAAGGGCGTCAACTTTCTCGAACTGCGCGATGCGGGCGATCCGGTCGAGATTGCCGCGCGCTACAACGCGCAGGGCGCCGACGAACTCACTTTTCTCGACATCACGGCCACCAGCGATGGCCGCGACCTGATCCTGCCGATCATCGAGGCGGTGGCCTCGCAGGTCTTCATTCCGTTGACCGTTGGCGGCGGCGTGCGCACCGTGGCCGACGTGCGCCGGCTGCTCAACGCGGGCGCCGACAAGACCAGCTTCAACTCGGCGGCCATTGCCGATCCGCAGGTAATCAACGACGCCTCGCAGAAATACGGTTCGCAGTGCATCGTGGTGGCCATCGACGCCAAGCGCCGCAGCCCCGAGGAAGCCGCCACCCGCGGCGCGGGCTGGGACGTGTACAGCCATGGCGGCCGCAAGAACACCGGCCTGGACGCCGTCGAATGGGCGACCGAGATGGTGCGCCGGGGCGCCGGCGAAATCCTGCTCACGAGCATGGACCGCGACGGCACCAAGAGCGGCTTCGATCTTGAGCTCACCCGCGCGGTGAGCGACGCCGTGAACGTGCCGGTCATCGCATCGGGCGGCGTGGGCAACCTCGACGACCTGGCCGACGGCATCCAGACCGGCGGCGCCGACGCGGTGCTGGCCGCCAGCATCTTCCACTACGGCGAGCACACCGTGGGCGAGGCGAAAGCCCGCATGGCCGCGCGGGGCATTCCCGTGCGCACGTGACCCGCTTCAGCGCCGCTCGGGGGTGGGACAATACCCTTCATGAATTGGCTTGACGAAGTGAAATGGGACGCGAACGGCCTGGTGCCCGTGATCGCGCAGGAACAGGGCAGCAACGACGTGCTGATGTTCGCCTGGATGAACCGCGAGGCGCTCGAAAAGACCGCCGAGCTGGGCCGCGCCGTGTATTTCAGCCGCTCGCGCAACAAGCTCTGGTTCAAGGGCGAAGAGTCGGGCCATGTGCAGACGGTGCATGAAATCCGCCTCGACTGCGACAACGACGTGGTGCTGCTCAAGGTCACCCAGCTCGGCCACGAGCCCGGCATTGCCTGCCATACCGGGCGCCACAGCTGCTTCTTCAGCAAATACGAAAACGGCCAATGGACCGCCGTGGACCCGGTCTTGAAAGACCCGGAGTCGATCTACAAATGACGGCCACAGTGAACACCTCCGACGCCCTTGCGCGCCTTGCCGCCGTCATCGAAAGCCGCCTGCCCGCGCACGGCGGCGACCCGGAGAAGAGCTACGTGGCGCGCCTGCTGCACAAGGGCCCCGATGCCTTCCTCAAGAAGATCGGCGAGGAAGCCACCGAGGTCGTCATGGCGGCCAAGGACGCCGACCATGGCGGCGACCGCACGAAAATAGTGAACGAAGTGGCCGATTTGTGGTTCCACACCATGGTGGCGCTGGCGCACTACGGTTTGTCGCCCGGCGAGGTTATTGCGGAGCTCGAGCGCCGCGAGGGCACCAGCGGCATCGAGGAAAAAGCCCTGCGCAAGGCGCAGGCCCGCGAGGCATCCAACGATTGAAAGGACATCGCCAATGGCCAACGACATCGTGAACGTGGAACCCGACGACTCCCTCAAGACCTGGGGCTGGGTCAGCTATATCCTGCACCTCATCGTGGCCATTTGCGCTGTATTGCCCGGCGCCCAGGCTTCGGTGGCGCTCTTGCTGGTGGCGCTGGTGATCGACTTCGTCAAGCGCGACAACGCGGCGGGCACCTGGCAGGCTTCGCATTTCAGCTGGCGCATCCGGTCGGTGGTGTGGGCCGGCCTGCTGTACGTGGTTACGTCGTGGCTCTGGCTGCTGTTTCTGGTGCCGGGCTGGATTGCCTGGAGCCTGATTTCGCTGTGGTTCCTCTACCGGATCGTGAAAGGCATGATCCGCATGAACGACAACCGTCCCATGGAACCCAAAGATGTCATCTGATCCGAACTGCGTCTTCTGCAAAATCATCGAAGGCAAGATCCCCTCGCGCAAGGTCTACGAAGACGACGAACTGTTCGGTTTTCACGACATCGCGCCTTGGGCGCCGGTGCATTTCATGCTGGTGCCCAAGAAGCACATCGCCTCGATGGCGCAGCTCACGCCCGACGACGCCGCGCTCATGGGCAAGATCATGACGCTGGCCCCCAAGCTGGCGGTGGAGCAGGGCTGCAGGCCCTATCCGGAGGGCGGCTGGCGCGTCGTCATCAATACGGGCGCCGAGGGCGGGCAGGAGGTGCACCATCTCCATGTCCATGTCATGGGCGGTCCCCGCCCATGGCTTCGCGGCTGAACATTAGGCCAAACTGTCACATTTCGCCCGACTAAAATCGGACACATTCTTAGGAGTCTTCCATGGGTTCATTTTCAATCTGGCACTGGCTGATCGTGCTGCTCGTCGTGGTCATGATCTTCGGCACCAAGAAGCTGCGGAACATGGGTTCCGACCTGGGCGGCGCCGTCAAGGGTTTCAAGGACGGCATGAAAGAGGGCGGCACCACTGCGGACGCACCCGCTTCGTCGGCCCCTGCCGCCCAAGTGACCGGCCAGCCGGCCAACAGCGACAAGTCGGCGATCGACGTCGAAGCGCGTCAGAAGTCCTGAGCGCGGGTTCTAAGTGCTCGACCTCGGTATTGAGAAGCTGGCGCTGATCGGCGTCGTGGCGCTGATCGTCATCGGGCCCGAAAAGCTGCCCAGGGTGGCGCGCACCGTCGGCACCCTGCTGGGCAAGGCGCAGCGCTATGTGAACGACGTCAAGGCCGAGGTCAATCGCTCGATGGAACTCGAAGAGCTGCGCAAGATGAAAACCACCGTGGAGGATGCGGCGCGCGACGTCGAGCACAGCATCCAGACGGGCGCGACCGATCTCGAAAAGCAGTTCTCCGGCTCGGGCGAAACCCTTTCGGCGCTGGCCGAACCGGAGCCTTCGGTGCCGGAGTACAGGCACCCGCGCAAGAACTGGCGCCTGAAGCAGGGCGCCACGCCGCAGTGGTACAAGGCCCGCAACGGCGTGCGCACCAAGGCGCTGTCGGGTGCCGCCCGCGTTGCCCGTTTCCGTCCCCACAAGATCAACTAGCGGCTTTTACAACCGCGTTCCTCGTGCGCCGCACGCCGGCCGAAGCCACGCTTTCTCCTGCTCTTTTTTCCTTCCAATGGCCGATTCCGACAACAAGAACAAAGACGCAGAAGACGAATTGGCGGGCACCGAACAGCCGTTCGTGCAGCACCTGGTCGAACTCCGCGACCGGCTGCTTTACTGCGTCTACGGCTTGGTGGTCGCGGGCGTGCTGCTGGCCATCTGGCCAGGGCCGGCCGGGCTGATCGACCTTATCGCCATGCCGATCCAGGCCCACATGCCGCCGGGCGCCAAGCTCATCGCGGTGGGCGTGTTCTCGCCCTTCTTCGTGCCGCTCAAGGTGCTGATGATGACGGCCGTGCTGCTGGCGCTGCCTTGGCTCATGTACCAGGCCTGGATGTTCGTGGCGCCGGGGCTCTATAGCCATGAAAAGAAATTCGCGCTGCCGCTGATCTTGTTCGGCAGCCTGCTGGCCTATGTCGGCATTGCCTTTGTGCAGTTCTTCGTGCTGGACAAGATGTTCGGCTTCATTCAGCAATTCACGCCGCCGAGCGTGAATGCCACGCCTGACATCTCGTCTTATGTCGAGGCCATTCTCTCGCTGTACATCGCGTTCGGCGTGGCGTTCCAGGTGCCGATCGTGGTGATGCTGCTGGTGAAGTTCGAGATGGTGACCATCGAAAAGCTGCGCTCGTTCCGCGGCTACTTCATCGTGGTGGCCTTTGTCATTGCCGCAGTGCTTACGCCGCCTGACGTGGTGTCGCAGCTCGCGCTGGCCGTGCCGATGTGCCTGCTCTACGAGGTCGGCATCATCGGTGCGCGCTACTTTGCAATGGGCACCAAGAAGCCGTCCGAAGAGGAAGAAAGCGCCGATTCCTCGGCCTCTTCCTGAGCAATCGCTACCCGGCCCGGCGCCTCAACGCCTCGGCGGCTACTCGGGCTGGTTGGGCACCTGCCGAACGGGGCTCTTGGGCCGCAGGCCCGGCGTCACGTCCAGTTCCATCTTGTCGGTGCCGCGCTGCAGCGCAAAGCGTGCGGTGCTGCCCGGCTTCAGGCCGGCCACGGCGGTCAGCAGGGCCTGCACGTTGTCGGTCTTCTTTTCTCCGACCGAAGTGATCACGTCGCCAGGGCGGATGCCCGCCTTGGCCGCGGGCCCGTTCTGGAGCACGCCGGTGATGATGACGCCGGTATCGGCCTTCACGCCGAAGGTTTCAGCCAATTCGGGCGAGAGCTCGTTCGGTTCGACGCCGATCCAGCCGCGGCGCACCTGGCCTTCCTTCACGATGCCTTCGAGCACGATCTTCGCCATGGACACCGGAATGGCGAAGCCGATGCCCATGCTGCCGCCCGAGCGCGAATAGATGGCGGTGTTGACGCCCTGCAGGTTGCCGTTGACGTCGATCAGCGCGCCGCCCGAATTGCCGGGGTTGATGGCCGCGTCGGTCTGGATGAAGTTCTCGAAGTTGTTGATGCCGAGCTGGTTGCGCCCCAGCGCCGAGACGATGCCGCTGGTCACCGTCTGGCCCACGCCGAAGGGGTTGCCGATGGCCAGCACCTGGTCGCCCACCTGCAGATCGTCCGAGTTGCCCAGCACGATGGCGGGCAGCTTGTCCATTTCGATCTTGAGCACGGCAAGGTCGGTGTCCGGGTCGGTGCCGATCACCTTGGCGCGCGTGTGGCGGCTGTCGTTGAGCGTGATCTCGATCTCGTCCGCGCCTTCGACCACGTGGTTGTTGGTGAGGATGTAGCCCTCCGAGCTCACGATCACGCCGCTGCCCAGGCCCACCTGGGGCTGGTCGCCCTGGTCGCCGAAGAAGAACCGGAACCACGGGTCGTTGCTGCGCGGATGGCGCTGCGCCGCCTTGCTGGTGTTGATGCTCACCACCGCCGGAGAAGCCTTCTTGGCGGCCGCGCTCAGGCTGCCGGCAGGCGCCACCGCGGGCGCACCAGCCGGCGCCTCGACGATCGAGACCACGCCGCCGAGCGAGGTGGAGCGCCGGTTGATCCACTCGGGCTTGAGGGTCGCAACAACGAAGTAGGCCGCCAGGAGGACGGTCACGGCTTGGGCAAAGAGCAGCCAGGTGCGTTTCATGAAGTTTGTCAGCGGGTAAGCACGCCGTCCGGTGCGGCGCTACGGCTCGATTGTCCCTCAACCCCCGGCCGCCGGAAAACCGCGCCGGCCGGTCGAGATTGGCGCAGGCCTCAGGCGCCAATACGGGATAACCCTTAGCATCGCGAAGCGAGCCCACACGGCTCCGGACTCCGGCCTTCCGCAACGCCCACCCGGCGCACGCGGCCAGGTGTTTCGCCGGCGCGCTGCCTTTCCGCTTTCAATCCCCTGGCGGTCCTGCGTGCGGCAACGACTTCCCTGCCAGCCATGACTTCTCAAGCCCTTTCTCCGGACGTTTCCCCGGACGCTTCTCCGGACGGCGCCCGGCCGCTTTCGGCCCGCACGCTCGATTCCCGCGACTACAAGACCCTTGCCCTGTCCGCCCTTGGCGGAACGCTGGAGTTCTACGACTTCGTCATCTACGTTTTCTTTGCCACTGTGCTGGGTGCGCTTTTCTTTCCGGCGGACATGCCCGACTGGCTGCGGCAACTGCAGACCTTCGGCATCTTTGCCGCCGGCTACCTGGCCCGGCCGGTGGGCGGCATCGTCATTGCGCATTTCGGCGACCTGCTCGGCCGCAAGCGCATGTTCACGCTGTCGATCTTCCTGATGGCGGCGCCCACGCTGGTCATCGGCCTGCTGCCCACCTACGCCAGCATCGGCATTGCCGCACCCTTGCTGCTGCTGGCCATGCGCGTCCTGCAGGGCGCGGCCATCGGCGGCGAAATGCCCGGCGCGTGGGTGTTCGTCGGCGAGCACGTGCCGGCGCAGCGCTATGGCTTCGGCATCGGCACGCTGACCTCGGGCATCACCGGCGGCATCCTGCTCGGCTCGCTCGTTGCGGTGGGCATCAACCGCTACTACCTGCCGGCCGAGGTGAGCGACTTTGCCTGGCGCATTCCCTTTGTGCTGGGCGGCGCGTTCGGGCTCGTTTCCGTGTACCTGCGCCGATTCCTGCACGAGACACCTGTCTTCAAGGAACTGGCGGACCGCAAGACCGTCGCGCGCGAGCTGCCGCTGCGCACGGTGCTGCGCGAGCATCGCGCCGCAAGCATCTATGTGGGCCTGCTGACCTGGGTGCTGTCGGCCGCTATCGTCGTGGTGGTGCTGTACACGCCCACCTACCTGCAGAAGGTGCATCACATTCCGGCCGCGCTGGCCCTCGAAGCCAATGCGCTGGCCACGCTGACCCTGACCATCGGCTGCGTACTGGTCGGCTGGGCATGCGACCGCATCGGCACGCGCGCCGTCATGCTGATCGGCTGGGGCGGATTGTTCGCGACCGCGTACCTGTTCTACACGGGGCTGCCGGGTACGCCGGCCACGCTCTTCTGGCATTACGGCCTGGTGGGCCTTTTCGTGGGCACCATTGCCACGGTGCCGATTGCCGGCGTGCGCGCGTTCCCGGCCCCGGTGCGCTTCACCGGCCTTTCGTTTGCCTACAACATGTCGTATGCGGTGTTCGGCGGGCTGACGCCCGTGATCCTGACCGTCTGGCTCCAGCACGACACCATGGCGCCGGCGCATTACGTTGCAGTGCTGGCCGGGCTGGGTTTCCTGCTGGCGCTGTGGCCCCTGGCGGCACGCGGCCATGCCATGCGCGATGGAGGCGGGAGCGCGACAATGTCGCGATGAGCACCACCCGCCACGAACTGCTGCACGCCTTCGACCTGCTTCTTGCGCCTTCGCGCTTCAAGGACTACGGACCGAATGGCCTGCAGGTCGAAGGCCGCACCGTGGTGCGGAAGATCGTCTCCGGCGTAACCGCGAGCCGTGCGCTGATAGAAGCCGCCATTCACGCCGAGGCCGACGCCATCTTCGTTCACCACGGCCTGTTCTGGCGCGGCCAGGACAGCTGCGTTACCGGTTGGATGAAGCAGCGCCTGGGCCTGTTGCTCGGCGATGACGTCAATCTCTTTGCGTATCACCTCCCGCTCGACGCGCATCCCGAGCTCGGCAACAACGCCCAGCTGGGCCTTCAGCTCGGCCTGCTGGCGCATGCCGGCTCCACCGGTCGCTTTGGCGAGCAGGAACTCGGCTTTCTGGGCGGGCGCGAAAACGGCGAGAGCTTTGCCAGCGCCAAGGAGCTGGCAGCCCACGCCGAAAAGGTTCTCAAGCGGCCCGTCACGCTGGTGGATACCGCCCACAAAGCCATCAAGAACATCGCCTGGTGCACGGGCGGCGCGCAAGGCTACTTCGAGGCCGCCATTGCCGCCGGCGCCGATGCGTTCATCACCGGCGAGATCTCCGAACCCCAGGCCCACTACGCCCGTGAGATGGGCGTCGCCTTCCTGGCTTGCGGGCACCATGCCACCGAGCGCTACGGCGCCCAGGCCGTGGCGGCCCATGTGGCGGCGCAGCTCGGCCTGAAGCACGAGTTCATCGACATCGACAACCCCGCATGAACGGCGGCAAGGCTCCTGCCGCTGCCGCCGGCGCTCCCTTGGCGGTCACGCTCGGCGACCCCGCGGGCATCGGCCCGGAAATCATCGTCAAGGCCTTCCGCCAGGCGCCCGACGCCGCGCGCGGCGCCTTCGTGGCCGGCGACGTGGGCACCATGCGCCGTGCGTCCCAGGCCCTGGCGCAGCCCGGACAGCCGGCATGGCCCGTGGCGGAGATCGAGCACGCGGCGGAGGCGGCCGCCATGCCGCCGGGCTGCATTCCCGTGCTGCAGGTGGTGGCGCCACCCGCGCACATCGTCCCCGGGCAGATCAGCGCCGAGGCCGGGCGCGTGGCGGGAGAGTGCGTGGTCTGGGCCGCGCGCGCCGCGTTGCGGGGCGACATCGCCGCCATCGTGACGGCACCGCTGCACAAGGAGGCGCTGGCAGCGGCGGGCTTTCCGTATCCGGGGCATACCGAGCTGCTGCAGGCCGAGGCCGCTGCCCATGCGGGCGTTGCCGTGGACGGCATGCCGGTGCGCATGATGCTGGCCAACGACGACCTGCGCACCGTGCTTGTCAGCATTCACATGTCGCTGCGCGACGCCATTACGGCGGTGAGCTTCGGCAATGTGCTGGAAACGCTGCGCATCACCCACCGTGCCTTGCACCGCATGCTCGGGCGGGCGCCGCGCATCGGCGTGGCCGGTCTCAATCCGCATGCGGGTGAGGGCGGCCTTTTCGGTAGCGAAGAGCGCGACATCATTGCGCCCGCCATTGCGGCGGCGCGCGCCGAGGGCATCGACGCCGGCGGTCCGCATGCGCCCGACACCGTCTTCATGCGTGCGAGGGCCAAGGCGGGCGTACCCGGGAGCGGCGAATTCGATGTGGTGGTGGCGATGTACCACGACCAGGGGCTGATTCCGGTCAAGTACCTGGGCGTGGAAAAGGGCGTGAACGTAACGCTGGGCCTGCCGCTGGTGCGCACCAGCCCGGACCACGGCACCGCGTTCGACATTGCGGGCAAGGGCCTGGCCGACGCCTCGAGCCTCGTCGAGGCGCTGCGCATGGCCAAGACGCTGACGGGCGCCTAGGGGCGATTCTTCAGGCTGTCGCGAATCTCGCGCAGCAGCGCAATGTCTTCCGGCGGGGCCACCGGGGCCGCGGGCGCCTCGGCATGGACCTTGCGCAGCTTGTTGATCTGCTTGACCATCATGAAGATGATGAAGGCAAGAATGACGAAGTTGACCGCGATGGTGATGAAGTTGCCATAGGCCAGCACCGGTACGCCGGCCTTCTTCAGGTCGGCGAGGTTGTTGGCCACGCCCGCCGGCACGGAACCCAGCACCAGGTACAGATTGGAAAAATCGAGCTTGCCGAACACCAGCCCGACCACCGGCATGATGATGTCGCCGACGAGCGAGTCGACGATCTTCCCGAACGCCGCGCCGATGATCACGCCCACCGCGAGATCGACGACATTGCCCTTGACGGCAAATTCCTTGAATTCACTGAGGATGCTCATGATTGCGATGTGCCGGGTGCACAGGTGTTGAAGATGGCGGGAGTATGCCTGTGGAATAATCCGCGCGCCCTGAACCGGACCGACACATGGCTGTAGTTCGAAAGAGTTCCGGGCGGGCGGCCGGCTTTAATAATAACGATTCAATGCCCGGCCCCGCACCGAAAAGGCGCAATTCCATTTTAAATCAATGAATAGTTTCTGGTTAATGGTCACCGGGCTCGGTGACAGCGGCTTTCTATTGCCCGCCGCATTGTGGATCGCAATTTGGCTGGCGGTCGACCGCGGCACGCGCCCGGCCGCGGTGCATTGGGCGCTCCTATTCGGCGGATGCGGCCTTGCCGTGATGCTGTCCAAGCTGGCTTTTCTGGGTTGGGGAATCGGCAGCGCCCGCTTCGATTTCACCGGCTTCAGTGGGCACACCGCATTGGCAACCAGCGTCTGGACGGTCGTCTTTTGGCTTGCGGCGCTGCGGTTTGCACCATTCTTGCGCATTGCTGCGGCCATTGCGGGGTGGGCGTGGGGCGTCGCAGTCGGGGTATCGCGGCTGGCGCTTGAAGTGCACTCCACCGCAGAGGTCGTGACAGGCGTTGCGCTCGGCACGGTTGTGAGTGCCAGCTTTCTCTGGCTGCAGCGCAACAGGCTGCCCATCGTGTCGCTGCGAACGCCCCGCTGGCTGGCGGCGGGTGTCGTGGTGCCGCTGTTGCTTTTCGTCGTCGTGGGGCGGCCCGCACCCACTCAGTACGCGCTGGAATCCGTGGCCGCCTGGATGGCGGGCATCGAGCGCCCATACAGGCGCAGCGATCTTCTGCACGGCCGCCACCCCGCCCGTACACCCACCGGCAATTCACAGGTGCTTACAAAAGAGCAAACCTTTTAGACGACTGGCCAATACGGGCCAATTGTCGTTTGGATGAGACAATTGATCCCTCCAGCGGGTTAATTGATAGTTCACAGTTGCAAACCGCTCGCGGCGGCTTTGCATGTCCATCGAAGGTCTTCATTCCCCAATGAAAACCGGCCTCTCGGCAATGCGATCAAGCATTCCCCTGCGCAGCCTCGGGATATTCGACAGATAGACACATTTTTTTCGTCTATTCAACGGAAAACGGGCGATGCGCGGGCAGCGACAATTCGGCCGGCGCGCCTGGCGACAGCGCGAAGGCTCGCTTTCACGAACCGTGACAAAAAGGTCGAGGCCAAATGCGGATTGGGCTCGGGCCTTGCATATGAATCACGGAATGTCGAAAAAACCAATTTGTGCAATGGGGATCAATTTGACACGCTACGTGCACCTGTCAGGGTGGGGTTTTGCCCTAGTCGGCGCGTTATTGCTGCAGGGTTGCGCACCGGGTTTCAGTTCTGTATCCGCCTACGAGGCCGACCAGAGCCTGCCCCCGGAGTTCCAATACCTGCCGGCCGACGGCGCACCGGATGGGGTAATTACCTCGATTTCGCCTGCGCTCATCCGCGCAATGGCCGAGGCCCAGCCCACGGCCGTTCCGTCCGACGTGAAGGCGCTATTCGGCGAGGCGCCGGTCTACACCATCGGGCCGGGCGACGTCGTGGGCGTGATCGTGTACGACCATCCGGAGCTGCTGCCCAACGCGGGCGCGGTCATTACGCAGCAGGCCGACCCGACCGGCATCAGCGTGGCGCCCGGCTTCATCGTCGGTGCCGACGGGCAGATCACCTTTCCCTACATCGGGCGCGTCAAGCTCCAGGGGCTGACCGAAATCGAGGCTTCCGATCTCATCGCGAAGCGCATTGCGGCCTACATCCGCGATCCGCAGGTGACCGTGCGCATCCAGTCCTTCAGAAGCCGCCGCGCCTTCGTTGAAGGCGAGGTGCGGACCCCGGGGCTGCAGATCTTCACCGACGTGCCGATGACGCTGGCCGAAGCCATCAGCCGCGCCGGCGGCATCACCGCGAACGGCGACCGTTCGCTGGTCACGCTGCAGCGCGGCGGCAAATCGACGCTCATCAACCTGACGAACCTCCAGGACCTGGGCGCCGATGCCAGCCAGATTCCGTTGCGCAACGGCGACGTGATCCAGGTGCGGCACCGCGACGAGAGCAAGGTGTTCGTGATGGGCGAAATCTCGCGTCCCTCGGCGCTGCTCATGCACAACGGGCGGCTCAGCCTGAACGAAGCGCTCGGCGAGGCCGGAGGGCCCAACCTGGCTTCCGCCAACACCGGGCAGGTCTACGTCATTCGCAACAACGCCAGGGGCCTGCCGGCCATCTTCCACCTGAACGCGAAGAACCCGGCCGCGCTGGCACTGGCCGAGCGCTTCCCGCTGCAGCCGCGCGACGTGGTCTACATCGATTCCGTGCCGCTCGTGACCTGGAACCGCCTGGCGAGCCTGATCCTGCCGGCGGCGCAAGTCATCAATGCCGGCGACGAGGTCTGGAGCCGCCACAGATGAAATCCATCCTGACCGTCTGCATCGGCAACATCTGCCGAAGCCCCATGGCGGAGGGCCTCCTGGCCGCCGGGCTGCCGCATCTTCGCGTGGTGTCGGCCGGTACGGGCGCGCTCGTGGGCAAGCCGGCCGATGCCATGGCGCAAAGGCTCATGCAAGAGCGCGGCATCGACATCTCGGCCCACGTCGCGCAGCAGGTGAGCCAGCTGCTGTGCCGCCAGGCCGACCTGATCCTGGTGATGGACATGGAGCAGCGCCGCTACCTCGAGGCGACCTACCCCTTCGTGCGCGGCAAGGTCTTTCGCATCGCGGAGGCCGCCAAGCAGGACGTGCCCGACCCCTACCGGAAAGACGAGGCGGCCTTCGAGCATGCCCTGGCCCTCATCGACGTGGGCGCCAGGACCTGGATCGATCGCATTCTGAAAATTACAAAACCCGAGCAGCAATCGACATGAACGCACCCCAGCAAGCCGCCCTGCCGATGCCAGCGCTGGAAGAAGAGGGCGAAGGAATCAACCTCGTCGAGTACCTCGACATCCTCGTCGACAACCGCTGGCTCATTGCCATCGTCACTGCGGCGGCCTTGTTCCTCGGCTTTGCCTATGCCTTCTTCGGCAAGCCCATGTACGAAGCCAACGTGGCGGTGCAGGTGGAAGACTCCGGCAACTCGGCAGGCAGCTTCCTGGGCGACGCAGCGTCTTCGCTGCTGAGCGTGAAGACCCCCGCCGCGGGCGAAATCGAGATCATCAAGTCGCGCGCCATCCTGGCGCAGGCGGTGGAAAACACCAAGCTCTACATCAGCGCGCAGCCCCGCTATGCACCCGTGGTGGGCAGCTGGCTTTCGCGGCGTGCCACCGATCTTTCGAACCCCGGCTTCATGGGCCTGTCGGGCTACGTGACCGGCACGGAGAAGATCGTCGTTCCCCAGTTCGACGTTCCCGCCGATCTCGAAGAGCAACAGTTCTCTCTGACTGTACAAGCCGACAACCGCTACGAGCTGGCCCACCCCGGCATCGAAACGCCCCTCAAGGGCGTCATCGGAACGCCGCTGGTCGCGAATCTTCCAGGCGGCAGCTTGCGGCTCCTGGTCAGCTCCGTCAGCGCCAAGCCCGGCGCTCAGTTCAGGCTGATCCGTTTCTCGAAGCAGTTGACGCTGCTGTCGCTGCAGGACGGCCTCAAGGTCGTTGAAAAGGGCAAGCAGTCCGGCGTGATCGATGTCAGCTGGAAGCATCCGAGCCCTGAAAAGCTCACGCAGCTGCTCAACGAGATCGGCCGCCTCTATGTGCGCCAGAACATCGAGCGCAAGGCTGCCGAGGCGGAGAAAACACTGGGCTTCCTTGATACCGCGCTGCCCCAGTTCAAGAAGCAGCTCGAGCAATCCGAAGACCTCTACAACCGCTACAGAAACGAGAACGGCACCGTCAGCCTGGACGACGAGGCAAAAAATGCCCTGACGCAGACGGTCGATCTGCAATCCAGGTTGCTCGAAGCGCAGCAGAAGCGGCGCGAGCTCTCCGCGCGCTTTACGGACAAGCACCCGAGCATCCAGACGCTGGACACGCAGATCTCGGCGTGGAAGGGCGAAATCGCCTCGGTCGATTCGCGCATCCGCAAGATGCCGCTGCTGCAGCAGAACACCGTGCAGATGCAGCGCGACATCAAGGTCAACACCGACCTCTATGTGTCGCTGCTCAACAGCTCGCTGCAGATGCGGCTGGCCAAGGAAGGCAAGGTCGGCAACGTGCGCCTGCTGGACGACGCCATCATTCCGGAGGAGCCCGTCTGGCCCAAGAGGCCATTGATCCTCGCCCTCGCATTGCTGCTGGGGCTGATGGCCGGCGTGGCCGCTGCCATCGCTCGAAACTCGTTCTTCGGCGGCATCCGCAATCCGAGCGAGATCGAAATGCACACGGGACTCAGCGTCTACAGCAGCATTCCCCTGAGCGGCGCCCAGCGGATGATCGACCGGAGCATCGAGAACAGGGCGCCCGGCCTGCACATCCTCGCGCTGCAGCATTCGGAAGACCCGGCGGTGGAGAGCCTGCGCAGCCTGCGAACCGCCCTGCAGTTCGCCATGTTGGAGGCGCCCAACAACCGCCTGCTCATCTCGGGAGCAACGCCCGGGGTCGGGAAGACTTTTGTTTCCGTCAATTTCGCGGCAATTACTGCTGCGTCGGGCAAAAAGGTTCTCCTGGTCGACGCCGATTTGCGCAAGGGCCGGGTTAATCAATTCTTCTCAATGTCCCGATCTTCCGGTTTATCCGAATTGATTGCGGGCACATTGAGCCTCGAAAAAGCCATTCGCCCGTCGGTCCTGCCGAATCTGGACGTCATAACGACCGGGGTGCTTCCGCCCAACCCGGCCGAATTGCTCCTGAGCGACTCGTTTTCGCAACTTTTGGAAAAACTGTCGCCAAGCTATGACTTGGTGATCATCGATACGGCGCCGGTGTTGGTGGCTGCCGACACGGCTTCGGTAGCACCGCTCGCGGGCTCGCTGCTGCTGGTGGCCCGCGCCGAGAAAACCCAGTTGGGCGAATTGAACGAGAGCGTGCGGAGATTGGCGCACGCGGGCTGTACGGCCAATGGCGTTATTTTGAATGCTATGGACTTATCGCGGCGCCACGCGGGAAGCAGTAGCTACAAATACGGCGGTTACCGTTACATACACTATAAATATAAAAACAACAGGGATACCACCTAGTTGGCGACACGATATCTGTGAAAATTAGGCCAGAGTGTGGAATTTATCACTCGCAGCACTAATTTGGTGCCTTTGCTCAAAAGCTAATAACAAAGGCCTAGGGTTAAGTACTTCGTTCTTTTGTATTACGTGGTTGAGTCGCTGGGATTGCGCAATGGTTTTTGTGCGCAGCACCCTCCCAGGCTCCCGGGCCGGCCCGTATCGGGCCTGAGCCCGAGCCGCAACTTATCACCGACCCGAGAGGGGCAAGCATTTGCTTGTAAGACGAAAGGTGCTCCAGAAATGAGAGTTCTTAAGCTAAAAACTTGCCTCCGCTTCAAATGTGAGAACGGAGCATTCCTATGACCAATTTCCGTCCCGAGGAATTGACCGCGCCCAGAAGCGAGGAAATGCACACCGAATATTCGGACCCGGCGTGGGAAAAGGTCAATCACCCCGCCATGCTGCGCGCCGCTAAAAGAGCGGTGGATATTGCTGCATCTCTTTTCTTTTTTACCGCTTTCGGCTGGCTTTATGTTTTGCTCGCCATTGGCGTTTTTCTGAGCTCCGGAGCTCCCGTTCTTTATTCGCAGCCGCGTTATGGACGGGGAGGGCGCGTCTTCAAGTTCTACAAGTTCCGCTCCATGCTGCCCAACTCCGCCCAGATCCTCGAGGAGCACCTCAAGAACGATCCGGTGGCGCGCCAGCAATGGGACGACTACCAAAAGCTCGAGAACGATCCCCGCATCACCCGCTTCGGCAAGTTCATCCGCAAGACCAGCCTGGACGAATTGCCGCAGTTCTGGAATGTGCTGGTAGGAGACATGAGCCTGGTCGGCCCCCGGCCATGCATGCTCGATCAGAAGGGGCTCTATGGCGCCGACTGGTCGTTCTATTGCGCCGTGCGGCCCGGAATCACCGGTCTGTGGCAAGTGAGCGGCCGCAATCAGTTGAGCTACAAGAAACGCGTGGCGCTGGACGTGAGCTACGTCGAGACGCTTTCCGTCGGCGGGGATATCGGCATTTTCATCAGGACCATCTGGGTGGTGGCGGTGGGCCACGGTTCTCGGTGACGCTGATTCGAAGATGAAAAAGATTCTGATTTGCGCGGTGCCTTTCAGCGACAACCTGGGAGACGGGGTCATCGCAGCATCGTTGGCCCATATCGCGGGGATGAAGTACCCGCGGGCCACCGTCGAGTTTCTGGACATTGCCGGCCGGGTGGGCTTCGAAGAAGAAAACCTGCGGGGCGGGGGCGCTTTCCGGCTTTTCGCAAAGCTTCCTTCTTTGCTTCGGTCGCTGATCGTTTTTCTTTACTGCCTCAAGGGCTACTTTCTCGTCTGGCGAAAGAACTGGAAAGCCGCGGTCAGCGATGCCGACCTGATCGTCATTGGGGGCGGGCAGCTGTTTTGCGACGTGGCGCTCAATTTCCCGGCCAAGCTTTTTCTGCTGAGCCGCCTTTTGCGCGGAAAGCGAGTGGTGGTCGTGTCGGTCGGGGTCACGGCGCGGTGGTCGTTTCTGGGCCGGTTTCTCGTCAAGCGCTTCATCAGGAATGCAAGGCCGGTTTTCTACGCCACGCGTGACAAGGAATCGGCAAACAACCTGCATACGCATTTCGGAATTCCCAGGGGAAGCATCAGGGTGGTTCCCGATCCCGCGCTGGTTTGCGCCGATGCGTTCTCCGAAGAACTCTCGCCGGAGAAGAACTGGGATATCGGCATTTGCGTGAGCAGCCTCGACGCGCTGGTCATGAACTCCGAATACGCGAACGCCAACTCGACGGAGTCGGCCAAGTTCTTTTCGACGCTCGCCGAATCGCTGCGGGCGGAGGGAAAGCGGGTTCTCTATTTCACCAATGGTGCTTCTGAAGACAACAAGATCCTGAACGAGATTTCTGCGGAATCGAATGCGCCGAAATCCAGTTTCCTGGTTCCGCGGCATCCCGATGAACTGGTTTCCCTGATCAGCGCCTGTTCATGCATCGTGGCGCATCGGCTGCATGCAAACATCGTGGCCTACAGCCTGAACATTCCGTCCATTGGGATGAATTGGGACAAGAAGGTCGAATCCTTCTTCGAGCTGACGAAGCGAAAGCGCTATCTCTTCGACCTGTCGCCTCGCGTGGAAAAACTCGAGGCCTCGGTGCTGGGCGTGCTGAATGAAAAAACTCCGGACCGGCAAACACTCGATCTGCTCAGGGGCGAAGTGGTGGCCGGAATTCATGCCTTGATCTGACTGCGCAGGCCATGAAAATATTGCACGTTGCCGAAACCCTCAAGGGCGGGCTGGAAACCTATTTGCGGATGGTTTCCGGCTTTCAGCAGAACTCCCCCGTGATCACCCAGGCGAAGTTCGTCTTGCCCGGGCCGGTGGAGTGGCTCAGTTCGCAAGACACCCACGTGGTGCCCACGGCGCGCAGCCCCTTGGCGCTTGCGAGCTACGCCGCCGAAGTCAGGAAGATCATCCGGACCGAGCGCCCCTCGGTTCTACATCTCCACAGTTCGATTGCCGGTGGAGTTGTGCGCGCAATGGCGCTGCTCGGCCAGGTGCCGCAAGAGACAAAGATCGTCTATTGCTCGCACGGTTGGGCATTCGACCAGATCGGCCCTTCGTACAAGAAGTCGATCTATCGCTGGGCCGAATGGCTGCTTTCGTATTGGACCGACGCGATCATCTGCATCAGCGACCATGAACTGCGCATTGCAGAGAAATTCGGCATCAAGCGCTGCAGGTGCATTCCGAACGGAATCACCCCCGCGGCGCTGGGCCATGAACAGGGTGCGGCGCTGAAAGAGGTTGAGCCGCGGCAAAGACAGATCCTCTTCGTTGGCCGGCTCGACCGGCAGAAGGGCATCGATATATTGCTCGATTCCTATGTTCGGGTGCAGCCGAAATTCAAGCTGACCATCGTCGGCGGCGCTGTTCGAAACGATCTTTCCCTGGCCCATTCCGATGAGATCGAGTTCAAGGGTTGGCTCGAAAAGGACGAACTCGATGCCGCATACCGGTCTTGCGACGCGGTCATCGTGCCGTCGAGATGGGAAGGCTTCGGCTTTGTAGCGGTCGAGGCAATGGCACGCGGCAAACCGGTTTTTGCCTCCGCGGTGGGCGGCTTGGTCGACATTGTCGAAGACACGAAAAACGGACGGCTGTTTCCGCTCGATCGCCTGGACGAAATGCTGCGCGAGATCGACCAGATCCCGAACGAGGAGCTGGTGCGAATGGGGCAGAACGGGCGGGAGATTTTCGAAAAGAAATACACCGCCGACCGAATGAACTCGGCCATCGTCGATCTCTACAAGGAGTCGGTGCTTTGATGAGATCTTCACCCCTGTCCGGATTCATCAAGCTGTTCTGCGCAGTGATGGTGCTTGCCGCCATCTCGCTCCCGGCCCAGGCCCGGGGCGTCAGCGAACTGAGCACCGAATATCCGACCGCATTGAGCGTGCAGATCGATCCGAGCGACATATCGGACGAAGACCTGAACGAAATCAGGGCGGCGGGTTTCGAGTTTGTCCGGTTCGGCGTGCGGCCGCCGCTGAAAAGCGTCAACCCCGCAATGATCGATTACTCGAAGCTGATCCGGCGCGTGCGCAATGCCAGGCTCGAAGCCATCGTGACGCTGTTCGGCGGCAGGGAGATCTGGGGGCACGACCCGTCGGACCAGCAGGCCGGCGGGCAGAAGGAAAAGCTGTTCGCGAACTTTGCGGCCGAATTCATGAACGCACACGCCGCCGACGTGGCGGTGTGGGAACTGTGGAACGAGCCCGACCACAAGACCTTTCTGAACCCGGCGCTCTTTTCGAACTTCGAAACTGCCACGGCCGAGTTTTGCCGCAGCATCGCGCAGTTGAAGAACCCGCCGAAGATCGTCATGGGCTTCGGTTTTGCGAAGCTTCCGTTCAACCAGGGGCAGGTTCCACCGCAACTCGAAAATGCTTTTGTGTCCGGGGCCAAGGCCAACTGCCTGACGGACGTATCGATTCATCCGTACCGCTCGGTTCCGGAAACGGCGGTTGCCGACTACGGAAAGCTGCGCGCAAAGCTCGACCAGATGCAACTCGGCAAGGTCGGCATCGTTGCTTCGGAGTGGGGCTATGCGTCTTACCTGCCGGTGCGTGACCGCAACGCGCAGGCTTCGCTGATCTTGCGCGAGTACCTCACCAATGTGGCTGCCGGCATCAAGCTCTTGAATCTCTATGCCTGGAAGGACCGCGGAACCTCCGTGGTTTCGAGAGAGGACAACTTCGGCCTCAAGTCCAAAGGGGGCGAAAAGAAGGAAGCCTTCTCCAGCCTTTCCGAATTCCTCAAGATCGCCAGAAACTCCAGGAAGGTTTCCTACGACAGCGCCTCCGGCCTGAACAAGCTGGTGCTGAGCCGCGGAAATTCATTGCTGCATGTGGTGTGGACGCAAAGCTCGGAACAGAACGTTCTGGTGGCGGCCGACAAGGGAAAGAAGTGCACGCGCGTCGACTTCTTTCCGCAGGTGCGCCACGGGAGCTGCGGCAGTCCGGTCGAAGGAGGCTTTGCCGTCAAGGCAACCACTTATCCGGTTCTGTTCTCGCTGTCGGACTAGTGAATGGCGTCGTTCGCGGGAATCCGAAAACGCCTGGGAGGTCCGATCTATGCAGTTGCAGACCAGTGCATCTATAGCGCGAGCCAACTGCTGCTGAGCTTTGCGCTGGCGCGGGCGTTGTCGCCTTCGGACTTCGGCATTGCTTCGGCTTTTCTTGCGATCGTCAGCTTCCAATACATCCTGCATACGGCGGTGGTGCATGAACCGCTGCTGATCAAGCGCTATTACGCAAGTCGCTCGGCCGCCTGGTGGAGCTGGGCACTGGTTGCCGCGGTGTCGATTGCGGGCTTTCTGGTGTGGCAGTTCACCGGTTTTCCGGGGCCGCTGAACTGGGCCGGAGTCGCGTTGATCATCGGCTACGAAATCTTCTGGATTTCTCGCAGCATCCTGTTGGTGGGGCGGCGGTTCGCAGTGCTGTGCATATCGGGCGTACTGATCAGCATCGGCTATGTGGCGGTGCTGATCGGCCTGAAGCCTGCCTCATGGACACAGGCCCTGTTGTGGATTGCCGTCATCCAGCTGCCCTTCTCGATCCTGATCGCTGCGGGCCTGAAGAACGTGATTGCGCCGCTGCCGGCGCCGGCCACCGCGCAGAGCCTCACCCTCAAGGAAGCGTCGGGCTATGGCTGGAAGGCGAGCCTGTCGCAGCTCATGAGCTGGATCATGACGGGCGGCGCCATATTGCTGCTGGGCTCTTCGGCCGATTCGGCGCAGGGCGGCTTGCTGAAGATTTACATCACCTTCTTGCTGCCCATGCAGTACGTGTTGCTCGCGCTGGGCTACTACATCCTGCCGAAGCTGGCGGCCAGCTGGAAATCCGACCACCGGAAAGACGCTTTTCGCCTGTTCATCAAATTCGTCGTTTTCGGATTCGTGGTGGCGGAAATTGGCGGCGTATTGCTGGGCCTGCTGGGGCCTCATCTGGTGGTGCTGGCCTTCGGAAAGAACTACGGTGGAATGGATTTCTCGCCGTTTTTCTATGCGCCCGCGATCTTCGGCCTGACGATGTGCCTGCGGACCGGCTTCAGGGCCGCGGGCCGGCCCGGCGCTCTTTTGTGGTGCTCGATCTTCGGTGCGCTGGTGTTCGCGGCCTGCATGCTCGTGGCCAGGGGCCCGATCTCCTACATCCAGACCATCAACGCCATGACGCTGGGCTTTGCCTGCATGGCGGTCGCAATGATGGCCTGGCTGTTCTTCATCATGCGCGCCCCCGCTGCGCCGCAGGCTCGCTGAACCTGGCGACGAAAGGGGCGCAAGGGACAGAAGGGGCGCAAGGGCGCGAGCCCTAGCGCCGTTCGAACTTCAGGATGTTGTCGCCCGTGCCCGGGGCACCGCTGTCCGGCGGGCCGAACTTGAAGGCACTCGGGTCGCGCGCGGACGTCATTTCGTACAGCGGGTGGATGCGGCCCAGGCGCGCACCGCCGTCGCGCACCAGCGGCGCCCATGCGAAGTTGGCGGTGAACTTGTTCGAGCGCGGCAGCAGCGCATCGAAGGGCACCGAGATGTAGATGCCCTTGTCGAAGCTGCCTTCGCCGAACTGCCTGGCCGAGATGTTGGTCTTGGTGGCGTAGGCGCCGAGCACCACGCCGTTGTCGAAGCGGCGGCTGATGTCGATGGTGACCCCGCGGTCGCCCGCCAGGTACTGGCCCGCGCTGATCTTGGCCAGGATGCCGTTCCAGCCGGTGTCCCAATAGAGCGTGGCGTGGCCGGTGTTGACCTTGTAGTCGCGCAGGCCGAAGTCCTGGTCGAAGTCGCGTTGGCGCACATGGTTGAAGTCGATGCCGATGGCCATGCGGCTGCGCCATGGCCGATAGAGCCATTCCGCGCCCACGCCCGCGTACATGCTTTCCAGCGCACCGCCGTACACGCTGTAGTACTGGTTGTCCGTGAGCCTGCCGACGTGCGTCAGCTGCAGCACCGGCATGGTCAGGCGCTTGGCGGTAACGAACTCGCGCTGCAGGGTTCTCACGCGCGGCAGGTTGCTGGGCGCCGTGTAGGTGAACTTGTCGAAGTTGTCGAGCAGGCGCAGGTTCAGCGCACCGTTGACCCACGTGCTCGGCGTGAAGCGGTATTCGGCAACCGCCTGCACGCCGATCTGGTAGAGCACGAACGCATTGGGGCCGCCCAGGATCTGGCCGAGGCTGGGTGTCAGGCCGATGCTGAATTTGGGGGTGCGGCGCTCCCACGGCGCGAGCGCCTTGTTGTCGTCCGCGATGCCGGGGGCGTCCCTCGAGGCGATGGCCGCATTGGCATTCGAAATGTTGGGGGGCTGGAAGTCCGCGCCGATGGGCGGAGGCGCGTAGTCGCGCTGGCTGGCCGTGCGCGCTTCGCTCGGCGTTTGCGCCTGGTAGTGCGCCGTGACCCATTCGTTCCGGTCGATCACTTGCGCATGCATGGGCAAGCCGCGTTCCGAATAGTGGATCACGAAGTTCTTGATCGAGCCGGGCGCATCGCGGTGCAGCACGGCAATGATCTGCTCGACGCGCGCGTTGCGGTAGACGGTGGCGCTTTCGGTGATCCACACGTGCAGCATCTGGCCTTGCGGCGCAATGCGCTGGACGGTCCACTCGGTGCGGCTTTCGATGTCGGCCGCGGTGGCGGGCCAGCCTGGCGAAGTGGCGGGTGGCGTTGGCGAAAAGCGGGGCGCCGGGGGATCCGCCGTCTTGGCCATCTGCATGTTCGCCAGGTTGGTCTGCAGCGTGAGGCCCACCATCACCTTGTTGCCGCGCTCCAGGCCGGCAGAAAAGGTCACGCCCGGGGCGTAGCGGTATTCCAGGCCGATGTTGATCGGAGAGCGCCGCGGCTGGTCGTTGTTGAGTGGCTCGTTCTTGTAGTTGTTGCCCTCGAACTCGAGCTTGAGCGTGAGCGGGTCCCAGGGCGTGCGCCATTGCACGCCGCCGAAGAGTGCGGTGGGTCCGCGAAAGAGCCGGCCGAAGTTGGCGCCGCCCCATGTGGTCTCGCTGACGCGGGTCTTGAAGCGGCTGCTCAGCAAGCCGAACGGGTTGCTGATGTTGCCGCTGCTGCCCATGTAGCCCCAGCCGATGCCTAGGCTGAAATCCAGGTCGCCGTGGCGCTTGCTCGCGACCAGGTACTCGGACGAAAAGAGGCCCGTACCGCCGATGTCGCGAAAGCCCAGCGCCACTTCAGGGAGGTAGGCGGACTCTTTCCACAGCCGCGCCTTGAAGTCGATGCTCTTGTCCTTGTAGTCCTGGTTGCTCAGGCCGATGCCGTAGATGCGGTTGCCGATGGACGTGTAGCGGAAGCCGGCTTCCAGCCAATCCAGCGGCTGGAACATCACGTTCAGCCGCGTATAGGGCGAGACATGCGTGATGGAGGTGCGCATGTCCCCCGTCTGGCCCATGCGGGCGGAGGGCGTCTGCAGCAAGCCGGTTTCGCCCCAGTCATTGCCGCTGGGCTGCAGCGCGCGGTACTGCGGTGCCGCCTCGGGGCGCACCGAAACGCTCGTAGGCTGGAACGGGGTGGCCGGCGGAGAGGGCTCTGCCGCCAATGGAATGGCCGCAGGTGCCGCAGCCGCAGATGCTGCAGGAGCGCTGGCGGCAAGGGCGGTAGCTACGGCGGGCGTTTCTGCCGCCGTATTGCCCTGCGGCGACGGCCCTTGCGTTGCGAGAAACTTGATCAGCCCTTCGGAAGCTGCTTCCAGGTCGCCCATGCCTCGAGGTGCCGCCCATACCCAGGCGCCAGGTGCCGGCTCGTCCGACGGGTGCGCATTCCACTTTGCCATGCCGACCCGCGCGGTGCGGCCGTCGGGCTGCGCCACCCAGGCCCAGTCGTGCTTGCCTTCGGGATCGCAGGCCGCCACGTAGTCCCATGCCGTGCGGCCGGGTTCGTGCGCCACCTGGCAGAGCCGCCCGTCGGGCTGCACCACCGAAATGGTGCTCAGGACTGGCGGAGGCGCAATGAGTTGCTGCCCGGCCGTGAGCACCGGATCTTCTTCGGGGTGCGCCTCGAGCCAGCGCGGGTCCACGATGCCGAGCGCAACCCGCCCCGTGACGGGAAGGTTCTGCAGCCATGCGATCAGCTGCTGGCGCCGGGCCTGTTCGGCCCGGGGGGCGCGCCGCCTGGCGGCCTCGAGCCGCAGCAGCACCTGGTTCTTCAAAAATTGCTGCGCCAGCCGTTCCTGCGGAATGCGCCACGACAACCCGGGCGCCGCTGTTTCGGCTGGCTGCCGCAGCAGCCAGGCACTCAGGCGCTCGCCGGGGCGGATGTCGGCATCGTTGGCTGGTGTCTTGTTGTCGACGGGGCTGCTGCCCAGGGGCTGGGCCGCCGCGGCGCAACTGGCCGCGAGCGCGCACGCCACCACCGCGCGGAGAGGCCAGGGTTGTCTGCCGGAGCCACGAAGAAGCAAACGGCTCATGTACCAGCGCTCGCCGCTGCGACGGGTGCTGGGGAAGAAGGCGTCCACTGCTCGAAACTCATACACAGATCATTGGAAATACATTGCTCGGAATAAACGACCCGAGGGGTACCGCCCGCTTGCGAGACGCCGAAGCGCGCGGGAGGCAGCGAGGCGCTTGCCGGCCGGGAAACGCTGCGCTCCTCGTACCAGCGCAGGGAAGCAGCCGCCGTGCCAGCCAGGGCGACTTGCTGCGGTGCGGCAATCGGCGCCAGCACGATCTCGTCGCGAATGCCGAAACGGTAGCCCGGCATCATGTCGCGCTGGCGTTGATAGCTCTTCGCCGGGGGCGTGCTGGCCACATCGGCCGTCCAGGCGGGCAGGCCCGAGAACCGCACCTCCCGCCAATCGGTGGAAAGGCCGGTGGTTCCCACCAGGCGTCCATCGAGCAGCCTGACGACCTCGCCGCTGCCGCTGTACCAGACCTCGACCGCACCTTCGGGACGCTTGTCGATATAGCCGAGCACCATGAACACCGTCTGGTCGCCGGTGGCTACACGCAAATAGCGGTAATTAGGATTAAAGGCGGGCAGGGGCGCCGGAGGGGCGCCGTTATATATATGCCGCGCCGTTGCCAGCATGGCAGAAGAGCCGGAAGAACAGCCGCCAACGCCCAAAAGAAATGCCGCCAAAAGACAGCATTCAACAAGTCGCGTGGCGTGGCCCACGCGCGGACTTTTCAGCGAGTGCCCTCCCGTCAGGAGGGCCCGCACGATCAATTCGTGCCGGTGGTACCTGTACCGGTGCCGCCCGTACCGCCGGTGCCGCTACCGCCACCGCTGTTGCCCCCGTTGCCACTGGCAACGGCAGCTGCCAGGCCGACGCTGGCTGCTATGCCGCCAGCTTGGCCGGCAGTGATGCGGCCGAACGCGGAGTTGGTTGCGCCGGTGGCGCTTGCCGGCTGCGGGCCGGGCGTTTGAACGGGAGGCGTCGGGGTCGGGGCTTGCGCCAGAGCCGAAGAAATGCTCGCAGCTGCAATGACGGTTGCGGAAACCAGAGTCTTGATTTTCATGGCAAACATCCTTTTGATTTGACGATTAACAGTTGGAACAAGATTAGCAGCTAGCGAAGTGTGCCGCAACTAATTTAGCCTTTTGCGACGCTTTGTTGGTGCAAATCGTTGTGTCGAAATGTCTTGTAAATAAGTTGCAAATAAATACTAATTAATTGTTCTTAATTGATCTTCCAAGGGCGCCGGAGAGGCGCGTTCGGGCGTGCTCCGGACCCGCGGCGTTGAATATGCCCGCAACAGCCCGCTACAATCGCCGGTTGACCCTGCTCCAGCGAAGAAGACTTAGAGGATCCCCATGAGTGACATGACCTCCGGCTCCCCCCGGATCGACACAAGCAAGCGGACGTGGTTAATCGCATCCAGCTGTGCCGGCGTAGCGGGAGGCGTGGCCACCGCGATTCCCTTCGTAAGTACTTTCCAGCCCTCCGAAAAGGCCAAGGCCGCGGGCGCTGCGGTCGAGGTGGACATTGCGGGCCTCAAGGTCGGCGAGAAGATCACCGTCGAATGGCGCGGCAAGCCCGTCTGGATCCTCAAGCGTTCGCCCGAGCAGGTGGCCGAGCTCGCCAAGCTCGACGGCCAGCTGGCCGATCCGCTCTCCAAGCGGCACCCCGACGAGTTCACCCCCGAATACGCGCAAAACCAGCACCGCTCTATCAAGCCCGACGTGCTGGTGGTGGTGGGTATCTGCACCCACCTCGGCTGTTCGCCCGTCGACCGGCTCCAGGCCGGCCCGCAGCCTTCGCTGCCGAACGACTGGGAAGGCGGCTTCCTGTGCCCCTGCCACGGTTCCACCTTCGACCTGGCCGGCCGCGTCTTCAAGAACAAGCCCGCGCCTGACAACCTGCCGGTGCCCCCGCACATGTACGTGTCGGACACCAAGTTGCTCATCGGCGAAGACAAGAAGGCCTGAGGCAGAAGAAGAACATGGCTGAATTCCACGAAATTTCCCCCAACGCGCCCGCCGGCGAGAAGCTGCTCAACTGGGTCGACAACCGCTTCCCGCTGACCAAGCTCTGGAACGACCAGTGGGGCAAGTACTACGCGCCGAAGAACTTCAACTTCTGGTACATCTTCGGCTCGCTCGCGATGCTGGTCCTCGTGATCCAGATCGTGACCGGCATCTTCCTGGTGATGCACTACAAGCCCGACGCGAACCAGGCGTTCGCATCGGTCGAGTACATCATGCGCGACGTGCCCTGGGGCTGGCTCATCCGCTACATCCACTCGACGGGCGCCTCGGCGTTCTTCATCGTGGTGTACCTGCACATGTTCCGCGGCCTCATGTACGGCAGCTACCGCAAGCCGCGCGAGCTGATCTGGGTGTTCGGCTGCGCAATCTTCCTGTGCCTGATGGCCGAAGCCTTCATGGGCTACCTGCTGCCTTGGGGCCAGATGAGCTACTGGGGCGCCCAGGTGATCGTGAACCTGTTCGCCGCCATCCCGTTCATCGGTCCTGACCTGGCGCTGCTGATCCGCGGCGACTACGTGGTGAGCGACGCAACGCTCAACCGCTTCTTCAGCTTCCACGTGATTGCCGTGCCGCTGGTGCTGCTCGGCCTTGTGGTGGCTCACCTGATCGCGCTGCACGAAGTGGGTTCCAACAACCCCGACGGCATCGAGATCAAGGCCAAGCGCGGCCCTGATGGCCATCCGCTCGACGGCATCCCGTCGCACCCGTACTACACGGTGCACGACATCTTCGGCGTGGTGGTGTTCCTCACGATCTTCTCGGCCGTGGTGTTCTTCGCGCCCGAAGCAGGTGGGTACTTCCTGGAGTACAACAACTTCATTCCGGCCGATTCGCTCAAGACGCCCAACCACATTGCGCCGGTCTGGTACTTCACGCCGTTCTATTCGATGCTGCGTGCAACCACCGACGACATGGTCAACGTGTTCGCGCTGATCATCGGCCTGGCGGCCATCCTGAACTTCGTCAAGGGCAAGTCGGGCACCGCGCTCAAAATCGCGGTCGTCGTGGTGGCGGCCGTGGCGATCTTCCTGCTCAAGGCCTTCGACGCCAAGTTCTGGGGCGTGGTCGTGATGGGCGGTTCGGTCATCATCCTGTTCTTCCTGCCCTGGCTGGACAAGAGCGAAGTCAAGTCGATCCGCTATCGTCCGGGCTGGCACAAGTATGTCTACGGCGTCTTCGTGTTCCTCTTCCTGATCCTTGGCTACCTGGGTATCCAGGCGCCCGGCGTCTGGGGCAACCTGGTCATCGGTTCGTTCGCGCTCGACATCGCGCAGACCATCTCCCAGATCGGCACGCTTTTCTACTTCGGTTTCTTCCTGCTCATGCCCTGGTGGAGCAGCAAGGGCGAGTTCAAGCCCGTGCCCGACCGCGTGACCTTCGCCGCCCACTGAGAAGCCCAAGAGAGCTCGAGAGAAACACGATGAAGAAAAGCATTTCTGGCTGGCTCGCGGTTGTGGGCCTGGCACTGGGCCTGACCTTTTCCGCAGCCGCGTCGGCCGAATCCGGCGGTATTGCATGGGACAAGGCGCCCAACAAGACCACCGACGTCGCCTCCCTTCAGAACGGCGCCAAGCTGTTCGTCAACTACTGCCTCAACTGCCACTCCGCGGCCTTCATGCGCTACAACCGCCTGCAGGACATCGGCATTTCCGAGCAGCAGATCAAGGACAACCTGCTGTTCTCGACCGACAAGGTCGGCGAGACCATGAAGGCCAACATCGACGCACGCCAGGCCAAGGACTGGTTCGGCACCACGCCGCCCGACCTGACCCTGGTCGCGCGCTCGCGCGCCGGCCACGGCGGCACCGGTGCCGACTACCTGTACACCTACCTGCGCACCTACTACCGCGACGACACCAAGGCCACCGGCTGGAACAACCTCGTGTTCCCGAGCGTTGCCATGCCCAACCCGCTGTGGGAGCTGCAAGGCGAGCGCCGCCCGGTCTACACCAAGGTCGAGCAGCACGGCCACGCCACCGAAGTGTTCAAGGGCTGGGAGCAAGTCACCCCCGGCACCATGACGCCGCTGCAGTTCGACAATGCCGTGGGCGACCTGGTGGGCTATCTGCAATGGATGGCCGAGCCGGCACAGAACACGCGCATCCGCATCGGCGTGTGGGTGCTGCTGTTCCTGGCCATGTCGTTGGTTTTCGTGTGGCGACTGAACGCCTCGTACTGGAAAGACGTCAAGTAGTTCCGTCCACGCCGACCGGGCGCCCCGTGCGTCCGGTCCCACAGAGTGGGTTGCCAACGCGACCCACTCTTTTTGATTTTTAGGAGTCTCTCGCCATGATGGTCTTGTATTCAGGAACGACCTGCCCCTTTTCCCACCGCTGCCGGTTCGTGTTGTTCGAAAAGGGCATGGATTTCGAAATCCGCGACGTCGACCTCTACAACAAGCCCGAAGACATCAGCGTGATGAACCCGTACGGCCAGGTGCCCATTCTCGTCGAGCGCGACCTGATCCTGTACGAGTCGAACATCATCAACGAGTACATCGACGAGCGCTTTCCGCATCCCCAGCTGATGCCCGGCGACCCGGTCGACCGCGCCCGCGTGCGCCTGTTCCTGCTCAACTTCGAGAAGGAACTCTTCGTGCACGTGGCCACGCTCGAGAACCGCACTGCCAAGGGCAACGAAAAGGCGCTCGAAAAGGCCCGCTCGCACATTCGCGACCGGCTCACGCAGCTCGCACCCGTGTTCCTCAAGAACAAGTACATGCTGGGCGACAACTTCTCGATGCTCGACGTGGCCATTGCGCCGCTGCTCTGGCGCCTCGACTACTACGGCATCGACCTCAGCAAGAACGCGGCGCCGCTTCTGAAGTACGCTGAGCGCATCTTCTCGCGCCCGGCCTACATCGAAGCACTGACGCCTTCCGAAAAGGTCATGCGCAAGTAAAACTGCGTCAATCGTTCTCCGCTGTCTTTCATGATCAACGCGCTCGAGTCGTCCTCCACCCGCCCGTACCTCATTCGGGCGCTGTACGAATGGTGCACCGACAACGGGTTTACGCCTTATGTCGCGGTGCAGGTCGACGACACCGTCCAGGTGCCGCGCGAATACGTGAAAAACGGCGAGATCGTGCTGAACATCAGCTTCGACGCGACCAGTTCGCTCAAGCTCGGCAACGACTTCATCGAGTTCAAGGCCCGTTTTGCCGGCAGCGCGCGCGAAATCATCGTGCCCGTGGGCCGTGTGATCGCGATCTATGCACGCGAGAACGGGCAGGGCATGGCCTTTCCGGCTCCCGTGCCCGCGGGCAGCGGCGCCGAGGGCGGTGCTGCTTCCACGGGCGCCGGAGCGCCTTCGCCCCAGGGGCCCGCGCGCATGCCGCTGCGCGATGCCTCGCGCGGTACCGAGGGCGATGCCGGCAAGATCGTGCACCTGGTCACGGGTGAAGACGCGGATGAAATGGTCGATGTCGGTGACGATTCCGGCTCATCCTCCGAGCCGCACGACGAGCCGCCGCGCCCTCCAGCCGGTGGCGGCAGCCGCCCCTCGCTCAAGCGCGTGAAGTAGGCGCGTTTCGCACCGCTAAAATCCCAGGATTCGTGCCGCTTTAGCTCAGTTGGTAGAGCACCCGCCTTGTAAGCGGAAGGTCGTCAGTTCGATTCCGACAAGCGGCACCATATATCGAAGATCCCGGAAAGGCATCCGCCTGGCCGGCAAACAAAAAGGGGCGATTTCTCGCCCCTTTTTTCATTTCCAGCTGCTGACAGAGATCAGCAACGGCCTTTCTTGGCTTGTCCCGGTGGGCAGTGCTGGTGCCCGCCGCCGCCGTGGTCACCGCCATGATCGGCGTGGCGAGGCCTCTCTGCCCGGCGCCAGTTGCCTTCCATCCACCGCCATCCACCATCCGCCTGAACCCAGCGGCCGGGCGCATAGGCGTAGTCCGGCCGTGCAGCCTGCCAGAAGCCGGCGCGCCAGACATAGGCGCGCTGGTTCCATTGCCAGTGTCCCGGCACCCACACCTGGCCGGACCTGGGGCCCGGCATCGGCTCATAGCGAGGCGCGGGAGGCGCAACCTGGACCAGGGGCAGGTTGATGTTGACCGAAACCTGTGCCACGGCGGGAAGGGCAGACGCGGCGAGCGCGGCGGCGATCAGAAGAGCAGAGACTTTCATCGGAACCTTTGAATATGTGAACACGTATGCACAACGCAGACCGGTGCAAAGTGTAATCAGCGCATTCCTCAGGTGGCGCCGTCTCGAAAGCGTGGTAACCCGGGTCGTTGCTCCTGCCGGGTGCTAGAGTCGAAAGCGCAAGTTGCACGCTGATGCGCAGAATCCGCTTTCTTACCCACCGGCACCGCGCCCCTTCGACGAACCGGGTGCTCGGCCTTCTGCTGGCCTTCAATGCCGGCGCGTTCAATGCAGGCGGTTTTCTTGTGCTGCACATGTATACGTCGCACATGACGGGTTTCGCGTCGCAGTTCGCCGACAGCCTGGTGCTTGGCAACACCAAGCTGCTGCTGAATGCACTGGGTGCCATCCTGGCGTTTCTTTCGGGGGCGGCCGTCTGCGCGATTCTTGTGAACTGGGGCCGCCAGCATCGCTTGCGCAGCGTCTATGCGGTACCGCTGCTGCTGGAGGCGGCGCTCATGTTTCCGTTCGGCCTGATCGGGGCCATCACCCTGACATGGCCCACGCCGTTTGCGGTGCCGCTCACGGTGCTGTTGCTCTCGTTCATCATGGGCTTGCAGAACGCCGTGGGCTCCAAGACCTCCGGGGGCAGCATTCGAACGACCCACATGACAGGCAACATCACCGATGTGGGCATGGAACTGGGCAAGCTGCTCTACTGGAACCGCCATGCAACGCCCGAGCGGGGGATGGTGCGGCACAACCGCCGCAAGATGCAGGCGGCGGGCGGGCTGATCGGCATGTTCGTGCTGGGCGGAATCGTCGGCGCACTAGGCTTCAGCTATCTCGGCTTCGTATGCGTGGTGCCGCTCGCGGCATTGCTGCTGGCCGTCTCGGTGCCGCCTCTGGTGCAAGACGTGCCGCGGTCCAGAACACTGCAGAAGCTATTGACGGCACTCAAACCGCGCCCACGCTGCCCGTGATCGGCAGCACGATGCCGGTGATGTAGCTGGCGCAACTCGGCGCGGCCAGGAACACATAGGCGGGGGAGAGCTCTTCGGGCTGTGCGGGCCTTTGCATGTCGGTGTTCTTGCCGAAGTCCTTGACCTTTTCGGGCGGGCTGTCCGCCGGGTTCAAGGGCGTCCACACCGGCCCGGGCGCCACCGCATTCACGCGGATGCCCTTCGGCAGCAGATTGCTGGCCAGCGACTTGGTGAAGGCGTGTATGGCGCCCTTGGTGGTCGAGTAGTCGAGCAGGTGCGCGCTTCCCTCCAGGCCGGTGACCGAGCCGGTGTTGATGATCGACGAGCCCTGGCCCAGGTGCGGCACCGCGGCGCGCGCCATCTGGAAATAGCCGAACACGTTGGTCCTGAGCGTCAGGTCGAAGCGCTCATCGGTAATGTCCTCGATCGATGCCGCATGCAGCTGGAAGGCCGCGTTGTTCACCAGGATGTCGAGCTTGCCGAAGGCTTCGATGGTCTTGTCGACCGCTTCGCGGCAGAACGCCGGATCGCAGACGTCGCCCTTGATCACGATGCAGCGCGCGCCTTCGTCTTCCACGTGCCGCCGTGTTTCCTCCGCGTCCTCGTCTTCATCGAGATGCACGATGGCCACGTCGGCGCCTTCGCGCGCATAGAGCAGCGCCACGGCGCGCCCAATGCCCGAGTCGCCGCCGGTGATCAGTGCCGTCATGCCTTCGAGCTTGCCGCTGCCCTGGTAGTCCGGCGCCTCGAACCGGGGGCGCAGCGCCATGTCTGCTTCCTGGCCGGGCTTGCTCAGGTGCTGTGCCGGCATCGGGTTGGCCGGCTGCGGGCGCGAGCCTGCCTGTGCGGGCTGGCTGGACTTCTTGGCGGCGGGTTTCGCGCTGTCCTTTTCATCTTGCGCGCGTTGGACTTCCCGATGCTTGGCCGCCGTCTGGGCTGGTCCTGCGGACTTGGATGACTTGGCGGATCTGGGAGGTGATGCGGTGGTCGATTTCATGATGCCTGGGCTCCTCATGCAAATGACCACCGTAAAACGCCGCTGCTCGGGCGGCGTAGGAATCCGTCCCGACCGCGTGCCCGCCGTGTCGCGCGAAGCCTGGGGCGAGCTAAATCTCCGCGCCCTCGACCAGGAAGCGCACGCGGCGCACCCCCTGCCACTCATCGGCATCGAGCCTGAAGGCGAGCTTCACGCGCGCGGGCAGCGGGTCGGTATGGCCGAACCAGATGCCATCGACCGGATGGCCCTGGTGCCGCAGCTTGAGCGCCAGGTGCTTTTCGCCGACGAGGCGTTGCGACACCACCTCCACTTCCTCGCTGAAGGTGGGCGGCGCAAAGCCCTGGCCCCACACCTCGCGGTGCAGCGTGTCGACGAGGTCGATGCGCATGTACTCGCGTTCCAGCGGCCCGTCGGTGTCCAGGCGCCGGGTCAGCGTGGCTGCGTCGAGCCACTCGTGGGCCACCTCGGCCAGTGCCCGCTCGAACACCTCGAACTTCTCGCGCGCCACGGTGCAGCCCGCCGCCATGGCATGGCCGCCGAAGCGCAGCAGCACGCCCGGATGCCGCTTGGCCACCAGGTCGAGCGCATCCCGCAGGTGAAAGCCCGGAATCGACCGGCCCGAGCCCTTGAGCTCGTGCTCCTTGCCGGGTGCGCCGCTCGCGGCAAACACGAAGGTCGGGCGATGGAAGCGGTCTTTCAGGCGCGAGGCCACGATGCCGACCACGCCTTCGTGAAATTCCGCATCGAACACGCTGATGGCGGCCGGCGGCGCCTCGCCGCCCTTGGCATCAGGGCCGAACAGCGATTCGGCCAGCATCAGCGCCTGGTCGCGCATGCCGCCCTCGATGTCGCGCCGCTCGCGGTTGATGCCGTCGAGCATGCGCGCGAGTTCGTCGGCGCGGCCCGTGTCGTCGGTCAGCAGGCATTCGATGCCCAGCGTCATGTCGGCGAGGCGTCCGGCCGCATTGATGCGCGGGCCCAGTGCAAAGCCGAAGTCGAAAGTGGTGGCCACGGCAGCGTTGCGCCCCGCCGCCTTGAACAGCGCCGCAATGCCTGCCGGCAGCGCGCCCGCGCGAATGCGCCGCAGGCCCTGCGCCACCAGGCGGCGGTTGTTGGCGTCGAGCTTCACCACGTCGGCCACGGTGCCGAGCGCCACCAGCGGAAGCAGCACATCCAGCTTGGGCTGCGTGGCCGCGGTAAACACGCCGCGCGTGCGCAACTCGGAGCGCAGCGCCAGCAGCACATAGAACATCACGCCTACGCCGGCAATGCTCTTGCTCTCGAAGCCGCAGCACGGTTGGTTGGGGTTCACCAGCACATCGGCGGCCGGCAATTCCGGGCCGGGCAGGTGGTGGTCGGTCACCAGCACCTGCAGGCCGCGCGCCTTGGCGGCAGCCACGCCTTCGACGCTGGCAATGCCGTTGTCGACGGTAATCAGCATGTCGGCGCCGCTATTGGCCACGCGCTCGGCAATGGGCGGCGTGAGGCCGTAGCCGTCGACCACGCGGTCGGGCACCAGGTAGCTCACGTTCTTTGCGCCAAGCAGGCGCAGGCCTCGCACCCCGACGGCGCAGGCGGTGGCACCGTCACAGTCGTAGTCGGCCACGATGCACAGGCGCTTGTCCTGCGCCATGGCATCGGCGAGCAGCACCGCGGCCTCGCGCGTACCGTGCAGCGTGTCGGGCGGCAGCAGGCGCGCCAGGCCGTCGTCGAGCTCGTCCTTGGCCAGCACGCCGCGCGCTGCGAAAAGGCGGGCCAGTAAGGGGTGCACGCCGGCCTGCTCCAGCGCCCAGACCGTGCGGGGCGGTATGTCTCTGGCGATGATTTTCATAGGCCCTCGAGCACGTTGGCGGCGCGTGGCCGGTCGAACAGGCTCTTGGCCCAGCCCACCAGGCCGCGCTGCTGCACTGCATAGCGCTGTGCCGCACGGTCGCCGCACAGCGTGAGCGCGACGTCGGCGCCTGCGGTGTAGTCGGCCAGCAGGCTGGCGATAGGGCCCGCATCCAGTGCTTGCCAGGCTTGTGCCCAACCCGGGCCGTCGTCGCGCAATGCGGCGATGCGCAGCGCATCGCTCACGGTGGGCGCAGAAGTCGCGGGCGAAGGCGTATCCGCCTGCAGCGCGCCGGTGCCGCTGAGCCAGAAAGAGTTGATCGGCGGCACGCCGCGGGCGGCGCGGTCGTCGTTCACGCGTTGGGTGTAGAGCAGCATCTGCATTTCATTCTGGAGGCGGCGCAGCGGCCGTGCCGCTTCGGCGAGCGGCGACCACTGCGAAATAGGGTGGCCCACCGCACGGTCGATGGATGCCGTTGCCAAGCCGTCGAAGATGCGCGCGCGCGCCAGCCAGCGGCCGGGGGTGGAAGAGGGGTGCAGCGCAATGCCGTCTTCCTCGAAGAAGGGATGTGCGGCAGCCAGCAGCGCGGCCGATTCGGCGGCGTCGATCTCGATGGCGGACGGGTCGCCCAGCACCACGTCGTCGATGCCCACCTGCCAGTTGCACAGCGACACCAGGCCCCAGCCTTCGCGGTCGCCAGGCTCGGCAATGCCGATTTGCCTGGCTTCGAGCGCGGCCCAGGGAATGCAGCCGTCGGCTGCGGAAATGCCCAGCGCCGCGGCCAGCGCCCGTTCATGGGGTGGTGAGCGCGTGCTTTCGTCTTGCGTATCGGTCTCTATTAGCGAGAGCCGGGAGAGCAGGGACTCGAGGTTGGGCAGCCGAAGCGATGGCAGCGCGGCGCGGCATGCAGGGGAACCGCGGCTAGCAAAGGGAATCAACAGATGACGTGGGAGAGGTTCGGCCATTCCCCTATTGTCCGGGAATGCCACAATCCCGGGGATGCAACGCCCCGAAGCGCCCTTGGCGCCGGAAGCGCGTCAAAGAACTGGAAATATGCGACTTCCTTATGAACTGCAGCTCGGCTGGCGCTATACGCGCGCAGGCCGGGCGACACGGCGCAACGGCTTTATCTCCTTCATCTCGGGCGTATCGATGCTCGGCATTGCGCTGGGGGTGGCGGCACTGATCATCGTGCTCAGCGTGATGAACGGCTTCCAGAAGGAAGTGCGCGACCGCATGCTCGGCGTGGTGTCGCACATCGAAATCCTTTCGCGCGACGGCCAGGCCCTGCCCGACATCGACGCCATCATGGCTGCCGCGCGCAAGAACCCCGAGGTGGTCGGCGCGGCTCCCTTCATTGCCACACAGGCGCTCATTGCGCGCGGCGAGGACATGAAGGGCACGCTGGTGCGCGGCATCGTGCCCAAGCTCGAACCCGAGGTCACCGACATTGCCACCACCGCGCAAAAGGGCACGCTCGACAAGCTGGTGCCGGGTGAATTCGGCATCGTGCTCGGCGGCGAACTGGCGCGGTCGCTCTTCGTGCAGCCCGGCGACCAGGTCACGCTGGTGGCTCCCGGCGGCCAAGTCACGCCCGCGGGTGTGGTGCCGCGGCTCAAGCAGTTCACCGTGGTGGGCACCTTCGATTCGGGCCACTACGAGTACGACTCCGCGCTGGCCATGATTCACGCGGAAGACGCGCAGCGCGTGTTCCGGCTCGACGGGCCCACCGGCATCCGCATCAAGCTCAAGGACCTGAACGAGGCACGCGACGTGGCCGACCAGATGGCCGTCACGCTGCCGGGCCAGTTCCTCATTCGCGACTGGACGCGCCAGAACAAGACATGGTTTGCGGCCGTGCAGGTCGAAAAACGCATGATGTTCATCATCCTCACGCTCATCGTGGCGGTGGCCGCCTTCAACCTGGTGTCCACGCTGGTGATGACCGTGACCGACAAGCGGGCGGACATTGCCATCTTGCGCACGCTGGGCAGCTCGCCGCGTAGCATCATGGGCATCTTCGTGGTGCAGGGCGCCATGGTCGGCGTGATCGGCACCGTGGCCGGGCTGCTGCTGGGGCTGGGCATCGCCTACAACATCGACGTGATCGTGCCCGCGCTCGAGCAGCTCTTTCATGCGAGCTTCCTGCCCAAGGACATCTACCTGATCAGCAAGATGCCGAGCGACCCGCAGCGCAGCGACATCATGCCGATTGCGATCATTTCCCTTGTCCTGGCCTTCCTGGCCACGCTGTATCCGAGCTGGCGCGCGAGCCGCGTCAACCCCGCCGAGGCCCTGCGCTATGAGTGATGTCGTCCTGAAGGCCCGCGGGCTCACCAAGCGCTTTCACGAGGGGCGCATCGACCTCACCGTGCTGCACGGCGTCGACCTGGACGTGCGCGCCGGAGAAACGCTGGCGATCGTCGGCGCCTCGGGCTCCGGCAAGAGCACGCTGCTGCACCTGATGGGCGGGCTCGACGCGCCCACCTCCGGAAAGGTCGAGCTGCTCGGCAAGGACATTGCGCATGCCGATGCGGCCGAGCAGGGCCGCCTGCGCAACCAGCACCTGGGTTTCGTCTACCAGTTCCACCACTTGCTGCCTGAATTCAGCGCGCTCGACAACGTGGCGATGCCGCTCAAGATCCGGCGCACCGAGCCCGCGCAAGCGGCAGCCGCCGCCACCAAGATTCTCGAAAGCGTGGGCCTTGGCGGCCGTCTGCATCACCGACCGGCCGAGCTTTCCGGCGGCGAGCGCCAGCGCGTGGCCATTGCGCGCGCCCTGGTCACGCAACCGGCCTGCGTGCTGGCCGACGAACCCACGGGCAACCTCGACCGCAACACGGCCGACACCGTGTTCGCGCTGATGATCGAACTCGCGCACAAGCATCGCACGGCCTTCGTGATGGTGACGCACGACCAGGAGCTTGCAAAGCGCTGCGACCGCGTGCTGCAACTGGTGGCGGGACGTCTGGCGGGTTGAGTTGGTGCCGCTGCCACGCGTGCATGCAATGTCGGCGAAACTGTCTGTCTGATCGGCAAGATGCCGTTCAATCACAGGAGTGCTTCTTGATCATGGAAACCGACGACGACACCACGCCCGCCGCCACCGCGGAGCCGCGCAATTCCTACCTGGAAGAGAAAGCCTTCAAGTCGCGCACGCTGCTGATCTTCGGCAGCATCACCGACTCGGTGGCCGCCGACGTCACGCGCAGGCTCATCGCGCTCGACGCCGACAGCCAGGACAAACCCATCGACATTCTGGTGAGCTCGCCCGGCGGCCACCTGGAATCGGGCGATGCCATTCACGACATCGTGCGCTTCATTTCCGCGCCGGTGAACATGATCGGCACCGGATGGGTCGGCAGCGCTGCCACGCATCTTTACCTGGCCGCGCCGAAGGAACGCCGGGTGTGCCTGCCCAATACGCGCTTTCTCATTCACCAACCGAGCGGTGGCGCGGGCGGGCAGGCGACAGACATCGCGATCCAGGCGCAGGAGATCATCAAGGCCCGCCATCGCATCGCGCACGAAATTGCACGCGAAACCGGCAAGCCGATCGACGTGGTGCTGGCCGACATCGAGCGCGACCGCTGGCTCTCGGCTGCGGAGGCGGTCGAATACGGGCTGGTCTCGCGCATCATCCAGCGTAAGACCGAGCTGCTGTAGGGCTGACTGGCGCCGCTTACTTGGGCTTGTAGGCCACCACGTCGATCTCTACCTTGGCGTCGACCATCAGGCGCGCCTCGGTGGTCGAGCGCGCCGGCTTGTTTTCACCGAAATAGCTCATGTAGATGCGGTTGAAGGCACCAAAGTCGCGCGCGTCCTGCAGCCACACGGTGCTCTTGCACACGTCGTCGAGCGTGGCGCCGGCCAGTGCGAGCACCTTCTTCAGGTTTTCCATCACCTGGCGCGTCTGCGCCTCGATGCCGCCCACCACGATTTCGCCTTCTGCATTGGCGGGAACCTGGCCCGACACGTAGATGAAATCGCCCGCGCGCACTGCCGGGGAGAAGGGGCGGGCCTGGCGGTCCGAGGCGACGGGCGGGGCGCCGAGGTATTCGAGCGGCATGGGAAAACTCCTGAAGTGAGAAAGAAGAAAAGAGGATCGCAAGTATCGATCCAATCTGAAAATTAGTTTCAGAAAAACCTTCAAACAAGGGTTAACACGGATGATTTGGCATGAATACTGCTTCAAAGTCCGGGCCGAAAAGAAAATTTCTTTCAAACCCTGCCCGCCCCATGAAGGAGTTCCCCATGCCTCACGCCGGTCTTGTCCAGCGCCTGCCGCACCTGTCCAAGCGCAGCCTGCTGGGTGCTTCCCTGCTCGCGCTGCTGTGCGCCGCGCTGCCCCAACAGCAGGCGCAGGCCCAGGGGCCGCGCAACTTTGCCACGCTGGCCATGGTGGCCGAGCCGCAGACGCTCGACCCGATGGCGTCGACCGCCGACCTGGTCGGAACCATCATGCAGCACGTGTATGAAACGCTCTACACCTTCGACGCCAAGTGGAACGTGGTGCCGATGCTGGCCGAGAGCAGCCCCAAGATCTCCGCCGACGGCAAGACCTACGCCATTACCCTGCGCAAGGGCGTGATGCTGCACAACGGCCGCGAACTCACGGCCGACGACGTGGTGGCCAGCCTGCAGCGCTGGATGGACCAGTCGCCGCGCGGCAAGGCCGTGGGCAAGGAAGTCGAGAGCCTCAAGGCCAAGGGCCCGCTGGGCGTGGAGATCGTGCTGAAGGCGCCGTATGCGCCGCTGCTGTCGCAGCTTGCGCTGCCGAGCGGCATGGCCGCCATCATGGCCAAGGACTCCATCGCCTCGCCGCTGAAGGAGTTCGTCGGCACCGGTCCCTACAAGTTCAAGGAGCGCCGGCCCGACCAGTTCGTGCTGCTCACGCGCTTCGACAAATACACCGCGCGCAAGGAGCCCGCGAACGGCTACGGCGGCAAGCGCGAAGCAGCGATTGAAGAACTGCGCTTCGTGCCGGTGCCCAACGCCAGCACGCGCGTCGAAGGCGCCCTGGCCGGCCAGTACGACTTTGCCGACCTGCTGCCCGTGGAGGCGCTGCCCCGGCTGGAGAAGGCTGGCGGCAAGACCGTGCCGATCATGACGCCGTCGTTCGGCTTTCCGTACCTGGTGCTCAACACCAAGGAAGGCGTTGCCTCCAACCAGGCCATCCGCCAGGCCATTCAAACGGCGCTGGGCGAGGGCGAGATGCTCGCGGCCGGCTTTGGCGACACGCGCTTCTTCGTGGCCGAGGGCAACCACTTTCCGAAGGGCTCGCCGTTCTATTCGGCAGCCGGCGCCACGCTGTACAACGAACGCAACGCGCCCAAGGCCAAGGAGGCCGCGGCCAAGGCCGGCTACAAAGGCGAGCCGGTCCGCGTGCTCACCAGCCGCCAGTACGACTTTCACTACAACATGTCGCTCCTGATGGCCGAGCAGCTCAAGCGCGCCGGGTTCAAGGTCGATCTCAACGTGGTCGACTGGGCCACGCTGGTGCAGCGCCGCAACGACCCCAAGCTCTGGGACATCTACGTTACCCACTCGGGCCAGTTTCCAGAGCCGATGCTTTCCCCGCCGCAGCTCGGTGACGGCGCGCCCGGCTGGTGGGACACGCCCGCCAAGAAGGCGGCGCTGCAGGCCTTCAACGTCGAAAGCGACCCCGCCAAGCGCGGCGCGCTGTGGGGCAAGGTGCAGCAGGTGGTCTACGAAGAAGTGCCGTACATCAACGTAGGCAAGTTCAACGGCCTCTCGGCCAAGAGCCCGGCGCTGGACAACTACCAGCCGGCCACCTGGCCGTTCTTCTGGAACGCCCGGATCAAGTAATGGCGCCTTCCGCTTTCGCATCGGCTCGACAAGACTGCACCCCATGATCCGCTACATCGCTTCCCGCGCCGCCGGCATGCTGGTGGTGCTTGCCATCGTGGCGGTGCTCGTCTTCGTGCTCACGCGCGCGGCTTCGGGCGACCCGGTCTCGGTGCTGCTGGGCGACCAGGCCACGGCCGCCGACATTGCGCGCGTGCAGAAGGAATACGGCCTGGACAAGCCGCTGCCCGTGCAGTTCGGCTACTGGCTTCGCGAGGTACTGCAGGGCAACCTCGGCACCTCCATCTTCCTGCAGCGGCCCGTCACGCAGGCGCTGTGGGAGCGCGCCGAGCCGACCACGCTGCTCGCGCTCATGGCCGTGGCCATTGCGGCGCTGATCGGCGTGCCCTGCGGCATTGTCTCGGCGGTGTTCCGCGGGCGCGTGGTCGACCAGCTGTTCACCGGCATCGCGATGCTGGGTGCCAGCATTCCTAGCTTCTGGCTCGGCATCGTGCTGATCCAGATCTTTGCCGTGTCCTTCGGCTGGTTTCCGGTATCAGGCTACGGCGCGCCCGATGCGCCGTTTGCAGAGCGGCTGCATGCGCTGGTGCTGCCGGCCACGGTGCTCGGCCTTTTGAACTCGGCGCTCATCATCCGCTTCACGCGCGCTTCGATGCTCGACGTGCTCGGCGAAGACTATGTGCGCACCGCGCGCTCCAAGGGCCTGAGCGAAAGCACGGTTGTGCTCAAGCATGCGCTGCGCAATGCATTGGTGCCCATCGTCACGGTGATCGGCCTCACGGTTGCGCTGATGATCGGCGGCGCCGTCATCACCGAAACCGTGTTCGGCCTGCCGGGTGTCGGCAACCTGGTGGTGAGCGCGGTGCTGCGGCGCGACTATCCGGTGATCCAGGGCGCGCTGCTCGTGATTGCGGGTATCTACGTGCTGATCAATTTCTCCATCGACCTGCTGTATGCGGTGGTCGATCCGCGCGTGAAGGTTTGAGAGAACAACAACATGCAAATGCCCCGAATGCTCCGCCAGCTGATGCACCGCCGCATCGTGATGGTCTCCGCGCTGGTGCTGCTGGTCATCGCGGTCATGGCCATCGGCGCGCCGTTGTTCGCCTCCATCGATCCCAACGACACGGCCGTGCTGCAACGCCTGAAGGGGCCGAGTGCAGAGCACCTGCTGGGCACCGATGAACTGGGCCGCGACATGTACTCGCGCATCGTGCACGGTGCGCGCTACTCGCTGGCGATTGCGGCGCTCACCGCGCTCGGCGCAGTCGTCGCCGGCACCGTGCTGGGTCTCATGGCCGGTTTTTTTCGCCGCCTCGACGCGCCGCTGATGCGCGTGGTGGACGCGATGATGTCGTTCCCCGACATCCTCCTGGCCATCGCGCTCGTCGCGATACTCGGCCCTTCGCTCATCAACACCGTGCTTGCGCTGGTGCTGGTGTACACGCCGCGTGTGGCACGGGTGGTGCGGGCCTCGACATTGGTGGTGCGAGAGCTGCTGTTCGTCGAAGCGGTGCGCGCGCTGGGCGTGCGCACCTCGCGCATCCTGTGGCGGCACATCCTGCCCAACCTGATGTCGCCGATCCTCGTGCAGGTGTCGTTCATCTTTGCCTACGCCATCCTGGCCGAGGCGGGGCTCTCGTTTCTCGGCGTCGGCGTGCCGCCTGAAATTCCGACCTGGGGCACCATGGTTGCGGGCAGCCAGCAGTATGCGCACCAGGCCTTCTGGGTGGTGCTGTTTCCGGGGCTTGCCATCATCTTCACCGCGCTGTCGCTGCAGTTGCTGGGTGACGGCGTGCGCGACCTGCTCGACCCCAAGCTCAAGAAGACGCTGTGATGACGACCACTACGAATTCACCGCGTCTCCAGGTCAGCAACCTGAGCACCAGCTTTCCCACCGAAGACGGCCTCATCCGCTCGGTGGCCGACGTGAGCTTCTCGATCCAGCCCGGCAAGACGACGGCGCTGGTGGGCGAATCGGGTTCGGGCAAGTCGGTGACCAGCCTCACGCTGATGCGCCTCTTGCCCAAGACCGCGAACGCGCAGGTCAGCGGCTCGGCTTCTTTCGTCACGCGCGAAGGCAAGTCGCTCGACCTGCTGCAGATCGGCGAGCGCGAAATGCGCAGCCTGCGTGGCAACCAGCTGTCGATGATCTTCCAGGAGCCGATGACCAGCCTGAACCCGGTCTTCACCATCGGCGAGCAGATTGCCGAGAGCGTGCGGCTGCACAAGGGGCTCGACCGCAAGGCGGCCATGGCCCACGCGCTGCGCATGCTGGAGCTGGTTGAAATACCGGCCGCGGCGCAGCGCATTCACGAGTACCCGCACCAGCTCTCGGGCGGCATGCGCCAGCGCGTGATGATTGCGCTGGCCATGGCCTGCGACCCGACGCTGCTGATTGCCGACGAGCCCACCACCGCGCTTGACGTGACCATCCAGGCGCAGATCCTCGAGCTCATGCGCCGGCTGCAGGCCGAGACGGGCATGAGCATCCTGTTCATCACGCATAACCTTGGCGTGGTCGCGCACCATGCGGACGACGTGGTGGTGCTCTATGCGGGCCGCGTGGTCGAAAGCGCGCCCGTGCGGCCGCTGTTCGCGCAGCCTGAGCATCCGTACACCCAGGGGCTCCTGGCCTGTCTTCCGGGCAAGGCGCGCCTGCCGGGGCAGCCCAAGCCGAAGCGGCTGTTCGCGATCCGCGGGCAGGTGTCGAGCCCGCTCGCGCCGCCGCCGGGCTGCGCTTTCGAGCCGCGCTGCGACCATGCGCTGCCGGGTTGCAGGGAAGCGATTCCGCCGTTGATCGATATCCGCCAGGATCGGCAGGCGCGCTGTATTCGCGTGCAACCGGATGCCCAACTCGCGAGGGTCGCATGAGGCGCCCGCTGTCCCCGTCTTGCCCCCTCTCCCGCGTGCGGGAGAGGGCTGGGGTGAGGGTGACCCCTATGGCCTTGGCACGCACCCTCATCCCCCGCCTTCTCCCGCAAGCGGGAGAAGGAGCCAATACAGCATCCTCATGACCACCGCCGTCCCCCTCATCGAAGTCCGCAGCCTCAAAAAATACTTCGGCAGCAGCGACCGCCCGGTGCGCGCTGTCGACGATGTGTCGTTCGCCATCCATCCCGGCGAGACACTGGGCCTCGTCGGTGAATCGGGCTCGGGCAAGAGCACCATCGGCCGCACCGTGCTGCGGCTCGTAGAGCGCACCGATGGCCAGGTGCTCTACCGCGGCGACGACATCGGCGCACTCTCGGGCGAGCGCATGCGCAAGCTGCGCAGCAAGCTGCAAATCATTTTCCAGGACCCGTATGCAAGCCTGAACCCGAAGATGCGCATCAGCGCCATCCTCGGCGAGGCGCTGTCCACGCACGGCTTGCACAAGGGCGCCACCGCGCGCGACAAGCGCATTGCCGAGCTGCTCGAAACCGTGGGCCTGCGCGCCGAGCATGCGAGCCGCTTTCCGCACGAGTTCTCGGGCGGGCAGCGCCAGCGCATCGGCGTGGCGCGCGCGCTTGCCGTGGAGCCCGAGTTCATCGTGGCCGACGAGCCGCTGTCGGCGCTGGACGTGTCGATCCAGTCGCAGGTCATCAACCTGCTGGCCGACCTGCGCGAGCGGCTTGGGCTGACCATGCTTTTCATCTCGCATGACCTCGACGTGGTCGAGTACCTGTGCGATCGCGTCGTGGTGCTCTACCTTGGCAAGGTGATGGAGGTGGCCACCACCGACGAGCTGTTTGCGCGGCCTTCGCACCCCTACACGCAGGCGCTGCTGGCCGCGAGCCCTAAGCCCGACCCGACGCTGGCTACCGAGCGCATCGCCCTCAAGGGCGACATTCCCAGCCCCATCTCGCCGCCATCGGGCTGCGTGTTCCGCACCCGCTGCCCCCACGCCATCGAGGCCTGCGCGCAGACCGTGCCGCCGCTCGATGAGATTTCCGTCGGACACTACAGCGCTTGCATCCGCAAAGAGCTGCTCTCCAACATCGCCGCATGACCATGACCGACATCACCGCCGCCACCGACAACAACGATTTCAACGACCCGCTGCTGGGCAGCAGCTTCAAGGGCTACCCGCGCACCCAGCCGCCGCGTCGCCGCAGCGAGGTTGGCGCCGCGGGCTGGAACGTGCTCGCGGGCGACCTGCCGCTGCCGCTGGCCGTGCTCAAGCGCGAGGCGCTCGAGCACAACCTGGCCTGGATGCAGTCGCGCGTGCGCGAGTGGGGCATCGACCTGGCGCCGCACGGCAAGACCACCATGTCGCCGCAACTCTTCCAGCGCCAGCTCGATGCCGGCGCCTGGGGCCTGACCTTTGCCACGGTGACGCAGCTCGCGGTGGGCGTGGCGGCCGGCGCGCGCCGCACGCTCATCGCCAACCAGGTGGTCAGCGACGAAGACCTGGGCGGCATCCAGCTGCTGCTGCAGGCGCATGTCGACCTGCGCATCGTGTTCCTGGTCGATTCGCTCGCGCAGCTTGCGCTGATCGACGACTGGGCGAAACGCCATCCGGCAAGCGTGCCTTTCGAGGTCATGGTCGAGATCGGTGTCGAAGGGGCACGCACCGGCTGCCGTACGCACGAAGAAGCCGTGGCGCTCGCCACCCGGCTGCGCGCCAGCGATGCGGTCAAGCTCGTGGGCATCGAAACCTACGAAGGGCAGGGCGCCACCGGCGCCAGCGAACCCGACAGGGCCTACGCCACCGCGCTGATGGACCGCGTGGAAGCCATTGCGCGCCATTGCGACACGCAGCAGCTGTTCGAAACCCCCGAGGTGCTGGTCTCCGCCGGCGGCTCGGCCATCTTCGACCTGGTGGCCGGCCGGCTGAAGCCCGCGCTGGGTTCGCCCGTTCGCGGCCTGTTGCGTTCGGGCTGCTATGTCACGCACGACCACGGCTTCTACAAGCGCATGGTGAGCGCGGTCGACGAGCGGCTGGGCTGTGACTGCGGCGAGAGCCTGCGCCCCGCCATGGAGGTGTGGGCCACGGTGCAGTCGCGGCCCGAAGCGGGCCTGGCGATTCTTGCAGTCGGCAAGCGCGACATTTCCTTCGATCTCTCGATGCCGGTGCCGATCGCACGCGCGCCCCGCGGCATGCTCGAGGCGCAGGCCGTGCCCGCCGGCTGGAAGATCACCGCGCTGAATGACCAGCACGCCTACCTGCGCTGGGACGCTTCCGAAGAAGCGCAGGCACCCGTGGTGGGCGACCGCGTCGGCCTGGGCATTTCGCACCCCTGCACCACCTTCGACAAATGGCACTGGATGCCGGTGGTCGAAGAGAACTACCGCGTGAGCGACGCCGTCGCCATGCACTTCTGAGCCACGCCAACCGATGACTCCTTCATTGCTTCAGAAGATCGGCGAGATCCGCAGCAGCGCGCCTGCCACGCGCCGCGCGATTCTCGACCTGATCCTCGAAGACCCCGACCGCGCGCTCGAGGAAAGCTTCGAGCAGCTGGCCGAGCGCTCGGGCAGCTCGGTGCCCACCATCATGCGCACCTGCCGCGACCTGGGCTTCGCCGGATTGCGCGAGTTCAAGCTTGCGCTCGCGCAAGAGCTCGCGCTGGGCGGCTCGCCGCTGCACCGGCGCGTGAACATCGAGGACGCAGCCGATGAAGTCGTCAGCAAGATCGCGCGCAGCGCGGCGGCCTCGGTCTCGGGCGTGCGTGGGCAGCTCGACATGCAGGTGCTCGAAGGAGCGGTAGCCGCCATTGCGGCCGCACCGCATGTCGACTTGTACGGTGCGGGCGCCACTTCGTGGTTCATGGCCAACGACCTGCAGGCACGGCTCTTCAGGCTCGGCCTTTCGGCCAATGCCTGGGCCGACTACCACCTGCAGCAGGTGGCGGGTGCCGCGCAGCGGCCGGGCGGCGTGGTCATCGCCATTTCGCACGTGGGCGGCATGCCTTCGCTGCTCGATGCGGTGGACATCGCGCGCGGGCAGGGCGCCAAGGTGGTCGCGCTCACGCGGCCGGACACCGCGCTGGCGGCCAAGGCCGACTTTCTGCTGGGCCTTTCCGTGCCCGACGACGCGGTGATGCACGTGGGCATCGATGCCTACCTGACGCATCTCACCGCCATCGAGATTCTCACGGTGCTGGTGGCGCAGCGGCGCGGCGAGCCCGCGGTGCAGCGCCTGCAGCGCGCGCGCGAAGCCTTTCAGCGCCACGGCATCGACGCCGCCACGCACCCGCTGCAAAGCTGGGACGGCGGCGGCATCAACACAGGGGGCCGCGCATCGTGAGTGGAGAAGCCAAAGCCGTATTGCTCGAAGCCGGCCTTGTGGTCGACGGCTCGGGCGGGCCTTCATGGACTGGTGACGTGCTGCTGCAGGGCGATCGAATCGTTGCGCTCGGCGAAGGCCTGCGCGAGCGGCTGCCCGAAGGCATCACCCTGGCCGACATCGAGATCGCCGACTGCCGAAAGAAGGTGATAGCCCCCGGCTTCATCGACGCGCACACGCACGACGACGCCATCGTGCTGCGCGACCCGCTCTGCCTGCCCAAGGTATCGCAGGGCATCACCACCGTTGTCACAGGCAACTGCGGCATTTCGCTCGCGCCGTACCGCACGCCGCAGTCCAAGCCGCCGCTCACGCTGCTGGGTGCGGAGTCGTTCAAGCACGCCACCATGGCCGAGTACCGCGCGGCTGTCGATGCAACACAGCCTGCGCTGAACGTTGCGGCGCTGGTGGGCCACACCACTCTGCGTTTTGCGGCGATGGAAGCACTGGACCGCCCCGCGAGCGCCGACGAGCTGGCGCGCATGGCGGCGCTGCTCGACAGCAGCATGGCCGAGGGTGCGCATGGCATGTCGTCGGGGCTGTTCTATGAAGAAGCGTTTGCCGCTCCCGCAGAGGAAGTCACGGCGCTCGCCCATGTCGTCGCAAGGCATGGCGGCGTCTACGCAACGCATCTGCGCAGCGAGATGCAGCAGATCATCGAGGCGCTGCATGAAGCGGGCGACACGGCCTTCAGCGCCGGCGTGCCGCTCGTCATCTCGCACCACAAGTGCGCCGGCCCAGCCAACTGGGGCCGCACGAAGGAAACGCTGCCGCTGATCGAGGCGCTGGCGGAGCGGCAGAAAATTTCGATGGACGTGTACCCCTATGTGGCCGGCTCCACCGTGCTGCGCGAAGACCTGGTCGATGGCGTCATCGACGTGCTGCTGACCTGGTCCGACCCGCATCCCGAGATGACCGGCCGCCTCATCTCCGACATTGCGCGCGAGTGGGGCACCACCGAACAGGAGGCCTGCCTGCGCCTGAAGCCCGGCGGCGCCTGCTATTTCCAGATGCAGGAAGAAGACGTGGAGCGCGTCATTGCGCATCCGCTCACCATGATCGGCAGCGACGGCCTGCCGCACGACCGCCATCCGCATCCGCGCCTGTGGGGCGCCTTCCCGCGCGTGTTCGCGCGCTACTGGCGCCAGCGCCGCCTGTTCACGCTGGAGCAGGCCGTGCACAAGATGACGGGCATGACGGCGCGCAATCTGCGCATCGCCGACCGCGGGTTGCTGCGCGTGGGTGCGATGGCCGACGTGGTGGTGTTCGATCCGGAGACCATTGCCGACACTGCCACCTATGACAAGCCGCACGGCGTGAGCTTGGGCGTGGAGCGGGTGTTCGTGAATGGGGTGCTCGCGTATCGCGGCGGTGGCGCCGAGGCGAAAGTGCTGGCTCGGGCGGGGCGGATGCTTAGCCGCGGGGGGTAGGGTGGACTTGTTCGGGGTGGCGTTGTTGTTTGCGCTGCTGTTCAGGGCGCGTGCACAGGCCACCGGGTACTCCCCTCCGCGAATGTCCCCCGCCTTCGGCTCCTCCTTTATTTCGCTGCGCGGAGCACCCGATGCCCTGTGCACTTGGGCACGCTCTCAATTTGTCGCAGGGCAATCGGTACTCTGAACAAATGTTTTCTCCGTCGGCGGGATCGGTCTGGAGCGCCCCGCACCGCGGTGCGCCTGATAGGGCCTCGTGCGGATTCAGAGGGCGGACATCGCACCGCTGACAAGGCGGGCGTGCGCGATGTGCGCGGCCCGGGCCGGCTGCAAGCCGCTAGTCCCTGCCGCGTCATAGCGTGCGAGCGCATGGTCGCCATCGAAGTCCTCCACCAGCAGCAAACCAGCATCAAGCAGCACTGCCTTCAAGGTAGCCGGGTCAAAACCCGAGAGGAACGCTTCGCCGACGGAGGCCACCTTGCTTCTCAATCTGCGGAAGCTTTCGACTTCCTCGTGATCGGCGTCACACAAGATAGCCTCGTCCACATAGGTGAAAACCAGTTCGCTTCCGGCCGGGGCATATGAAGCGATCGCGCGGAGAGTGGCGAGGTTAGCCTCCCGCGTCAGATACATGGTGACCCCGAGCCACGAGAAGAAGGTCGGCTGCATGGTTTGGAAAGAGGATCGCCCCAGGGCCGATCCCAGCGTTTCGACGGCCAGGTCGGCCTCGACGAAATGTACGTCGGCGGATTCGGGAACCCCGCATCTCTGCAAGCACTGTCGCTTCATGCGCTGGGTCGCGGGGTGGTCGACCTCATAGATCGTCAGCCCTTCGGCCCAAGCTGGACGGCGGCAGATGAAGCTGTCGAAACCCGCACCGATGATCACGTACTGTGCGACGCCCTGTGCAACGGCGGCCTTCAGTGCATCCTCGGTGTAGCGGCTTCGTAAGATTACGTCCGCATATGCAGGGTTGGCGCGCAGCGCGGCGTCGAGAATCTTGTCGGGCGCTTCTGCGGCTTCGAAGCGCCTGGATGCATCCACGCTCTGCAATGCCCGCTCGCGCAGGGCTATTCGCACCGCGTCAGGAATCAGGCGGTCGCCCCATGGATCGTTCAACAGCGGAACTGGGTCGCCCCGCGTATGAAGTGCTCGCATCAGCGAGGTGGCAACGGCGGTGCGGCTGGCATCTGAAGGGTTCACAAGGGTCTCCGTGCTTTGGGGCGCGAAGTGTCAGCCAGGGTTTCGAATCTGTACAGTGCATTGTTCTCATGCTTAAGCTGCACAAAATGAACTCATTGGATCTCAATCTACTTGCCGCACTCGACGCACTGCTGGGCGCAGGAAGTGTGGCGGGGGCCGCGCAGCGCATGCATCTGAGTGCTCCCGCCATGAGCCATACGCTGGCCCGCATCCGGGACGCACTCGGCGATCCAATTCTTGTGAGAGCCGGCCGCAAGCTGATTCCGACGCCAAGGGCGGATGCCTTGCGCGAGCCGGTGCGCCGCCTGATCGCCGAAGCGAGAATGTTGATGCAACCGGATGGCGGCGTACCGCTGGCGCGTGTGGAGCGCGAGTTCACGGTGCGGGCGCCCGAGGGGATGGGAATTGTCTATGGCGCCACATTGCTTGCTGCACTTCGGAAAGACATTCCTTTGGCGCGGCTGCGCTTCGTTCCCGAAAGCAATAGCGATGCGATGGCGCTGCGCGAAGGCAGGATCGATCTGGACGTAGGGACCTTGTTCGACAAGGGCCCCGAAGTCCTGAGTTCTCTGCTCTATGAACAACGGATTGTCGGCGTGGTCCGGGCGGAACATGAACTGCTGAAGGCACGCATTACGCCAAAGCGTTTCGCCGCCCAGCAACACGTGGCTGTCATCCAACGTGGCATGGCGAAGGAGTCTGTCGACCGACTTCTGGCCGAGATAGGCGTTGCGAGACAAATTGCATTGACTGTGCCCAGTGGCTACGGTGCATTGATGGCAGTCGCACGTTCGGCATTGGTCGCCTGTGTGCCGGAATCGTTGGCTCGAACCGTGGCGGATGGGCTCGGCTTGGAGATTTTCAAGCTGCCTGTTACGGTTCCTGCCGAGCGAGTGCTGCAGGCTTGGCACCCGCGGGACGACGCCGACCCGGCGCATCGGATCTTGCGCACTTGCGTTGCTTCCGTGTCGAAAGATGCGAGCTTTGGCCCACTTGCAGCACGCGGCGGTGAAATGGTGTCGCACCGCGCACTTCTGGCACGAAGATGACGAATGTCCGTCTTCGTGGGTCGCTTGCCGCGACTCGACCTTCCTTTCTTCGACAATCTTCATGAACGCCATTCACCGCCGACCAGTCCCCCTGGCCAAGGCCTACCGCCTGATCAACCACGGCCCCACCGTTCTCGTGAGCGTGGCGCACGGCGGGCAGCGCAACATCATGGCCGCGGCCTGGGCGATGCCTCTGGACTTCGATCCGCCCAAGGTGGCCGTGGTGCTCGACAAGAGCACCTGGACCCGCAAGCTGCTCGAAGGTGCGGGCACCTTCGCGCTGCAAGTGCCCGCGCGCGCCCAGCTCGACCTGACGGAAGCGCTGGGCAACAGCTCGGGCCGCGAGATCGTCGAGCGCGACGGGCGGGACAAGTTCGCGGCCTACGGGCTGCAGACTTTTGCGGGCACCGCCGGTACGGCGCCCTTGCTGGAAGGCTGCGTGGCGTGGCTCGAGTGCCGGCTGCTGCCGGAGCCGCACATTCAGCAAAGCTACGACCTGTTCCTGGGCGAGGTGATCGCCGCGCAGGCCGACTCGCGCGTGTTTGCCGACGGGCGCTGGAACTTCACGGGGCATGACGACCTGCGCACGCTGCACCATGTGGCGGGCGGTCACTTCATCGTCGATGGCGACGCGGTGGATGCGCGGCCGCTCGCGCCGTTGTAAACCTAGTTTCTTGAGAGAGGCGGCGGCCCGGGTCAGGGCGCCGGCCGGCGCGCGATGGGCGCCACCAGCATGTGCCGCAGGGCCAGCGCGCCGCACACCGTTGCAAGCAAGATTGCCAGCAGGGCCAGCGCGGCGTCCGCGGCCGAAATCGTTTCGGGCAGGTCATTCAAGAAAATCGTGCCGGTGTTGTAGGCCGCATGCAGCGCGATGCAGGGAATGAGCGAGCGTGTGCGCTCATAGAGCCACCCGAGCACCGTGCCCAAGACCAGGCCCACGACAAACTGGTAGATGTTCATGTGTGCCACCCCGAAGAGCAGCGCCGAGCCCAGGATGGCCTGCCACCTTGAATAGCGCTGCAGGAAACCCCGCAGCACGATGCCGCGGAACAGCATTTCCTCGAGCAGGGGCGCCATCACGCACACGGCCAGCGTGGCGGCAACGCTGCCGTCGGCCATGCGGCTGAACATCGATTCTTCCCAGGCCGAAAGCGGCGCGACCAGCACCAGCAGGTTCATCGCGGTCACTATCACCACCATCAGCCCGGGCACCAGCAGCAGCACCGGCGGCACGATCAGCACCAGCGTGGCCCTGGCGGAGGCCGGCGACTGGTGGAACAACTCGCGATAGGTGAGCTGCTGAAAGTGCATGACGCCGGCAAAGACGCAGCCGTTGCCCAGCACGGCGGCAAGCACGCCAAGCTGCATCTCGTTGAGCCCAAGCCAGCGGTTGGCGTCGCGCAGTGCAACGGCAATGACGAACTCGCAGAGGAACAGTGCCAGGAACAGGAGGGCGGCTTGCGGCCCGCTGGGAAAGCCCTGGCTCTTCACAGCAGGAAAGGAATGAAGCGCCGCGTGCGGCGCATGTAGTCGCGGTAGGCATCGCCGAAATGCGCGATGCATTCCTTTTCATCGCTGCGCGCCGTCAGAAACAGCAGCGCCGTGGCCGCCAGCACCAGCGCAAGGGTGAGCCAGGTGAACTGCTTGAGGAAGGCGCCCCAGGCCAGCAGCATCAGCGCCGTGTACATGGGGTGGCGAATGTAGCGGAAGGCGCCGGTACTGACGATGGAAGACGTCTTCTCGAACCCATAGAGCGCCGGATCGTCGTTGCGCGCCTCGGTCGGCTTGCCATGGGCCTTGAGCAGCCTTACCGCATGGATCGGCAGCCAGATCGAAAGGGCCAGCAGCACGCAGGAGAGCAGCTGGGTGAACGACAGCGGGTCGACATGCCACACCGGCAGGTTCACGATGATGAGCACCAGCATGCACTCCCACGCGAAGAAGCGATAGAAGCCGTGCGAGCCCGGCTGGCGCAGCGGCCCGCGCGAAACGTAGAGCAGCGCGGCCGTGCCGGCAATAAAAAGAAAAATCTGGAACCAGAAGAGCATGGCGGCCGAATTTACACGGCCCGCCCGACTTCAGCCAGAGATGGAGAAGCCCCCGTCCACTGGAATGGCCGTGCCGGTCACATAGTCGGAGGCCTGGCTCGCGAGAAACACCGCCGTGCCGGCAATGTCGGCCGGCTGGCCCCAGCGGCCGGCGGCGGCGCGGGCCACCACCCGGTCGTACAGGCCCGGAATCTGGCTGCGGGCGCCGTCGGTCAGCTCGGTTTCGAACCAGCCAGGAAGAATTGCGTTGACCTGGATGTTGTCGGCCGCCCACGAAAGCGCGGTCGACTTGGTGAGCTGAACGATGCCCGCCTTGCTCGCGGCGTAAGCCGGGGCGTAGGGCGCGCCGAAGATCGACATCATCGAGCCGATGTTGATGATCTTGCCGCCGCCCGCCTTCTTCAGGTGGGGATGCGCGGCCCGGCTGCACAGGAAGGCACTGGTCAGGTTGGTGTCCATCACCTTGTGCCACTCGTCCAGCGCCAACTGGTCGACCGGCTTGCGCACCGTGGTGCCGGCGTTGTTGATGAGGATGTCGAGCCTGCCGCAGCGCGCGGCCGCTTCGTCGAAGGCCTTCTGCACCGAGGCTTCATCGGCCACATCGACTTCGAGCGCGAAGCTGTCGCTGCCCAGCGCCTTGAGCGCTTCGACCGCGGCGGCCGATTTCTGGGCATTGCGCGCGGCAACGATGACGCGGGCGCCGGCCTGGGCAAGGCCCTGGGCCATGCCCAGGCCGATGCCGCCATTGCCGCCGGTGACGAGTGCTGTTTTTCCTGTGAGATCGAACATCAGGTGGATTCTGGTTTCTTGGAGACGAGGGTCAGGATATCGTAGCTCGCGACCAGCTCGCCGTCCTGGTTCGTCACCTCCACATCCCAGGCCACCACGCCCTGGCCCTGGCCGCTCGCGTCCTTCTTGTTGCGGTCGATCTTGCGCTTGCAGGTCAGGCGTGCGCGGATGGTGTCGCCAATGCCCACCGGCTTGACGAAGCGCAGCGTGTCGAGCCCATAGTTGGCGAGCACCGGGCCCGGCGCGGGTGAAACGAAGAGGCCCGCCGCCGCCGACAGCACGAAGTAGCCGTGGGCGATGCGCTTGCCAAAGGGCGACTCCTTGGCCGCCACCTCGTCGAAGTGCATGTAGAAATAGTCGCCCGAGATGCCGCCGAAAGCCACGATGTCGGCCTCGCCGACCGTGCGGCGGTGGGTAAGCAATGAGTCGCCGATTCGCAGGTCTTCGAAATGGCGGCGGAAGGGGTGCACCTCGCTTTCGCGCACGGCCGCGCCGCGCACATGCTCGCCGGTGATCGCGGCCAGCATGGTGGGCGAGCCCTGCACCGCGGCGCGCTGCAGGTAGTGCTTCACCGCGCGCAGGCCGCCGAGCTCTTCACCGCCGCCCGCGCGGCCCGGGCCGCCGTGCTTGAGCTGCGGCAGTGGAGAGCCGTGGCCGGTCGATTCGGCGGCGGCCTCGCGGTCGAGCACCAGCAGGCGGCCGTGCCATGCGGCAGCCACCGGAATGGCCTTGGCGGCGATGATCGGGTCGCGCGTGACCAGCGTGCCCACCAGGCTGCCGCGTCCTCGCGCGGCCAACGCCAGCGCTTCGTCGATGCCGTCGTAGGGCATCAGCGTGCTGACGGGGCCGAAGGCTTCGACATCGTGCGCGGCATCGTGTTCGAGCGGCTTGCGGCTCAACAGGAGCGTGGGCGCGAAGAACGCGCCTTCGTTCACGCCGTCGCCTACCGGCGAGAAGCCGTCGCGCTCGCCGTAGACCAGTTCGGCGCCTTGCAACAGCGAGGCCACGCGGTCGGCCACGTCGGACTTTTGCGCATGCGAGGCGAGGGCGCCCATGCGCACTTCTTCGCGCGACGGGTCGCCGATGACTGTCTTTGCGAGCCTCGCGCGCAGCCGTTCGGCCACCGCATCCAGGTGCTGGCGCGGCACGATCGCGCGGCGGATGGCGGTGCACTTCTGGCCGGCCTTGATGGTCATTTCGCGCGCCACTTCTTTCACGAAGAGGTCGAACTCCTCGTCGTCAGGCGTCACGTCGGGCGCGAGGATTGCGCAGTTGAGCGAATCGGCCTCGGCGTTGAACGGAATCGACTGGCGCACCAGGTTCGGGTGCACGCGCAGCTTGGCGGCGGTGTCTGCCGAGCCGGTGAAGGTGACCACGTCGGCACCCTCGAGCCGGTCGAGCAGGTCGCCCGTGCCGCCGACCACGAGTTGCAGGCTGCCTTCCGGCAGGATGCCCGACTGAACGATGAGCCGCACCAGCGCCTCGGTGAGGTAGCTGGTGGCCGTGGCCGGCTTGCCGATGCACGGCATGCCCGCGAGGAAACTGGGCGCGAACTTCTCGAGCAGGCCCCACACCGGAAAGTTGAACGCATTGATGTGCACCGCCACGCCGCCGCGCGGCACCAGGATGTGCGTGCCCGCGAAGCCGCCCTTCTTGCCCAGCGGAAAGGCCGGGCCTTCATGCACCAGGTTGCCCGAGGGCAGCTCGTTGGTGCCGATGCCGGCATAGGCGCTGAGCGTGCCGGCGCCGCCTTCGATGTCGATCCAGCTGTCGGCGCGGGTCGCGCCGGTGTGGGCCGAGATGGCGTAGAGCGTTTCCTTGTTCGCAGCGAGGTACTTGGCCAGTGCCTTCAGGCGTTCTGAGCGCTGCTGGAAGTCGAGCGCCATCAGTGCGGGCAGGCCGAACCGGCGCGCGTGGTTCAGCGCCTCGGCGAAGTCGATGGCCTCGGCATGCGTGCTGGCCACGGCCTGGCCATTGATGGCGCTGCGCAACTGCTGGGCAGTCTCTTTGCCGATCCAGCGGCCGGCGATGTAGCTTTGAAGGGTGGTCATGATGATGTCCTTTGGCTTTGTATTAGCTCCTTCCCCTTCCGGGGGAAGGCTGGGATGGGGGCAAGCGGCGTTCGTTCGGCGCGGTGCTTTATCAAGTGCCGTCGTGCCCCCACCCCGACCCTCCCCCGGAAGGGGAGGGAGAAAGGCAGGGAGAGGAAGACGGTCAGTGCTTGTTGCCGATGCCCAGGTAGGTGTCGATGATTCGTTGGTCGTGCAGCAGGTCTCCGGCTTTGCCTTCAAGCGCCACTGCGCCCATCTCCAGAACATAGGCGCGGTCGGCCACCTGCAGCGCAGCGCGCGCGTTCTGCTCCACCAGGAGCACCGAGACGCCATGGCTGCGCAGTTGAGAAACCACGCGCAGCACTTCGCGCACCACCAGCGGCGCCAGGCCCAGCGAAGGTTCATCGAGCATCAAGAGCCGCGGTCGCGCCATCAGCGCGCGGCCGATGGCGAGCATCTGGCGCTCGCCGCCCGAAAGCGTCGAAGCCAACTGCGGCTTGCGTTCGCGCAGGCGCGGAAAGATCTCGAACACTTCTTCCATGCGCGCACGCTGGTCGCGCTTGCCCTTGCGCCATTGATAGAAGCCGCCGAGCAGCAGGTTGTCTTCCACCGACATGTCGCCGAACAGCTCGCGCCGCTCGGGCACCAGCGCCACGCCGCGCGCCACCATGGTCTCGACACTGGGGCGCGCGATGCGTTCGCCATGCAGCGAGAGGCTTCCGGTGGAAGGAAGCAGTCCCATCGCCGCACACAGCAGCGTGGTCTTGCCCGCGCCGTTGGGTCCGATGACGGTGACGATCTCGCCTTCGTTCACATGCAGACGCACGCTGTGCACCGCCTCCACGGTGCGGTAGGCAACGCAGAAACCGTCGAGCTGAAGAAGCGGATGGCTCATCGTGCGTCCTCCAGCAGCTGGTCGTCGGCGCCGCCCAGGTAGGCCTCGAGCACGCGCGGATTGGCTTGCACCTCGGCCGGCGTGCCGGTCGCGATGACCGTGCCGAACTCCAGCACGGTGATGCGGTCGGCAAGGTTCATCACAAATTCCATGTCATGTTCCACCACGAGGATGCCGAGGCCTTCGGCGCGCAACTGGCTCAGCAGCACGGAAAGTGCGCGCTTTTCCAGGTGACGGAGGCCCGCGGCGGGTTCGTCGAGCAGCAGCACCGAGGGTTGGCCGGCCAGCGCGCGCGCAATCTCGACCACACGCTGCTGGCCGAGCGAGAGCGATGCAGCGGGCGTATCGGCATGCGCGCCGAGGCCGCAGCGCTCGATCTGGCGGCGGGCTTCGGCCAGCAGTGCGGCTTCTTCCGCGCGGTCCAGCCGAAGCATGGCGGCAAGCCAGCCGCGCCGGGCACGAAGGTGGGCACCGAGCGCGACGTTCTCGACCACGCTGCGCTGCCCGAGCAGGCGCACATGCTGGAAGGTGCGACCGAGGCCGAGCGCGGCGAACACGCGCGAAGGCTTGGCCGCCATGGGCTGGCCCGCGAGCCGCACTTCGCCCGAGCTCGGATCGTCCACGCCCGAGATCATGTTGAAGAAGGTGCTTTTGCCCGCGCCGTTCGGCCCGATCAGCGCGTGGATCTCGCCCGCCTTCAGCGTCATCGAGATGTCGTTGTTGGCCACGAGGCCGCCGAAGCGCTTGCTGACGTTCGTGGCCTGCAGCATGACCTCGCCCTTGGCAGGCAGGTTGCGCTGTACCAGTTGCACCGCCATCGCCGAGGGCTGCGAAGCATTGATTTCAGCACCCGCATGCGGGCGCAGCCAGCGCCTTGCAATGCGCGCCAGCGTCGGCCACAGTCCATCCGCAAAGCGCTGCAGCACAAAGAGCATGAGCAGGCCGAACACGATCACCTCGAAATTCCCGCTGCTGCCGAGCAGCGAAGGCAGCACGTCCTGCAGCTTTTCCTTCAGCAGCGTGATGAGCGCAGCGCCCAGAACCGCGCCCCACAGGTGCCCCGCGCCGCCGACCACCGCCATGAACAGCAACTCGATGCCGATGTTCAGGTTGAAAGGCGTGGGGTTCACAAAACGCTGCAGGTGCGCATAGAGCCAGCCCGACACGGCCGCCAGCAGGGCCGCAAGCACGAAGAGCTTCACGCGGTGGCGGGCGGTGTCCACCCCCATCGACTCGGCCATGAGCCGCCCGCCCTTGAGCGCGCGAATCGCGCGGCCTTCGCGCGAATCGAGCAGGTTGTGCATGGCCCACAGCGCCAGCAGCAGCACGGCCCAGATCACCACGCCAAGCGCGCGCGGCGTGGCCAGCGAGAAGCCGGCAATCACCAGCGGCGGCACGCCGGTGATGCCTGTTTGCCCGCCCAGGAAATCCATGTTGCCGAACAGGTAGTACAGGCTGAGGCCCCAGGCAATGGTGCACAGCGGCAGGTAGTGCCCCTGCAGCTTGAGGGTGACCGCGCCAAGGGCCCATGCCAGGGCGAAAGTCAGCAGCAAACCCAGCAGCAGCCCGGCCCATGGCAGCAAGGCGGGGCCGACGATGCCGCCCATCCACGCCGCCGCGGTGGGCGATGTGCAGATCCACGCAGTCGCGTACGAGCCCACGCCCACGAAAGCGGCCTGGCCGAAGGAGGTCATGCCGCCCACGCCCGTCAGCATGACCAGCCCGACCGCAACCAGTGCATAGAGCCCGATGTTGCTGAGCACCGAGACCGTGAACTCCGGCAGGAAGCCCCAGGCCGCTGCGAGCAGCACGACAAAGCCGAGCGTGAGCTGCCTCGGCGTGACCAGCGCTCGGCCAGCTGATGGCGGCGCCGCGCCTGCGGTGTTGTTGGCGGAGGTGTCGTTCATTCCTCGTCCTCCACATGATGGCTGTGCAGCGAGCGCCACCACAGCACCGGAATGATCAGCGTGAAGACCAGCACCTCCTTGAACGGGCTGGCCCAGAACGAAGCAAAGGCTTCGAGCTGCCCGACCAGCAGCGCGCCCGCGAGCGCCAGCGGATAGCTCGCCAGCCCACCCACGATGGCGGCGACAAAGCCCTTGAGGCCGATCAGGAAGCCGGTGTCGTAATACACCGTGGTGAGCGGCGCAATCAGCAGCCCCGAAATTGCGCCGATGAGCGCCGCGAGCGCAAAGCTCAAGTCGCCCGAGAGCTCCGTAGGAATGCCCGACAGCCGAGCGCCCACGCGGTTGATGGCGGTGGCGCGCAGAGCCTTGCCGATCATCGAGCGGCCGAAGAACAGGAACATTGCAATCACCAGCAGCAGCGTGACACCCACCACCACCAGCGACTGCCCGCTGACGGGAATGCCGCCCATGTCAAAGCGCTCTTCGGAAAACGGCGCGGTGCGATAGCCCTCGGCGCCGAAGAAGAGCAGGCCCAGCCCCACCAGCACGCCGTGCAGCGCGACCGAGACGATCAGCAGCATCAGCACGCTGGCATCGGCCAATGGCCGGTAGGCAAGGCGATAGAGCAGCGGTCCGAGCGGCGCGATCAACACCAGCGTGGTGACGGCTTGGGCCGCCATCGATGTCGGCTTGAGCAGCAATACCAGTGCGGCGGCGGCCAGCGGCAACACGACGCACCACGCAACTGCCGAAGCCCAGTCGACGACCGCGCCGCGCTTCCAGCGCCAGAACTCGACCACCAGCACCATGGCCGCGAGCGCAATCAGCAGCCACAGCGTGGCCGGCACCCGGCCCGTTTGCAGCATTGCCATCGAGAGCGCCCCGAAGGCGACGAACTCGCCCTGGGGAATGAAGATGACGCGCGTGACCGAGAACACCAGCACAAGAGCAAGCGCCATCAATCCGTAGACGGCACCGTTCACGATGCCGTCCTGCCCCAGCAAAAGGGCGATCTGCAGATCCATAGAAAACCTTTGGGCTCAGCCCTTGTATCGAATCAGTGTCTGCATTGCTCCTTCCCCGTTCGGGGAAGGTTGGGATGGGCGCAGCCCCCGTATTCACGGCTGCACGAACGTCGATGCCGTCGAGCCCCCACCCCAGCCCTCCCCCAGAGGGGGAGGGAGCGAGACCAGGTCAGGGCTGGTATTTCCAGGCGCCGTTTTCGATTTTGACCATGACACGGGCACGCTGGTCCAGGCCCAGGTGGTCGTTCGCCGTCATGTTGAATACGCCGTGGGCGCCGGCCACGTCCTTCACCTGCTCGAGCGCGTCGCGCAGCGCGGCGCGGAATTCGGGTGTGCCCGGCTGAGCCTTCTTCAATGCAACAGGCACTGCCGACGTCATCAGCAGGCCTGCGTCCCATGCGTGCGCGCCGAAGGTCGATACCGTGTTCTTGCCGTTCGCGCCCTCGTAGGCAGTCACGTAGGCCATGGCCGATTTCTTCACCGGATGGCTGGCCGGCAGTTGCTCGGCCACCAGCACCGGACCGGCAGGCAGGAAGGTGCCTTCCACGTCCTTGCCGCCGACGCGCAGGAAGTCGGCGTTGGCGACGCCGTGCGTCTGGTACATCTTGCCGGTGTAGCCGCGCTCCTTGAGCGTTTTCTGCGGCAGCGCGGCCGGCGTGCCCGAGCCCGCAACCAGCACCGCGTCGGCCTTGGCGGCCATGATTTTCAAGGCTTGGCCGGTCACGGAGGTGTCGGTGCGCGCATAGCGCTCGTTGGCCACGATCTTGAGTTTCTTCAGCTCGGCCGCCTTCGCGAATTCTTGCGACCAGCCTTCGCCGTACGCGTCGGAGAAGCCGATGAAGGCCACCGTCTTCACGCCGCTGGTGGCCATGTGCTCGGCAATGGCCAGGGACATCATGATGTCGTTCTGCGGCGTCTTGAAGACCCACTGCTTCTTGGCATCCATCGGCTCGACGATGCGGGCCGAGGCGGCGATGGAAATCATCGGCGTCTTGGCTTCGCTCACCACGTCGATCATTGCGAGCGAGTTGGGCGTGGTGGTCGAGCCCAGCACGATGTCGACCTTGTTCTCTGCAATGAGCTTGCGCGTGTTGGCCACGGCGGCCGTGGTGTCGGAGGCGTCGTCCAGCACGATGTAGTTGATCTTCTGGCCGCCGATGGTCTTGGGCATCAGCGCGATGGTGTTCTTCTCGGGAATGCCGAGCGAGGCGGCCGGGCCGGTGGCCGAGAGCGTCACGCCGACATTCACATCGGCCCATGCCACGGCGGCTGTGGCGCACAGCGCGGCAATCACCAGGGGCTTGAAGAATTTCATTTTGGTTTGTCTCCGGGTTGAAAAATCGTTGTTGTGGTGTCAGCGCTCGTCGAACGACAGGGTGACGCGTTCGGTGAGGGGGTGCGCCTGGCAGGTCAGCACGAATCCTGCGGCCACTTCATTCTTGTCGAGCGCAAAATTTCTTTCCATGCGGACTTCCCCCTCCACCAGCTTGGCGCGGCAGGTGCCGCACACGCCGGAGGTGCATGAGAAGGGCACTTCGAGGCCCGCCGCCGAGGCTGCATCGAGAATGCTCGGCTGGCCTTCGGTAAAGGCGATTTCGCGCTGCAGGCCGTCGCGCACGATGGTGATGCGCGCCTGCTTGGCATCGCCGGGCAAGGCCTCGTGCACCACTGCACCCACCTGGCCTGCCGACGTGGTAGAGGGCAGCGCAACGCCAAAGCGCTCGATGTGGATGCGCTCCTCGGGCACGCCCGCGGCAAGCATCGCAGCCTCGGCCTCGTCGTTCATCTGGAACGGCCCGCAAACGTAGGCATGGTCGATGCCCACGGCGGGAACTACCGTCTGCAGAAACTCGCCGATCTTTTCGCGGTTCATCACGCCGTGGCCCAGCGGCGAATCGGTGTGCTCGTCGGAGAAAACATGGTGCAGCACCAGCCGCGTCATGTAGCGGTTCTTCAGGTCCTCGATTTCTTCCTTGAACATCGTGGATTGCAGCTGCCGGTTGCCGTAGATCAGCGTGAAGCGGCTAAGCGGTTCGCGCGCCAGCACGGTTTTCATGATGGAGAGAATCGGCGTGATGCCGCTGCCGCCCGCAATGCCGACATGGTGGCGCGCGGCGCCGGGTTCGATGGGCACGAAGAAGCGGCCCTGCGGCGCCATCACCTGCACCGTGTCGCCGGGCTGCAGGTGCGCGTTGATCCAGTTGGAGAAAACGCCGCCGCGCACCTTGCGCACGCCGACGCGCAGCTCGCCGTCGTCGAGGCCGGCACAGATCGAATAAGAGCGGCGCAGGTCCTGCCCGTCGATGTCGCGGCGCAGCGTGAGGTACTGGCCCTGGGTAAAGCCGAAGGTTTCCCGCAGGTCGGCCGGTACTTCGAACGACACGATGACTGCCTCGGCCGTGTCGGGCTCGATGGCCTTCACGCGCAGCGGGTGGAAGAGGGTGCTCATCGCTTTGTCAGATCGGCTTGAAATGTTCGAAGGGTTCGCGGCAGGCCATGCAGCGGTAGAGCGCCTTGCATGCGGTGGAACCGAAGGCGGAAAGGCGTTCGGTGCGTTCGCTCGCGCAGCGCGGGCAGGCGATGCGTTCGCCGCCGCCCATACGGCCGAAGAGGCGGATGGGCATTGCCGTGTTGGCCGCGGCTTCCGGTGTGAGATGCGCGGGCGGTGCGATGCCGTAGGCCTTGAGCTTGGCGCGGCCTTCGTCGCTGATCCAGTCGCTGCTCCATGCGGGCGCGCGGCGCAGCGTGGCGCGTGCGCGGCCGAGGCCGGCCTGTTCGATGGCGGCGAGCACGTCGTGCTCGATGGCTTCGGTTGCGGGGCAGCCCGAGTAGGTGGGCGTGAGCACAATCTCCAGTCCATCGTCATGCTCGATCACCTCGCGCACGATGCCAAGGTCGCAGACAGAAACGGCCGGCACTTCGGGGTCGAGCACCGTATGGAGCACGGCCCACGCCACATCGACGCGCGATGCGACGGCGTTCACCACACGCCTCCCGGGTAAGAGCGCTGCAGGTGCTGCATCTCGGCGAGGATGTAGCCCATGTGCTCGCTGTGCACGCCGTGCTTGCCGGTGCTGCGAAAGGCGGCTTCCGGCGGCATTGCGAGGCCGGCGGCCTCGAGCACCTGCTGCATCTCGGCGAGCCACGGCTCGCGCAATTCGCTCCATGCCGGGCCTAGGCCGGTGGCACTGGCTGCTTCATCCACCGCGTCGCTCTCGAACAGCTCGGGCATGTAGAGCCAGAGCTGCTTCAGCGCCTTTTCCGTACGGCGGCGCGATTCATCTGTGCCATCGCCGAGACGAACCACCCAGTCGCCCGAATGCTGCTGGTGATAGCGCGCCTCCTTCACGGCCTTGCCGGCGATGGCGGCCACCTCGGCATCGCTCGACGCGGCAAGGCGTTGCCACAGCAGCTTGAGCAGCGTGGCCACCATGGTGTTGCGCACCACGGCAAAGGCGAAATCGCCGCGCGGAAGCTCGACCAGCGTGAGGTTGAAGTAGTCGCGCTCGTCGCGCAGGTAGGCAAGCTGGTCTTCGTCGTGTTCGCGGCCTTGGCCTTCGAGCTTGCCGGCGTGGGTGAGCAGCGCACGGGCCTGGCCGACGAGGTCGAGCGCGATGTTGGCCATGGCAATGTCTTCTTCCAGCACGGGCGCATGGCCGCACCATTCGCCGAGGCGCTGCGCGAGCACCAGGCAGGTGTCGCCGATGCGCAGCAGGTATTGCACCGTGGGGGTGCGGTTCAGTTCTATGGATGCTTGCATGCCGGCCGCCTACATGTGGTCCACGGACTTGGGCAACGAATAGAACGTCGGATGCCGATACACCTTGTCCTCCGCCGGATCGAAGAACATGTCCTTGTCCCCTGGGTCGCTCGCCACGATCTGGTCCGAGCGAACCACCCAGATGCTGCTGCCTTCCTGCCGACGCGTGTACACGTCGCGGGCCAGCTGGATCGCCATCTTCGGATCGGCTGCGTGCAGGCTGCCGCAGTGCTTGTGGTCGAGCCCCGCCTTGCTGCGCACGAACACTTCCCACAGGGGCCACTCTTGTTTCTGTTCGGCGCTCATGCGGCCTCCTTCATGGGTTGCTTGTTGGCGTGGGCCATGGCGGCTTCGCGCACCCAGGCGCCTTCTTCCCAGGCATCGACTCGGGCCTGCAGGCGCTCACGGTTGCAGGGGCCGTCGCCGCCCACCACGCGCCAGAACTCGCTCCAGTCGATGGTGCCGAAGTCGTGCGCCTGGCGCTCTTCGTTCCACTTCAGATCGGGGTCGGGCAGAGTCACGCCGAGAATGCGCGCCTGCTCCACGGTGGCGTCGACGAACTTCTGGCGCAGCTCGTCGTTGCTGAAGCGCTTGATGCCCCAGCGCATCGACTGCGCGGAGTTGGGCGACTGGTCGTCCGGCGGGCCGAACATCATGATGGAGGGCCACCACCAGCGGTTGACCGCGTCCTGCACCATCGCCTTCTGCGCCTGGGTGCCATGCGTCATCATGGTCAGCAGGGCTTCGTAGCCCTGGCGCTGGTGAAAGCTCTCTTCGCGGCAGATGCGCACCATGGCGCGTGCATACGGCGCATACGAGCAGCGGCAGATTGGCACCTGGTTCATGATGGCCGCGCCGTCGACCAGCCAGCCGATGGTGCCCATGTCGGCCCAGGTGAGCGTGGGGTAGTTGAAGATCGAGCTGTACTTGGCCTTGCCGCTGTGCAGCGCATCGAACATCTGGTCGCGCGAGGTGCCCAGCGTTTCAGCGGCGGCGTACAGGTACAGGCCGTGGCCGCCTTCGTCCTGCACCTTGGCCAGCAGGATGGCCTTGCGCTTGAGCGTGGGCGCGCGGCCGATCCAGTTGCCTTCGGGCAGCATGCCCACGATTTCGGAATGCGCGTGCTGGCTGATCTGGCGCACCAGCGTCTTGCGATAGTGCTCGGGCATCCAGTCCTTCGCCTCGATGAACTCGCCGGCGTCGATGCGAGCGTCGAAGCGTTCTTCGAGCCGCATTTCGTCGGCGGAGCGCACGGCCTTTTTCTTGCCGTCGTCGCCTGAGTCCTTGCCCATGGTGTCCATTGCCTGGGTGTACATGTGCGTGTCCTTTGTCTGCAAAGAGAATGGAAGTGGTGCGCGCGTTCAGCGCGGCCGCGTGTCGATCACGCGGCGGGCCTTGCCGGTCTGCGTGCGTTCGATGGAATCGGGGTCGAACACGCGCACCGTGGTCGAAATGCCGACCAGCGTCTTCACGCGGTCCTGCACCCAGCCGGCGATGGCCTTGCGTTCGGCTTCGTCGATGGCGGCGTTGCGGTGGTCGAGCTCGCAATGCACCTCGACTTCGTCGAGCAGGCCTTCGCGGCGCACGTGCACCTGGTAGAGACCCGAAAGGCGCTCATGCGCCAGCACGACTTCTTCCACCTGCGTGGGAAACACGTTCACGCCGCGGATGATCATCATGTCGTCGCTGCGCCCGACGATCTTGCCCATGCGGCGGAACGACCGCGAGGTGGGCGGCAGCAAGCGCGTGAGGTCGCGCGTGCGGTAACGCACGATGGGCATGGCCTCCTTGCTGAGCGAGGTGAAGACCAGTTCGCCTTCTTCGCCGTCGGCCTTGAGCTCGCCGGTGTCGGGGTCGATGATCTCGGGATAGAAGTGGTCTTCCCAGATCACCGGGCCGTCTTTGCTCTCGACGCATTCGCTGGCCACGCCGGGGCCCATCACTTCGGAAAGGCCGTAGATGTCGACTGCGTCCAGGCCGGCCTTGCCTTCGATGTCGCGGCGCATGGCTTCGGTCCAGGGCTCGGCGCCGAAGATGCCGATCTTGAGCGAGCTGTTCTTTGCATCCAGGCCCTGGCGCTCGAACTGCTCGATGATCACCTGCATGTAGCTGGGCGTGACCATGATGATGTCGGGCTTGAAGTCTTGAATGAGCTGCACCTGCTTTTCGGTTTGCCCGCCCGACATCGGGATGACGGTGCAGCCCGCGCGCTCGGCGCCGTAGTGGGCGCCGAGGCCCCCTGTGAAGAGGCCGTAGCCGTAGGACACATGCACCATGTCGCCCGGCCGCCCGCCCGCGGCGCGTATCGAGCGCGCAACGAGGTCGGCCCAGGTGTCGATGTCTTTGAGCGTGTAGCCCACCACGGTCGGCTTGCCGGTGGTGCCCGAGGAGGCATGGATGCGCGCCACCTGTGTGCGCGGCACCGCAAACATCCCGAAGGGATAGTTGTCGCGCAGGTCGCTCTTTACGGTGAACGGAAATTTCGACAGGTCGGCAAGGGACTTCAGATCATTCGGATGCACGCCCTTGGCATCGAAGGCCTTGCGGTAGTGCGGCACGTTGTCGTATGCGCGCTGCAGCGTGGCGCGCAGGCGGCTGAGCTGCAGGGCGGTAATTTCATCGCGGCTCGCGGTTTCGATGGGCTCGAGCTCGCCGGGGGCGGGGTGTCTGGCTGTCATGGTGTTTGTGTCTCCTCAGGCGGCAACGGCGGGGCGGCCCTTGGCGGTATACGAACGTCCGCGAAAGATAGCGACGCGCTCGCCGCGCTGGTTGGTGATTTCGGTGTCGTACACGCCGGTGCGCCCGGCCTTCGAAACCTCGAAGCAGCGCGCGGTGAGCACGTCGCCTTCGTGTGCCGGCGCGATGAAGTCGATCGAGAAGCCCGAGGCCACCGTGAGTTCGTTGTACGAGTTGCAGGCGAATGCAAAGGTGGAATCGGCCAAGGTGGCCATGAAGCCGCCGTGGCAGATGGCATGGCCGTTGAGCATGTCTGGGCGCACCTGCATCTGCAGGGTGGCCTGGCCGGGGGCGACTTCGACGATGCGCATGCCGAGGCCCTTGCTGGCGTTGTCGTTCGCGAACATGCCGTCTCGGACGTGTTCGGCTGTCTGTTGCGGGGTGCGGGTGTTGTTTGTCATTTTTGTTCTTGGTGCTGTTGTTCTTGGCGCTGCTGTCCAGGGCGTGTGCAAAGGCCACCGGGTACTCCCCTCCGCGAATGTCCCCCGCCTTCGGCTCCTCCTTTATTTCGCTGC